>JAOZUW010000007.1:0-24213 GCA_029938465.1 Bacteroidales bacterium | reverse complement strand
TTTCTCTCGCTAAGCCGCCAAGCCGCTAAGGGTTCTGTTTTTATTCACTCTCAAATATTTAATCCGCATATTCTTTGCGTCTTCGCGTCTTTGCGTGAAATCTGTTTTTTTCTCTCGCTAAGGGTTCTGTTTTATTTCATTAAGCGTTAATTATGAATTATAAATTATTTACAATACGTGTAATTCCATTTTTTATTAATTTATCATTGAAATTTATCAATAAGCCAAGTTTCATATCAGTTAATTTCAAATAAGTTAATAGTTGTTTAGGATGTACTGGTGCTAACATTTCAACGGATTTTAATTCAATGATTACTTTATTCTCTACAATTAAATCAGTCCTAAAACCCAATTTCATTTTAATATCTTTCCAGAAAACAGGAATTGCTTTTTGTCTTTCTACACTTAAGCCTTGATTCTCTAATTCATAATAAAGTATTTCCTCATAAACTGACTCAAGTAAACCTGGACCTAATTTAACATGAATATGATAACTGGTATCCACTATAATGCTGGCTATTTCATTTTCTGTCATTTTTACAAATATTTTTCTCTTGCTAAGTCGCTGAGGTTTTTATTTTTGATCTGTTTAAACTTTATTTTTTATTAGTCTTTGCGTGAGATCTGTACTATTCCTCTCGCTAAGCCGCCAAGCCGCTAAGAATTTTGTTTTTATTCACTCCCAAATATTTAATCCTATACTCTTTGCCTCTTCACGTCTTTGTGTGAGATCTGTATTTTTTCTCTCGCTAAGCCGCTAAGTCGCTAAGGATTCTATTTTTATTCATTCCCAAATATTTAATCCTATACTCTTTGCGCCTTCGCGTCTTCGCGTGAAATCTGTTTTTTTCTCTCGCTAAGTCGCTAAGAATTCTTTTTTTATTCAATCCCAAATATTTAATCCGTATATTCTTTGCGTCTTCGCGTCTTTGCGTGAGATCTGTATTTTTTTCTCTCGCTAAGTCGCTAAGGATTCTGCTTTTTTTCACTCCCAAATATTTAATCCGCATACTCTTCACGTCTTTGTGTGATTTTCCCATTTTTATAAATTAGCAGCGAGCACATCCACAATATGAATAGTTTTTATAGGTAATTTTTGCTTGTTAATATAAGCTTGTATATTCATTAAACAGCTGGCATCGGTACTCACTATATATTCAGCTTTAGTAGCTAAAGCATTCTCCACTTTTTGTTCCACCATAGCAGTAGAAATACCTTCAAACTTCACCGAAAAAGTTCCCCCAAAACCACAACAAGTGTCTGCTTCGTTCATTTCTACCAACTCTAATCCTTTTACGTTTTTTAGTAGAGTTCGTGCCTCATGAGTTAAACCATACTCACGCTTACTAGCGCAACTCTCGTGATAAGTAACTTTATGATTAAATTCGGCTCCAACATCTTCCTTTTTCAATACGTTCACTAAAAAATCAGAAATCTCATAGGTGTTTCCTTGTAAAATTTTATACTCATTGTGCAGTGATGAATTATGAAAAAGTTTAGAATAGTTTTTTTTCACCATTCCTGAACAAGAGGCCGAAGGACTCACAACAGGTCTGTTATTAGGAAAATCCTTAATAAATTTTTCGCCCATTGATTTGGCTTCATCCCAAAAACCACTATTAAAAGCCATTTGACCACAACAACTTTGATTGGGGTTATAATGTACTTCTACACCCAATTTCTCCAACAATTTAATCATATTAAAGGCTGTATCAGGAAAAGCCTGATCAATAAAACACGGAATAAAGGCATCAACTATCATAGAATCTTTTTTGCTATGCAAAAATAGAAAAAAAGCCTCAAATACGAAGAGAGAAAAATAATACTTGTAAGCCACTAAAATTTATTTATTTTTGTGCTTTCCAAAATAAACTATTGTAAGAAGTAATTATTCATTAAAATAAAATTTATTATGTTTAAAGGACATCCTAAAGGATTAATCCCTGCGGCTTTAGCAAATATGGGCGAGCGGTTTGGATTTTATACCATGATGGCCATTTTAGTATTGTTTTTACAAGCTAAATTTGGTTTAAGTGGTACTAATGCTGGTTATATTTATTCTGGCTTTTACTTTTCAATTTATATGTTGGCCTTGGTTGGTGGTATTATCGCCGATAGAATCAAAAACTTTAAAGGGACGATCTTTGTTGGTCTTATCTTAATGGCAGTTGGTTATGTATTGATGGCCATCCCAACAGCTATAACAGCGGACAATAAGACGTTTTTGCTTGTTATGACCATTGGTTCGCTCTTTATCATTTCTTTTGGTAATGGTTTGTTTAAAGGAAACTTACAGGCTTTAGTTGGCCAAATGTATGACAACGAAAAGTATAAAGAGATGAGAGATTCTGGTTTTTCACTTTTCTATGCCTTTATTAATGTAGGTGCTATTTTTGCTCCTTTTACCGCTGTGGCAATGAGAGATTGGTGGCTAGAAAAAAATAGTTACCATTATGATGCTACAATCCCAGAACAAAGTCATGCTTTTTTAGCTGGCACTATGAGTCCTGAGAACATCTCTAAATATCAAGAATATGCCAATCAAGCTGCTGGTAAAGTAATAACTGATTTAACTGCTTTCTCAAATGAATACTTAAATGTATTTAATACAGGATTCCACTATGCTTTTGGAATTGCTATTGTTGCCATGATTATTTCTTTGGTTATTTTTTCAATAAATAGAAGCAAATTCCCTGATGTAAAGAAAGAATCTGGCCATACAGGCGAAATTACTGAAGAAATTAAAATGGAAGCTAAGGAAGTGGCACAACGTATGTATGCATTATTAGCTGTATTTGGTGTGGTTATCTTTTTCTGGTTCTCTTTCCACCAAAATGGTTTAACCCTTACATTTTTTGCTAAAGATTATACTTTACTACAATTTGGATCCTATAAAATAGGAGCCGAAATCTTCCAGTCTATGAACCCATTCTTTGTAGTTTTCTTAACGCCTCCTTTAGTAGGATTATTTGGATGGTTACGTACAAGAGGTATAGAACCTTCTACACCTAAAAAGATTGCCATTGGTATGGGAATAGCTTCAATAGCTTTTGTTGTAATGGCATTAGGTTCTATGGGGCTTCCTTTGTTTACAGATATTAGTGCTTCTCATGGTGGTACACCATTAACCGATCCTCAACGTGTAACGCCTTACCTACTTTTGGGTGTATATTTCATTCTTACTGTGGCCGAATTATTTATCAGCCCTATGGGAATTTCATTTGTTTCTAAGGTAGCTCCACCTCAATACCAAGGCCTTATGCAAGGTGGTTGGTTAGGTGCTACAGCTTTAGGTAATGGTCTACTATTTATTGGTGCTATGCTTTACGAAACCATTCCAATATGGCAAACATGGAGTATCTTTGTAATAGCAACAGCTATTTCGATGTTCACTATTATGTTTATGGTGAAATGGTTAGAACGTGTATCTGAGTAGCTATATTTAATAAAAAATTCAAAAGAGATGGCTTTTAGTCATCTCTTTTTTTATGCTACTTTTGCAACAGAAAATGCTCTAATGACAGAAAATAAATACGCCTGGAACCATCATCGTCGATTTAATACCTATGCTCAGTATTTTAAAACCCTATTTGGTGAGCGTGTACAAAAAACTACTATAGATGCCGGATTTACTTGCCCCAACAGAGATGGCAAAGTGGCTAGGGGTGGTTGTACTTATTGTAATAATAATGCTTTTAATCCTTCATATAATAATCCTCAAAAATCGGTAATTCAACAAATAGATGAAGGGATAGAGTTTCATGCTAATCGATATAGAAAAGCAGGCAAATTCTTAGCCTATTTTCAAGCCTATTCCAATACTTATGCTTCATTAGAGGATTTAAAACGCACGTATAGCCCTGCTTTAGAAAAGGAAAACGTAGTAGGTTTGGTTATTGGAACGCGCAGTGACTGTATGGACAAAGAAAAGTTAAAATACTTTAGTGAAATTGCCAAAACGCATTACGTTATTTTAGAATATGGGATAGAAAGCACCTACGATAAAACTCTAGAACGTATCAATCGTGGTCATAATTTTAAAAATGTAAGCGATATGATTCACCTCACAAAAGAATACGGTTTAAAGGTGGGTGGACATATGATTTTTGGCCTTCCAGGCGAAAGCAGAGCAGAAATGATGCAACAAGTTCATACACTCAACAAACTACCCCTGGATAATATCAAATTTCATCAACTGCAAATTATTGTGGATACGGCTATGGCCAAGGAATATAAAAAGAATCCAGAAGTATTTGATTTATTTACTTTAGAGGATTATATTGCTTTTATGGTAGAATTTGTAGAGCAGCTCAACCCCAATTTTGTGATAGAACGCTTTGCGGGTGAAGTGCCTCCACGTTTTTTAGTAAGTCAAGCTTGGGGTAATTTACGTAATGACCAGATATTACAAAAGATTGAAAGGGAACTGGAAGCTCGTGATTCCTGGCAGGGGAAGTTGTTTTCTTAAACGGCTCTGCAGAATTTTACCTCTATGCACTGATTACAAATCAGCGCTAGCCATAAAAATAAAATCCGTGACAATCCGCTAAATCAGCATCATCAGTGTTCTGTTAATTTATTTCCGTACTTTTTTAACAAAATCTTCCACCTCTGGGATTCCACCTTGATATACTAAATAACCAATATATGGTTCGCGAGAAATGATTTCTCAATTAAAGACTAGTTAGATGAATAGACATCATGTTCATTAGGATATGAAATAAACCCCTTCTACTTTTTCATAATCTTATATACTGAGACACGAGAACCTTGAATTACTTTTAAAATATAGTTTCCTTGCGGTATACTATTAAGATTAAAGTAAGACTCTTTGACTTGCTCCAATGATTGTTCTTTTATTTTTCTTCCAAGAATATCAATTAAAACAATTTTATAATCAGCCTGTTTATTAAATTCTATAAAAATAACATCAGAAGTTGGGTTTGGATAGAGGTTTAATATGGGTTGATATGGATCATATATAGAAGATCCACAATTTATAAAAACAAAATGGGCTGCAGTTATACTATCATATCCATCGATAGAGAGTGAAGTATCATAGACTAATGTGTTATTTTTTATCCATTGATCATGATAATAGATGCTATCCCCTACACAAAGTTCAGTAGTATCAGATACATGAATAATCAAATATTCATAGCAGCCAATATCTATACGTTCTCCTATTATTCTTGGATTTCCTGACAAATCATACTCTGAAGCAAAATTATCCATTTCTGGATCACCGGCATTAATACAAGGCGATTCTTTTACCAAGAAATATTCATGTTCATCTAGATCTCTAAATATAGGATCTTCATCATAGTTTTCTCCTTGCCAATCAATGATTCCTACTATACCACCTGTCGTTCTTCCTTCAATCAATGAATACGATATTGTTGGTGTATGATATGAACTCCATAAATAAATCTCCTCCAACTCATTGCCATAAATTATACAATTCCGCATATTTAGCTCTGTATTTCCGACCGTCATTCCTTCCTCACTATTGAATAAGATATTGGTATTTTGGAAATCGATACTTCCACCAGGATTTGTCACATAAACACCTGATCCATTATTATTTGCGATTAAACAATTATGAACTGTTACATGAGAGCCATTGCTAATTGATAGTGCATCGCCTTCATTATCTCTAATTTCGCAATTGATCATATCTAAGTTGGATCCGTAAAAAACATCAATTGTTGCACCACAATAGGGGGCCGTTTCATTATTAACAAATTTACAGTTTTTTATAGTTGCTGTACAAAAGCTTTGAATAGCAATAGCGCTTATACAATCTCCTATATTTCCATCGAAAAATGTATTTTCAATTAAAACATTTGCATCTCGCAACGATATTCCAGCAAAATCATTGGCTCTATTATTAGAAATGACACAATTTCTTAGAATAGCATGCGAATTTTGTATTCTCATAGCTCCTCCCCTCTCTGAATGACAATTATCAATAATACAATTGATAATCAGCGGGCTACTCCAAAAAAGCTTCAATCCTCCACCATATTCTTGAACGCTTCCGGATTCTCCATTGATAATACTAAATCCATCTATTACCGTTGTACTATCTTCATATAAATGCAAATAAAAAGCTCTACCCAATTGCTGGCAATCTATAATTGTATTTTCAGGACCATCCTGTGACCGCAAATAGATTTTCTTTCCCAATAAATCAATATTAATATTACCATCACCAGAGTATGTCCCAGGCAATACTGTAATAGTATCAAAATCTACAGCAGCATTAACGGCGCTCTGAATATTATTATAATCAGAAGGAACAACTATATTTTGAGAACTTACTAATAAACTAAAAAGAAGGAATGCTGAAAAAAGCGAAATGGTTTTGTAAAAATTCATAGTAACAATTTGATTGGTTTATTAATACATATAGGCAATAAGACTTGCATTATTACAACCTTATTCCTTTAATATTCAAAATTAGTAATAAATATCATATTATAAATATCAAACTTGATATTTTTATGTCAAACTAGAATAATTCAAAAAAAGCTGCATCAAACATCCATGGTTGATTTGTAAATATATTTTTTCGCCAATTTAGAATTCTACTTCCTCACCTTCTTAACAAAATCTTCCACCTCTGGGATTCCACCTTGATATACCAAATAGCCATTATAAGGCTCACGTGGTGTAATTTCATCATTTATAGGTGTTAGCATTAGTTTTTTCACTTCTTCAGCATCATCGGTTTGTCCAAGAACCCAGCCCAGTTTAATAAAAGCTGTTTCGGGGAGCATATTACCAGCAGGAATAATTCCTTTGGCCATCATATCGCGACCAGTATCATATACAAACATATGCACATAGCCCCAAAGCGTTTGTAAAGTCATATACATATGTACTCCTTTTTTATGCGCTCTCTCAATGGCAGGATATAGTTCTTTGTTCACATGTCCCAATCCAGTTCCTACAATTATAATTCCTTTATATCCAGCATCTACCATGGCATCTAATACATCTGGCTGCATACCAGGATAATAATAAAGCATAGTGACTTTATCATTAAAATAAGGAAGGATTTTTACCTCTTTATCTTTTCTACGGTGTTTGTATTCCTTTTTTATCATAGTAACACTTTCACGGTTTACCATAGCTAAAGGGGTATCGCCAATAGTACGAAAAGTAGAACGATAAGAAGAGTGCATTTTTCTTACTCTGGTTCCTTTATGCAACAATCCATAATCATCAGAAGTAGGGCCAAACATACATACCATCACTTCGGCAATATCACTATGACCAGCTGTATACATGGCATGCATAAGATTTAGAGCAGCATCGGAGCTGGGACGATCTGATGAACGTTGAGAACCCACTAAAACTATAGGTATAGGTGAGTTTTGCACCATAAAAGTAAGCGCTGCACCTGTATGATGTAAGGTGTCGGTACCATGACCTATCACAATACCATCAACACCTCTTTCTATTTCTCTACCAATAGCTTTGGCTAATGAAACATATTGCTTTGGCCCCATATTTTCTGAAAACACAGCAAAAACTTTCTCTGTTTCTAAATTGCAGATATCAGCTAACTCAGGGACTGCTCCATACAGTTCTCCCGGTGAAAAAGCAGGAATTACAGCACCTGTACGATAATCTAACCGGCTAGCAATAGTGCCACCAGTTCCAAAAAGCTTTACTTGTGGCAATCCTTCAGTAATAGGAAATTCTTTTTCAGGAATCTGATAATTGGCTTTTTTGTAACCGGTTTCCTTCATAGAGGTGATGGTATTCACATCTACACCTACATTATAACCAGTAATAATTTTCATCACAATATGAAAATCATCATCATTTTCAGCTCTTGGCAATACCGTACCTTCAAAAGGTCCACGTGTTGTTTCCACTACAGCTTGCCCCCATACTCTTACATGATATTTTTTCAGCATCTTTAATGCCAATCCTTTGTATCCTTGAAATATATCGTCGCTCATTTTTTTCTTTTTAACCCTTGCTGATTTGTTTCCTTAATTTCTCTAATGATAAATTACCCATTGCCATTTTCCGTAATTGTCCCATTACCCAATTCTCCATATTATTAGAGGTATTATGATGAGCAATTTGTTCAAACTTCTCTTTTAAAAATGGAATTTGATCAAAAATATCTTTTTCCGATATTTTTTTGTAATGAATAGTGTTCAAAACGGAATCGAACTGCATTTTTGGATGTGAATATATGGTAGATAACATCACTTCAGCCATTTCTATTTCTATCTTATTTTCTTTCAAATATTTGAATAAAGCAAAAATGATAGCGTTATTAAAATAATCAGCAGATTGGTAATGGCCTTCTACAAATTTTAATTTATGTCCCAAAAAACAACCTACAAATTGAGCTGGTATTTTTAACTCTTTTTGAATCCTATCAATCAAAGGAAAGAGATTCTTTTTAAAAATATAAGTATGGGTATCCTCTGGTACTTTCCAATCTTTTAGCTGATGATATCTATCAATCACATCACTGGGTAAGCGTGTTCTTAAATCCTCTATATATTCATTTGCCAAAGGAATAGGCGCAGAATCGGTATCTGGGTACATGCGATCGGCACCAGGCAATACACGTTCAAAAATAGTGGTGCCATCAACAAAGGATTTTCGAGTTTCTTCTGGAACCCCATCAAAAGCCATCAGGCAACGTTCTTCAATGGTTTCCAAAGCAGTTTTCATATCATCTTGTGGACCCCAGAATACAATTTGAGCATCATCCTTTCCTGATCCTATTGGTTTGCGAATATTCTCGAAATCATCCTCTGCAATTTGCGGATTTAAACTTTCGCTATGTGTCATATTAGGCAACTCTAAACAGGCTATTACCTTTAAGCGTTCTGCTATTTCATTAGCAAATATTTTTCCCGGTTGGGTAAAATGCGATAATAACTTTTTAAAATAAGGCAGATTAACCGCCATGATTACAAAATCATTCTCTTTCGCATTTTTTATATCTATTGATGGGAAATTAAAATCATGATAATTCAGCATCTCAGATTTCATCTTCCAATTTTTCTTATCTATTCTGCTTTTTAGTTCATCGCGCAATCGTAATAGCGACCATTGCCTATATGCTTCATTATGAGTTAGCTCAGGAATCCATTTTGTGTGTGCAACTCCTTTAATTTCTACTCTTGATCCACCTTTACAGCTTACATTTACATCCTGCCGACCAGCTCCCATCCCAGTAGCTACTTTTCCAGTGCTGCGGTTCATAAAACGAATGTAGTCACAAGCTTCTTGTACTTCATCTGGATTTAAAAGTTCAGGTTCAGTTACTGTTTCTATCAATGGCATTCCCAATCGATCGGTTTTATAAACTCTGGTATGGCCTATATCCGAAATCTCACGACAGCTATCTTCTTCAATACTTAACTGAATTAAACCTACTTTTTTGTTTTTCAAGGGAATTTCACCATTTACTCCTAGAATAGCAGTTCTTTGGAAACCAGCAGGAATACTGCCATCTAAATATTGCTTACGAATAATATGTACTTCACCTACAATATTAAAACGAGATAATAATGAAATCTCCAAGCCAATTTCCAATGCTTCTCTGTTTATAGGAAAAGGTGGGGTATCATCAATCTCATAAGTACAAGTAGTTTCGTTTTTTATCCGATATATAATTTCTTTACGAGTTTTAAACTCCATTAATGCAGTACCATCATATTCACCTAACTCACTAAGTGTAGGTCGCATATGTCTAATTAATTCTGCATCATAATCGTCATGATGATTGTATTTTCCAGCAGGGCAATGACAAAATAATTTCTCTTTTGTGAGTAATTGTTGGTGTACTTCAAGACCCGACATAAAACCAATACGGTTATAGTCTTTTTGTTGAGCCTTTTTACGATCTATATAACCAATAGCTTTTTTTGTGGCTTCGTAATTCTTATTAGGATCAATTTTTCTCATAGCATTGTTTCTTAATGACTTATGGAGGGCGAATCATCCACTATCAAGATGTTTTTTACCTTCCAGATAATGGGAGTCAAAGGTAAACAATTCGTCTCAATAGCCTAATTTTGCTTGTATAAAAAATATGGATTTTGTAATTTAGTAAATATACTTATGTTACTTTGGCAAGTTTTTACTTTTCGCAAATGAAGAGAGATACAAGTATGTGAAGTTGAAGTTATATAATAGGTATTATAAATCTAAAAAGATCTTAAGTTTCTCATATAAATTTTGAATAGATACTGGCTTCTTAAGATAATCATCACAACCGGCTTCCAATGCTTTTTCCATATCGCCATCTACAGCATATGCCGTCAAGGCAACAATAGGCAATTTTGGAGCAATAGATTTAATATGTCTGGAAGCTTTATAGCCATCCATAATAGGCATTCTTAGATCCATCAATATCATATCAAAATCACCACCTTCCAATACTGCTTCAACAGCTTCTTTTCCGTTTTTTGCCCAAGTAAGTTTGGCGTTTGTTCCTCTTAATACTGCTGAAATAAACTTGAAATTTGCGGGTACATCCTCGGCTATTAATATATGCTTATTCTTAAGGTTAGGCTTCTCAATACGTGCTTTTCTTGATTTTTCTCCAATTACCGGATCTTTTTCACGATTCATATAAGGAATACAAAAAGTAAAATTAGAACCCTCACCAGTTTTTGATTGCACACTTATACTGCCACTCATTTTTTTTACTAAAGCATCAACAATGGCAAGACCCAATCCACTACCTCTAATTTCATCGCCTTCCCGAACCTGATGAAAGCGATCAAAAATTAATTCGAGTTCCGATTCACGTATTCCCTGTCCAGTATCTTTTACATAAAAGCAAATTTCTCCTTCAGGATAAATTTTATTACCTTTTTTTAATCTATAACCTACTTCAATACTACCTCTTCTAGTAAATTTGATAGCATTATCAATTAAATTACTTAAAATTTGTCGAATACGTGTGGGATCAGTAAGAATAGTAGCAGCCTCTGTATCTAGAGTCTTTACGGTATAAAGTTTAACTTTCTTGGAATCTAAACGATTATCTGAAATATAGACATCAAGTAATCTATCAATAAGTTCGTTTACATTGGTTCTTCGTACTTTTATATCTAATATTCCTGATTCAATTTTTGAAATATCAATAATATCATTAATGATATTTAATAAGTATTGACCACTAGATTTGATAATATCAATATATTGATCCTTTTCCTCCTGATCATCAGTTTCTTTAATGAGTTCTGAAAAACCAATAATAGAATTCATCGGAGTTCTTATTTCGTGGCTCATATTGGCCAAGAAACTCGTTTTTATTTTCTCCTGAGATTCTGCTTTTTCCTTTTCATTTCTAAGAATTTCTTCTCTTTCTTTCTGCTCTTGGATATTCTGTAAGCCTAAAAAGTATTGTTTTTCCTTTTTTTCTTCATCTGAAATAACACCCATTTTACAGGAATACCAATACTGTTTTCTTGAAATACTAAATTCTATTTCTAATTCAATTAAAGGAGAATGTTCTGTTATTCCACTTGATATATAACTACTTATCCTTTCCCAATCTTTTTTTGATACTAAAGACTGAAGGTTTTCTGTAGATAATATTTTGGTCCCTGATTCCAATATTTTTCCTTTGGAATCAAAAACGAAAATCATATCATTTAGCCTAGATAACACATCGATGGAAAGCATATAATAATCTGATATTCTGTTTATTTAATTGATACGAAATTGCGTTAAGTGGGGTTCGATTGCGTTTTTTACACCCCAAAGGTACACAATAAACTTGATTTACAAAAGAATTTTAACCCAAATCTTATTAAAATGTTAATAAAATGAAAAATGAAAAAATAAAAAGCCACAGTAAGTACTATGGCTCAGTAATTTATATAAGTATTAGGTTGTTTTTATATTTTACCAGTTCACTAACATTATACCAATGTTAAAAGGATATAATTTAGGGCCTTTATTTTTACTAAACATCTCAGTAAGCGAAAGATTAGCATATAGGTTTATCCAACCCCAGCCTATTCTTAGGCTGGCATCCACTTTAAAAGGTCTCATATAAAAGTCATCGTGAACTTTGCTTTTAGCATAAGAAGGTGAAGTGGCAATGGCATCAATTTCCCCTGTTACAGGGTTTACTAAATTATACTCTTTATTGTGTTCATCAAAATATGTTTTTTGGTGAGTATGAACACGCATACCAAAAATAGCTCCAATATTTACATGCCATCTATGTTTTGTTAGTGGGCTAGCATTATTATCCTGGATTTCGAAAAGTAAAGGAATCATAATGTAGTTGGTAACAATTTTGCTTTTTCTAACGTTTATTCCGCGGTTATATAGTCCTGAAAAATAGGAAGAATCTTGCATCACTGTATAGGAATCAGTAAAACGATAATTATAAATAGAATATCCTATTCCTGTTATCAATCCAATATTCTTATTTCGAGATAAATTAATATTTTGTTCATAAATGTTAAAATCTACATTTACCGATTTTTGCCATAATAGATTCATAAACTCGTATTCTTTAGGTAGTTCATACGATAACTTATCATTTACATAACCATTAACTCCTAAACCAAAACCGCCCCAATGCCCATTAAATTTAGGCGCTTTTATTCGTTTATGCGATACTTCACCATAACTATCATAATACCACTTATGTGTACCCACTTGCACTTCACCCGTTTCGTCATCTTCGTCTATATTTACATGAATACCCAAAAATTTAGCCTGTGCAACTGATCCATCATAACTAACTCCATAAGTTGTTTTTTCATCCATATTATCGGCAGAAGATAAACTTCTATTAAAAACAGTATCATTATCTTTTACATCATCAATCACCAATACTCCTGCCGAACCACTTAATATTACTGTTCTTTTTTCGGTTTCTAATTCAGAAGATCTTATAATAGCTGCGCCTTTTGCTTTCACATCAAAACTTTGCGATTTACCCTCAATATCTAAAACAGATGCCCCGCTTAAGAAGACTGCAATATCATTGGTTTCCACTTTTAGTGTTGCTGTGGCAGCTCCACCCAAAATAATTCTTAAATTATCTGGTTTTTGTATTTCATCAGATTTCAAGATTACTGCCCCATTAATTTCAAAATCTTCAATATAATCACTATATACTTCAATAGAAATAGGTGCTTTTTGCTTGATTGGTTTATTACTGATGACTAATACGCCTTGTTTTACTTCCACAATTATTTTTTGGGCTACCGATTCCTTAGCATGAATAATAATTTTAGGCTCACCTTTGTGAAGAATTATTTTGTAATAACCTCCCACTTTAAGCGAATTAAATGAGGTAGGAATTCTTTCGGTGGTTGCTTCCTGAGAAAACCCTTGCGAAAAGAATGAAAGAATAAAAATAATAGAGAGTAATGTTACTTTTGTTTTCATAATATAATAGTTTTGCTGTTTATTAGCTTTGACGAATTAGAGCTTCGTTTTGTTACAGCAATTTGAAAAATCTACAAAAATGAGAATCACAGAAAAGCCTTTTGGAAAACTTACTACTGGTGAAGAAGTACAAATTATTGAATTGGAAAATGACCGAAATGTCTGTATTTGTATTCTTAGCTACGGTGCTTTAATACAAAGCATAAAAACCCCTAACGAAAAAGGGGAAATAAAAGACATTACATTAGGATATGATAACATTGAAGGATATGAAAATGATCCCTATTATATGGGGGCAGTGGTTGGACCTGTAGCGGGTCGTATTTCAAATGCACGATTCTTACTAAATAATAAAACTATTGATTTAGAAAAAAATCAAGGTGCTCACCATTTGCATGGTGGTTCTCAAGGCTTACACCAAAAAATGTGGCAATTGAGTACTGAAAAACGCCATGACTCGGTAAAAGCAGTTCTGGAAACATTTGCTAAAAATGGAGAAAATGGTTACCCCGGCAATAGAAGGTTTAAAACTACATATATCCTCAATAACAAAAACCAATTATTGATATATTTTGATGCCGAAACTGATGCTGATACAGTAATAGGTCTTACTTCTCATTCCTATTTTAATCTTTCTGATAATGAAAACGACAATATATATGATCATTTGATGATGATAAATGCACAGAAAACAGTAGTGATGGATGAGCATTTAATTCCAACAGGAACTTTTAGTTTTGTTTTGGGGAAAGCTGAGAATTTTAGTAGAGGAAAAAAATTAGGCGATGCCATAAAAGAGTTACCACAAGGTATTGATCATGCTTATATGATTAATAAGGAATTTGGAAAGTTTGGGATCTCAGCAAAAGCATTACATGCCAAAAGTGGTCGCACTATTGATTTAGTAAGCAATCAGCCGGCAGTAATATTATACACAACGAATTTTCCGGATGGATCTGTTTTAGGGAAAAATAAACTCCCAATCAATACTCATGGCGCATTTTGTTTGGAGCCTATGCATTTTCCAGATGCTGTAAATCAGCAAAATTTTCCAAGTATCTTATTAAAATCTGGAGAAAAATATAAAAGTCGCAATCAGTTTACTTTTGGTTTAGTTAGCCAAAGTCACCATCATTAGAGGATTATTCGTAATTTTAGAAAATGAAACTAAATTTTTCAAGAAAAAGTAAAAAGCTTTTCTAAGTCTTACGTTTCTTCTTCTTGGCTGCAGGAAATAATACATTATTTAATATCAAACGATATCCAGAAGAATTGGGATGTATATTAAGGTCTGTAGGAGGGTCACCCACCATATGACGGTAATCTTCAGGATCGTGGCCTCCATAGAAAGTCCAAGTGCCTTTACCAAAATCACCATGAATATAACGAGCTTCGTTTAAGGCTTTATTTTCACCCATAATCAAAACATTTGGTTTTAAAGTGTTTTTATTAAAAGCAGTAGTTTGCCCCATAAACCCTCGTACTATCATTTCGTGATTCTGACATAACATGCTTGGTACTGGATCCCATTTGGCAGAAAACTCAAACAAGGTAAACAAATCGTTTTTCTGTTGTACTCTTCTTTTAGCCGGAACTATATCGATATTTGAAATTTCATATTCCTGAGGATTTTGTGAGATTCGAAAATTGGTAAAAGCCATACAATTATTATAATTAAGCTTTTGCTGAGCCAGAGGATCAGCAGGATCACCATCAAACATTGTTTCACAAATATCCACTCCATCTGCTGCTAAAGCCACATCAAAACTATCAGGAGCCGAACACATAGCAAACAAATAACCTCCTCCTAACACAAAATCACGAATATTCTTAGCTACTGCCAATTTTAGTTGAGATACTTTTGTAAAGCCCTGTTGTTGAGCAGTTAGCTCTGCTGCTTTTTGGTTTTCACGATACCAAGCTGCATTTCTATACCTCGCCCAAAATTTGCCATACTGTCCTGTAAAATCTTCATGGTGCAGGTGCAACCAATCATAGGTTGGAAGCTTACCAGATAATACTTCTTCATCATAAATAACATCATAAGGGATTTCGGCATAGGTGAGTGCCATGGTAACGGCATCGTCCCAGGGTTGCTTATTTTTTGGAGAATAGACTGCAATTTTTGGGGCTTTATGCAATTTTACTACATCCATATTAACATCTGCTTGTGCAATTTCTTTTACTATAGCAGCAGCTTGAACATCTGCTATTACCTGATAACTAACACCTCTTATATTACATTCATCTTCAAACAAATCGTGATAAGGAAACATAAAACTACCTCCTCGATAGTTTAATAACCAATCTACATCTACATCTTTTTCTATGACCCAATAAGTAATACCGTAAGCTTTTAAATGATTCTTCTGAGCATCATCCATGGGCAACAACAAATAAGCCGCTGAAGCTGGTATACAGCTAAGAAACAAAAAGAAGACAAGTAAAAAAAAGTTTTTTTTCATAAGTTAAAAGGGGGAATCATCACTGCTATGATCATCAAGTCCAAGATCCTGCTCATCTGGAGTTTCGTTCATTTTGCTCATTATTCTTTTATTACCAGAACTATCAAAATCTTTATCAGGATTCATTCCGCTATTCACATTAAAATCATGAGATTCCAAATCAACAAATTTGATAAATTGCCCTATAAATCTCAAATACACAGAGTCTAGAGAGCCATTACGGTGTTTTGCAATAATTATTTCTCCTTTTCCTCTAAGGTCTTCGTCATTTTCACCGTGCAGAATATCATAGTATTCCGGACGATAAATAAATATTACCATATCAGCATCTTGCTCAATAGCTCCTGATTCACGAAGGTCAGAAAGTAATGGTTTTTTATCACCTCCACGGGTTTCTACAGAACGATTAAGCTGCGACAATACTATCACTGGTACATTTAATTCCTTAGCTAAAGCTTTTAACGATCGTGAGATTGTACTAATTTCCTGTTCACGATTTCCAGTATTTTCACCAGCTCTCATCAACTGAATATAATCAATAACTATAAGTTCTATATTGTGCTGTTCTTTCATTCTTCTGCATTTTGCACGAAGTTCAAAAACGGATAAAGAGGGTGTATCATCAATATAAATGGGGGCTTCTTCTAGAGCTTGTATCTTGGTATTGAGCTGTTTCCATTCATCATCTCTAAGATCCCCTTTTTTTAGTTTCTCACCTGCTATTTCAGTTTCCGCTGAAATTAAACGAGTGGCCAACTGAATGGAGGACATCTCTAAAGAGAAAAAAGCTACTGGAGCATTATTCATGGCTGCATTACGCGTAAGAGAAAGGGCAAAAGCTGTTTTTCCCATACCTGGTCGAGAAGCAATCACCACCAAGTCCGATTTTTGCCAACCTGCAGTAAGCCTATCTAAACCAGTAAATCCCGAAGGAACACCACGTAATTTACCTTCAGAATTTTTAGCTTTCTCTACTTCAGTAATGGCATCTTTTACTAGGCTTTTTATATCAGAAGATTCCCGACGAAAATTATTTTCACTAATATCAAAAAGACCTTGTTCAGCTTTATCCAATAGATTAAAAACATCAGTACTGTCTTCAAATGCTTCTTTAATAGTTGAAGAGGAAACCCGAATAAGCTCACGCAAAATATATTTTTGAGCTAATATACGAGTATGGTATTCAATATTTGCAGGAGATCCTACTCTATTGGTTAATTGAGTGATGTAATAAGGTCCACCAATTTCTGCCAAATGCCCATTTCTTTTCAGTTTATCAGTTACTGTTAAAATATCAATAGGTTCAGTATCCGAAAAAAGCTCAGCAATAGCTCTATATATTTTCTGATGAGCTTCTTTATAAAAAATATCAGGATTTAATATATCTATTACCGATGTTAAGGCTTCTCTCTCTAATAATAATGCACCAAGCACAGCCTCTTCTAACTCTACTGCTTGTGGGGGTATTTTACCCATATCAAAAGGACCTGGAACATTTTTATTCTTCTTGAAATTGGTATCTTTACTCAATTTGTCTTTAATCTCCATAACTGCAAAAATAATATGAAATATAAATCATAAGAAGATGAAATTATTTTTTTTTAAACATTAGTGAAATTTTCAAAATACAATCACAAAAATTACTCTAGATATTTTGAATACATCACTCTCTATTTATTATTCCTCTTCTTCCATTAATACAACGGCTTTTTTGAAAATCTTATCCTCTTGTAAGTATACATAATAATAGGCATTCTCACCAAAAAGCAAACGAGCAAGTTCTGCTTTAAACAAACCCATTACCAATACTTTACTATCTTCTATTTCTTTTTTCTTAGGTTTAATATCTAATTCTTTAGCTTTTTTAATAATCTGCATATAAACACTTGAATTTGCATTAAAGTTTTTATAAAACTCTTGCACAGTATGATAAGTCTCAAGTTTCTTATACCAAAGATTGGCATAATCAATTGCTTTCTCTGAAATGATACTGGACCGAATTAATCGGTTATAGAGATAATAATTAAAACTAGTGTCCAGAGGCAATATCACATCTGGCATAATTCCACCTCCACCATATACTGTTTTTCCTTTTGGAGTTGTATAAATCAGCGAATCAGGTATGACAATACTATCATTCTCCTTATTATTCAACATTCTATGATAATGGTCGGCATAATAAGCTTCTGTACCATTTTTATAGGAACGTTGTATACTTCTTCCTGTTGGGGTATAATAACGAGCTACTGTTAAGCGAACTGCTGACCCATCATGAAAATCCATTTGTTCTTGCACCAAACCTTTGCCAAAAGAACGTCTACCCATAATTTGTCCTCTATCGTTATCTTGAATAGCACCAGCCACGATTTCTGATGCCGAAGCTGAATTTTCATTGATAAGTACCATCAATTTTTGTTTTTCAAAATCACCATGCCCACTGGCAAAATATTTCTTTTCTGGTCGATTTTTTCCTTTGGTGTAAACAATCAGGTTTCCTTCATCTAGAAAAGTATCTGACATGGCAATAGCTGCTCTTAAATAGCCTCCCGAATTACCTCTCAAATCCAAGATTAGCTCTTTCATTCCTTTTTCAAGTAATTCTTTCATGGCATCATCAAATTCTTCAATGGTAGTCGCTGAAAATTTGCTGATTTTAATATAAGCCAATGAGTCATTGATCATAAAATGAGCATCTAAACTAAATGTAGGTATTACATCTCTGGTGATATCAAATGATAAAAGGCTATCTATTCTGTTTCTATAAACTTTAAGTTCAACAATACTGCCTCTTTCTCCTTTTATCATCTTCACTATATCATCTGTATTCATAGCTTTTGCTGCTATGGTATCTCCATCAACCATTACAATTTTATCACCTGCTTTTATTCCTGCCTTTTCTGAGGGACCACCAGCCAATGGTAGCATCACCGTTAAACTATCCCGAATCATCCTGAATTGTATACCAATACCTTCGAAATTTCCTAATAATGGGTCTACAAATGCGTGGTATTCTTCAGGTTCAATATAAGAAGAATGAGGATCAAGTTGTTCCATCATCTCAATAATAGCCGCTTTCTCAACTGTTTTAAGCGATACAGTATCTACATAATCACTTACAATATATTGCAAAATACGATCAAGCTTATCTTCTGTAGGACTGCTATGTAAACCATTACCAGATAAATAATGTCGCCCTACCGACATTCCAACGATAAAAACTAAAGCTAATATAATGGGTGTATATATTTTATTCCAAGAAGAATTACTCATATTATAAATGTTTCTTTTTTTTAGGAGCCAAAAGTAAGAGATATTTTGATAATAAGTATCTTTGTAGCTAATTTTGATTATAGAACTTGTTTAAAATGTAAGCTGCCATATTTGGCAAATAAGCTTAAGGCGAAGTTCTCTTAAAAAACATTAAATGATGAGTAAAAAAGCGATTTTAATAATAATGGATGGATGGGGACAAGGACATCATGATAAAGCCGATGCCATCTTCCAATCGAATACTAAATATATAAAAAGCCTCTATCATAATCCTGAAGTTGCTCAATCATTGCTTCATACTGATGGAAAACATGTGGGCTTACCAAAAGGACAGATGGGAAATTCTGAAGTGGGTCATTTGAATATTGGCTCAGGTAGAGTTGTTTTTCAGGATTTAGTTCGAATCAATAATGCTATTAAAGACAACAGCATTGAAGAAAACATAGAACTAAATAAAGCATTTGAATATGCAAAAAAACACAAGAGCAAACTACATTTTATAGGTTTAGTTAGCGATGGTGGTGTTCATTCCAATACTTCTCATTTGGTAAAGCTTTGCGAAATGGCACAGAATAAAAACCTATCAGATGTTTATATTCATGCTTTAATGGATGGCAGAGATACTGATCCTCGCAGTGGATTAGGTTATATTAAAGAATTAGAAGAGAATATTGCAAATACATCGGCACATATAGCCAGTGTTTGTGGTAGGTATTACACTATGGATAGGGATAAACGCTGGGATAGAGTAAAACAAGCTTATGATTTAATGACTCAAGGAAAAGGCGAAGAATATTTTTCTGTTGTAGAGGCCATTGAAGCAAACTATCAGAATAATATTACAGATGAGTTTGTAAAACCTTCGATAATAGTTGATAAAAATCATCACCCATTAGGTTTGATACAAAAGGATGATGTGGTGATTTGCTTTAATTTTAGGACAGATAGATTACGTGAAATCACCACGGTTTTAAGCCAGCAAGATATGCCGGAAGAGGGTATGCATACTATCCCTTTATATTATGTTACTATGACTCGATATGATGAAAATTTCAAAAATATTCATATTGCTTTCGATAAAGAAGACCTTAAAAACACTATTGGTGAAATAGTAAGCATAGCTGGGAAAACACAAGTCAGGATTGCTGAAACTGAGAAATATGCCCATGTTACTTTTTTCTTCTCAGGAGGAAGGGAAAGTGAATTTAAAGGCGAAAAAAGAATTCTTGTGCCTTCTCCAAAAGTGGCTACCTATGATTTAAAACCAAGCATGAGTGCTTTTGAAGTAACTGATAAAATAGTTGAGGAATTAAACAAAAACCAACCTGATTTAGTTATTTTAAATTTTGCCAATTCGGATATGGTTGGGCATACTGGTGTATATTCTGCTATTCAAGAAGCAGTAGAAACTGTGGATCAATGTGTAGAGAAAGTTAGCAAGACGGCTCAAGGTTTGGGATATTCTGTAATGATTACTGCAGATCATGGTAATTCTGATCATGCTATAAATGCTGATGGAAGCCCTAATACAGCTCATTCTATGAATCCCGTTCCTATTTTTCTACTCAGTAAAGATTATAAAAGCATAAAAGAAGGTAAACTGGCAGATATTGCTCCTACTCTACTTAAAATTATGGAATTGAAAATACCTCAAGAAATGACTGGAGATGTTCTAGTTTAGCATTTTCTTCATCATAATACTAAGAATAATTATCTACGAATTCCTGTTTATGTAGCAGGAATAATGGTCGGTATAACAGCTACTCTGTTTCCCTTTTTAAGACAAGAAGGGCAATATTCAGGATTGTTACTATATTGCTTACCACACTCAGGACACTCATATTGTACCATGTGATATAATATCAATTTTGAAGAGTTAAGGACAACATATAAACCTACAAAGGGAGTCATAAACAAACACAGAATCAGTGAATACAAAAAACCCACTGTTCTGTCTTTCCCCATATAAGCTACTGCCAAGGAAAGGACTATATATACAATAATCACCAATATCACTCTGCGAAAGTACAACAGAAACATATTAGATATGAAGTATATGAACGTTCGTCCAGAACTATTTAACCATAGGAACGTTCTGTCGATAGTTCGTCCTGTTTTAATCTTAAATAATAATAAAACAAGTGTTTTTTTTAAGTGATAATAAAAATAGTTGTAATTTTGTAGCATTATGCGAATAGAAGTATTAAAATCGAAAATTCATCGGGTAAAAATCACCCAAGCCAATCTGGAATATATTGGTAGTATTACTATTGATGAAAACATGATGGATGCCGTGAATCTTATTGAGAATGAGCGAGTTCATATATACAATATCACAAACGGAAATCGTTTTGACACCTATGTTATTAAGGGTGAACGAGGAAGCAGAGTGATTGGTATTAATGGTGCTGCTGCTCGTAAAGTGGCCATCAATGATAATATTATTATTGTATCCTATGCCAGCATGGAGTTTGATGAAGCCAAAAAACATCAACCGCTGATTATTTTCCCTGATGATAATAACGAAATACCAAAATAGTTGAAAAACAAGCTTATTTCCATATTTAAGTATTTGTTTTTTCTCTTGGTGGGTATAGGTCTATTGTTTTTGGCCTTTAATAACATCAAACTGGAAGAAGTATGGAAAGAGCTTAAAGAAGCTAATTACTCTTGGCTTTTAGGATCTATGTTTTTGGCACTTTGTAGTCATTATTTTCGTGCCTTACGTTGGAATCAACTAATTAACCAAATGCAATATAAAACATCTACTATAACTACGTTTTATTCGGTTATGATAGGTTATTTGGCTAATCTTGCCTTACCACGAATGGGCGAGGTTACCCGATGTGTGGTACTTAGTAAAAAAGAAAAAATCCCTTTTAATGCTTTATTTGGCTCCGTAATTGCTGAAAGAGTTTTTGATCTGGTCGTTCTTATTATAATTATTCTGGTCGTACTCTTTGCACAGATAAAGCAAATAGGAAGTTTTTTAAATCGCATATTAATAGAGCCCATATTAGGTAGTTATACCGGTAACTTTTGGGCTATCATTATGGTGTTTTTTACTATGATAGTATTAACAGTAATTAGTATCATCATATTTAGAAAATTAAAACCTTGGCTAAAAACAACCATGCTCTACCAAAAAATGGAAGCTTTTTTAGATGGTTTTATGGGCGGTTTAAGAAGTATTAATAAAGTAGAGAACAAAGGCAAGTTTTTCTTTAACACCTTAATGATTTGGGTATTGTATTTAGCCATGATTGTGCTTCCTTTTTATTCCTTTGAAGAAACCTCTGTATTGGATATTGTTGATGGCTTGACAGTATTGGCAATTGGGAGTTTGGGTATTATTGCACCAGTACCTGGAGGCATTGGTTCCTATCATTTTATTATTACCGAAATGTTTACTCAATTATATCAAATACCGGCACAAGCTGCCATAGCTTATGCTACTGCTAATCATGCTGCACAAACTATTCTTATTTTATTAGCAGGAGGTATTAGTTATATTTTGCTACTTTTGAACAAAAGAAAACCTTTGAATGAAAGCACTACAAAAAATTCAAAATAAAATAATAAAAGATAAAACACATTTATCTGAATTATTGAAAACCTTTTCTACTAAAAAAATAGTCTTTACAAATGGTTGTTTTGACTTATTACATCGTGGACATATTGAATATTTATCAAAAGCTGCTGATTTTGGTGACATGTTAATTATTGGATTAAATACTGATGCCTCAGTAAGTAGAATAAAAGGCTCACATCGTCCTATACAGGACGAAAGTAGTCGTGCACATATTATGGCTGCTTTAGAATTTGTTGATCTGGTTATTTATTTTGATGAAGACACACCTTACGATCTTATTAAAATCGTACAACCGGACATCTTGGTAAAAGGTGCCGATTATAAAGCTGAAGATATTGTAGGATATGATATTGTTACTGCAAAAGGAGGTCAAGTAAAAACCATTGAATTTTTAGATGGGTATTCTACATCTGCTATCGAAAACAAAATAAAAAAGGCATAAACTATGAATGTGATGCTACCCACTATATTGTTAAGTGCTCGTAAGCTTATAAAAGTTCTCTTGCTTACTATCGGTAGTATTTTTAGTGTGATGATTATCCTTAGTTTTACCAGTTTACCTTTTTGGGCTCAATACTATTTAGGAATATCCTCAGAACCTCTAAAAGAAAACCCAGAAGTAATAGTGGTTATGGGAGGAGGAGGCATGCCAAGCCCAGATGGACTAATCAATTGTTATTATGGCGCAAAAGCTGCACAAAAATATCCTAATGCTCGTATTATTGTGGCCTTACCCGGAGATACAACTAATTTTGAAAGCTCTATAAAAAAAATGGGTTATGAACTCATACTTCGAGGGGTAGATTCCATACGTATTGTATATGAAAACCAAGGCACTAATACCCGTTGGGAAGCTTTAAATATTAAAAAGAGGTTTTTTCCGAATACTACACCCTCCCTACTGATTGTTAGCTCTCCTTCGCATATATACCGTACGGTAAGGACTTTTAGAAAAGTAGGCTTTAAGCAAGTAGCTTCTTTAGCCTCCTTTGAGCAAGCCAATGAGGAATCTTTATTTTTTGATGCAGAAGAATTAGGAGGTTTATCACAAATACCTGATGTGGGTAATCATTTGTCGTTGCGCTATAAAATATGGACCCGCATGCATCTTCAAATCAATGTAATTCGCGAATATTTTGCCATTGCATATTATTGGATGATGGGATGGATATAAATAACACCATAACGGAAGCATAAAATCTTCTAAAAAATCATTACAAGAATCGGATTAATCATCATCATCATAAGTAAAAAGGAAATAATAAAAGAAGGCCATAAAAGTTTTCTAAAAATAATGCGGGCAGAAGCAGATTTATTTTGATCTGCAGTTTTTTCTTTTTTACTTTTTTCTTGACAAAAAAGTAACCAAAAGTCAAGAAAAATCAATGCTATCCTCCCACAAAAAGGCCTGAGCACGCCCGCTGATTTTTCGGGCCACCGCTCCATCGAAGCTATATTGTTTATTGTAAATTGAGT
>JAOZUW010000184.1 GCA_029938465.1 Bacteroidales bacterium | reverse complement strand
AATTAGCTGATAATCAATGGTCTAAAAATAAAAGGATATTCGTTATTCGGATATTAATATAGAAAGTGTTACTTCTTTTTGCTAAAGCTAGGGTTTCGATTGAATTTTTCGGGAAATTTAGGTGAAATAGTTCGATAGAATCTCATTATTTTTTCGAAATCTTTGTCAGCATCACCACTTGGATATATTATAGGCCCTACTCCTGTTTCCTTTCTTGTATAATCAACATAAGCCAAGGCAATAGGTACTTTGGCTTTTACAGCAATAGTGTAGAATCCTGTTTTCCAGTATTCTACATAAGATCGTGTTCCTTCGGGTGCTATAGTAAACACAAACTCCTCATTGGTATTAAATAAGTCAACCACATGATCTATCAATCCTCCTGGTTTACTTCTATCTACAGGTACTACACCTAAATACTTCAAAATATGATTAACAGGAAAAAAGAACCAGGATTCTTTCATCAATAATTTAAGATTGATTTCCAATTTGCTATTGGTTAAGCGTGCCAAAGGAAAATCCCAATTGGAAGTATGAGGTGCTGCCAAAATAACGTATTTCTTTTCCTTAGGTTTTACTCCATTTATCTTCCAGCCAGCTAAACTAAGAATCGTTTCGGATATTTTTCCTGTTATAGACATCAATTATTTCCTTCCAAAAGTGGCCTTTTTATTAAAATTCTCCTGAAATCTGGGGTCAACAGTTCTATAAAACTCCATTATTTTTTCAAAATCTTTCTCGGCATCTCCACTTGGGTATATGATAGGGCCTACTCCTGTTTCTTTCTTTTTATAATCTAAATAACCACAAACAATAGGAACATTGGCCTTAGTAGCAATAGTATAAAACCCAGTTTTCCAAGATTTTACAAAAGAGCGAGTTCCTTCTGGAGTAATAGCAAATACGAAATCGTCTTTCTCTTCAAAAAGCCTTACAATATTATCTATTACTGTACCTCCTTTGCTTCTGTCAATTGGCAGTGCACCAAGCCATAATAAAAGTCCTTTTATAGGGAAAATAAACCACGATTTTTTCATAAGAACTTTTAAAGGAATATCTAATATGCTACTTGTTAAACGTCCTAATGGGAAATCCCAATTAGAAGTATGTGGAGCTGCCAACCAAACAAACTTTCTTTCCTTTGGCTTTACACCACCAACTTTCCAACCTGCTAACTTAAAAATCGTACTCGATATTTTTCTTGTAAAAGTCATATTAATTGTGTTTGATTATTAGTGATTGATTGTAAAATGGATATAAACCGGTAAGTGATCACTAAAGCCCCCATAATAATTATTCCCTCCGTAAGACCTATTCGGGCGAATCCCTTTCCCATTTTTATTATTATATTTATTCATCACCAGCATAGAATTAAATACATGGGCATCATCAATTGTGGTATAAAATTCATTTGAGGTATTCAATAAATTACCTGATACCATCATATGATCTAAAACTCCCCATTCTCCTTTGTAGTTGTAGGTTCCTTGTCCTTTTGCTGTAAACAAATAATGTGATAAATTATAAAGCCTATCTGCTTTAGCCTGATTGTATAAAGTGTCGGGCATCATAACTCCTGACACTGCTGGGGCAAAAACATTTTCGTTTAAATCGCCACCAGCTAAAATATTAGCATTTGGATGAATTGACATAATAGAATCTATCTGCGCTTTAAGAATGCTGGCACAGAACTTGCGATAAGGGATCGTTATTTCTTTACCATAATACATACTTGTCCAATGATTGACGAACACATGTAAAGTATCTCTTCCGTATACCAAGCCTTTCACATACAGGATATCTCGTGTAGTGATCTTTTTTTCACCAATGCTATCTGGCATATTCACTGGGATTGCTCGTTGATATATGGGTGTAAAAGTTGACGCATTATAAAGAAAAGCATTATCTATCCCTCTGAAATCCGGCGATTCGTAATGAATAATTTTATAATCAGCATCACTAATAGACTTTTGTTTTACCAAATCCTGAAGAACAGTCATATTCTCCACCTCTTCTAAAGCCACAATATCGGGCAAGCTTTGCTCTCCAATACTATCAATCACTAATGCTAATTGTTGTAATTTATGATTATATCTTTCGGTATTCCATGCCTTTTTTGAGTTGGGCATAAACTCCTTATCTACTTTACCTTCTTCGTGAATAGTATCGAACAGATTCTCCACATTATAAAAAACTACGGTGAATTTTTCCTTTGTTTCTTTCTTTCTCTCTTGTTTAAATTCACTATTACAAGCAGTTAAAGAAAATACAAAACTTACAATTATCAATAAAGAATTCTTCATCATATTATATTTAGCTGATAACATTTTATAAAACACCATATTATTCTCTAACTCTTAACTCCAAAACCCTTATCGTTTTATTAATTTCCTGGAATAATATTCCTGCCCATTAGAAAGTTGAATGAAATAAATACCATTGTCAAAAGATGAAATATCAATATTTTTCTCATTCTGAAACTCGGCAGATAAAACTTCCTGACCTGCTATATTTTGTATTATTAATTGATACTTCCCTATTAATTGAGTAGAAATATTAATGATCTCCGATGCTGGATTTGGGTTGATTTCAAATACATTGTCAAAGCTATCCTGATTATTTAAACCCAAAATATTACAGCTAACATGTTGTTCATCAAAAACAATTTGCAAAGAGTCAATAGGCTCAATGCCAGCATTATCCGATGTGATGACTTCATACATATACGTTGGCTCTCCAAAAGCAGCACCAGGTTCAGATACTTTCAAAAAAGCAAAAAGCGACGAAGTTCCATTAGTAGCACATCTACTATCAGCGCCTGCTATATTTGCCCCTTGTAGAGCTGCCATGAGTTTACATGCCAAGTCGCCTTCGGCTTGTAAAAACCCGGCTTCCATTGAACTTAATACATTAAGCCCTATTAATATATTACCTTGTATGGAATAATTAGGGCCTGTAATATGTCCTTTTTCATCATCGGTTTCAACTCCTGTATAAGCAGCCGACTGTGGTTCACCATCAACAAAAGCCACCACACCATATTGCCTTATCTCGGGATGATTCTGGACATCGTTTGCTTCTAGCCATGCTATTATCTCTGATGGCGTATCACCCAAATTCATTCGGTTTCGGGCATTTACCTGATTGGATTCCAAATAATAAGCCTGCGTATTTATAGCACCTACACCTGGGAATAATTCTCCTAAAAACCCATCTCTATAGCTTGGATAAGGTAATAAATTCACACAAGATGCGCCTGCACTACCCACCTCTCCAGTTTCGGGATCAATAGCTACAATAGAAAAAGTATCTTGGCTTTTAAGAATAGAATTGTTTAGTAAGAAGATCAAAATGATTAAAATTGTTTTTGTTTTCATAAAAGTTTTTTGATTGCAAAGATAATATAATGATTTGATATAGTTTTCGGCTTAGTTCTTTGTTACTTTTTGATAAACTCATTTCATTTAGAATTGAGATTTTGTGCTTACTTAAAACAAGTTTATAGCTTGTAATATGATAAAAAGCAGTTTATTTATTGTAAGAGATACTTATTGAACCAGCTTCACCAGCTTTTTTGTGTTTACAATTCCTTTGTGGTCTTCTGCACTAAGCAAATAAATTCCAGCAGGAAATTCATCTAAAGTGTAAACAAATTTATGATCACCTTGATTTAATTTTTCTTGGAGCAATACAGCTAGTTTTTTACCAAATAGATCATAGAGTGAAAGGGAAATTTGTTGTGTGTGTTTTAATTGTAATGATAGATTAAGTGTTGAAGAAAAAGGATTTGGAGAGATTGTTATCATAAGGTAATTGTCATTTGTAATGTCGGAAGTTCCATTAGGTGAACCAAATTCATAGGCGCCAATGTCTACATAGGCTGATCCGTTGTTGTCACCATCCCAAATCCGTATATTTCCAAGCATATCACATTCTGGAAGTGTATAATCGGAAACGGTATTTATTCCCATATCAATACATAAAGAGGTGCTAGAAAGTGAGAAAGGGTGTATGCTTTCAGAATCAAATTCAGGAGCAACATCAATGTTTCCTCCCTGATCATCAATATCTCCATATATTCCTGCTTCAGTTAAATACTGGATATTGTTATGCCAAAGTAAGGGTAAATTATTGATATAAGAATAAATTTGAAATCCTTCTTCAGCAATATTTTCATGAAAAAGATTATTGGCTATAAGAGGGTTACTTATTCCGTAATAACCTTCTTGCTGATTTAATATACCTCCTCCAATTGAGCTTGAGGTGTTTTGTACAAAGGTGTTATTAAAAATGATAGAGCTTGAACCTCGGTTCGAAAGACCTGCGCCTTGTGTTGCTCTATTATTGATTATAAGATTGTTAAATAGCTTTGATGTGCTTAAGAAGCAAGTGATACCACCACCATTTGGAGCGTAATTGTCATTAATAATATTGTTTTTAAT
>JAOZUW010000068.1 GCA_029938465.1 Bacteroidales bacterium | reverse complement strand
TATAGTGGTTTAGTCCAATCTTATTAATTCTCCAGTCCCAGTTCTGTTGAGTGAAATACTTGGGTTTCCTGAATAATATACGTTGCCAATGGAAGATATTTGGGCATGAAGTTCATTGCTGGCTTTTACAAAACAATTATTAGAACCACTAGAGGACATATAGGTAAATGTTGTTTCTAAGTCTCGAGCATCTACAGGACCAAAGCTCATTGTTGAAATATAATTTAAATGGGAAAAGCCACTATAATACACATCTGCAGTGCCAATATGGAAATATATATAATTTCTAAAAACATCTATATCTAAGTTGATTGATCCTGCACCTTCCCAAATATTAAGCATCAGACTATCTTGTTGTATCGTATTTGTACTGCTTATATCACCACTACCATGATATTCTATTTGACAAAGAGTATCTATATTTACATAAACAGTGATTTCTCTTTTAAAGCTTCTTACCCAATTACAGCTATTGTAGTTGGATATGATTAAAGTCTCTTCATCAAATTCTGTTTTTATTTTTGAAATAATCTTTTCACCTGCTGTAACTATTATTGAAGAATTTGCAGACTGTGTGAGGACTAAATTTACATTGTCATTTAATACAATTTTTCGGAATGGTTTTGTAGGCCTTTCTTCATTAATATCGGAGCCGGTACTTGTAAAACAATCTGTTGGATCTGTTTTTTGGCATGCACTCCAACTAAAGCTTAAACCTATGATAAGAAGGATGATATTGGAAATTTTGATATATTTATTTTTTCTTTTCATTTCTACTTCCTCCCGTAATCATATTGTAAACGATAGCCTAATCCCCAACTAACAAAAGCTGCTCTTGCTCCATGTGCTCGAAAAGTAATAGCTAAAAACACATCTTTGTATACTAAATATTTCAAAACAAACTGTTCGTAAACATCTCCATCTGATTTCTCTTTTCCTCCCCAGTAAAAACCAAAATTAGCACCTAAGATTAGATGAGAAATGCGCATTTCGTATACTCCTGAGAAACCTGGTCGTACTACAGTAATAAAACTCGGATCGGGAATGCCGTCATTTATTAACATGGCTTCATGGCTTCCATCCCATGAAAAATCGGCAGATAATCCAATAGCACTTATTTCATTAAAATATTTTAAAACACCAACAGAAGCAGTATAAACATCATATCTTTCACCAAAAACGTTCCCCATGTTTTTTGTGGCGTATGCTCCAGTAATATTATAGATAAATATTTTGTTTGGCTTATAACTAAAAGGCGGTATGCTTGGTTTACGCTCAGTAATAACACCATTGGGTGTACTAAGTCGTTTGCTGAAACCAACAGAAGCCATAGGTATATTTAAACCGTAATTTGGAGTAGCCATACTACCATTACTAAAATGAATTAAACTTATGCCTGCACTAATTTCTGTAGATTTATTGATTTTTCTCCGGTATTCAGCCATTAAATTAATAGCTACATTGAGGTGCGATCCTATGGCAATATTTTTATAATTCTCAAGAGGGTCAAAGGTTTTTGTTAAATAACTAAGCCCTACACCAAATCGGAAGCCTAAAAAATCTTTTTCTCTTCTTATGATAGGAAAAGTTAGAAAAGGATATACAGCAATTGCTTGTCCAATGGCTTCGTTATTGCCTAGTGGAGAGTAAAAAGCGCTGATGCCAATAATAGGATAATTATGAAGTCGTTCCCAATATTTTCTTCCATAAGTATCTTTTATGACAGATATTTCAAAAGCGGGGAAGTGTGCATTAAAAGGCTCGAGTTCGGTATGGTGATTAGTAATAAACCCAAAATATACTCGTGGTTCAATGTGTAAATTGCTTTTAAATCTTTTATGTTTGAAAGCCTTTATACCATCCTTAGAAAACCCTGATTGAGCTTGTATTTGCCCAATCAGAAATATTCCCATTAGAATAATTCCCCACCTATTTACTATTAATCGTCCCATTTTATCAGTTTGCAAAGGAAAGATTTTTTTTTAAGTTCACAATAGTTAAAACGCTGTTGATATAAGTTGTATTGCCATACGGTGAAAAAAAACTATTTTTGCCAAAAAGTAAAAACATGCAAGAAAAACTAAAAGCATTTGAACGTTTGTTAACCATAATGGATGATTTGCGTACTGCTTGTCCTTGGGACAAGGAACAAACTCTGGAAAGCTTACGTTACCTGACTATTGAAGAGGTTTATGAATTGTCCGATGCTATTTTAGAAAGAGATATGTCTGAAATAAAAAAAGAATTGGGTGATTTAATGTTGCATTTGGTTTTTTATTCAAAGATTGCCAGCGAAACTAATGATTTTAATATTGCAGATGTTTTGAATAGCATCAGCGAAAAATTGGTTTTTCGTCATCCTCATATTTATAGTAATGTTGAAGCTAATGATGCTGAAACAGTAAAACAAAATTGGGAAAAGCTTAAACTAAAAGAAGGCAGGGAGTCGGTTTTAGATGGAGTCCCAAAATCATTACCTGCAATGGTAAAAGCATATCGGGTGCAGGAAAAAGTAAAGGGAGTAGGATTTGATTGGGAGAAGCCAGAACAAGTTTGGGAAAAGGTTCAGGAAGAGATGAACGAATTCCATGAAGAAGCAGAAAAGAATCTGAATATTGAAAATCATCAAAAAATGGAAAGTGAATTTGGCGACTTATTGTTTTCTATGATTAATTATGCGCGATTTATTAAGATAAATCCCGAAGATGCTCTCGAACGTACCAATAAGAAATTCATCAAACGTTTTAAATACCTAGAAGCTGAAAGTAGAAAAAACGGAAAACAAATTGATGAAATGAGTCTAGCCGAAATGGATGTGTATTGGAATAAAGCTAAAGAATTGGATTAGTAATTTTACGATATTTGTAAAAAATATATTAGAATGTTTGGTCATGAATATTTTATGCGTGAAGCTTTAAAGCAAGCTCAAATAGCTTTTGAGAAAGATGAAGTGCCCGTTGGAGCAGTAATTACTTTTAATGATAGAATTATTGCCAAAGCACATAACCTCACACAAACATTAAATGATGTTACTGCTCATGCCGAAATGCAAGCTTTTACAGCTGCAGCTAACACTTTAGGTGGAAAATATTTAAAAGATTGCACATTGTATGTTACTTTAGAACCCTGCATGATGTGTGGAGGTGCTGCATATTGGACACAAATAGCTACTATTATTTATGGAGCAAGTGATTTAAAAAATGGTTGTACTTTAAATGACAAATCAGTTTTTCACCCCAAAACAAAAGTGATTAAAGGAATTTTAGAAGAAGAATGTGGTCAATTATTAAGCGATTTTTTTAAAGAAAAACGATAAAAGTGATGATGAATCTTTGTGAACAGACTGAAAATAAATTTATAGAATTATTTGGCGTAGAACCACAATTATTTAAAGCTCCTGGTCGTATTAATCTAATAGGTGAACATACCGATTATAATGATGGTTTTGTTTTGCCGGCAGCAATTGATAAAGCAATAGTTTTTGCTATGCAAAAAAATGAAGGAAACCTGTTTCGGTTTTATTCTATTGATTATCAAGAATATGTGGAGTTTGAAAAAGTGGAGTTACTAGAGGATGCTCCTTTTTGGAGTCGGTATTTATTGGGAGTATTGGCACAAATGCAAAAAAGAAACTTGCATTTTGAAGGTGTTGATTGTGTTTTTTCCGGTGATATACCATTAGGTGCCGGTCTTTCTTCCAGTGCTGCATTGGAGAGTGGTTTTGCATTTGGTGTAAACGCTTTATTTGATTTTCAGTTGGAATCTATTGACTTAGTTAAAATAGCTCAAAAAGCGGAACACGAGTATGCTGGAGTAAAATGTGGAATAATGGATCAATATGCCAGTGTTTTTGGAAAAAAAAAGCAGGTTGTGCAGTTAGATTGTCGCAGCAACACACACCAGTATTTTCCATTAGAACTGAAAGAGGATATATTTCTTCTGGTCAATACAAAGGTGAAACATAGTTTGGCTTCTTCTGCTTATAATAAACGTAGAGAGGAATGCGATACAGCGGTTGAGTATTTTAGAAAGTATTATCCAAATGTGACAGCTCTACGTGATGTGACTGACCAAATGCTAAATGAACATATAGGCAAACCAGATGCCCTTAGTTTTCAAAGAGCATTATTTGTTGTTAATGAGAATGATAGAGTAGTTAAAGCAACTCAAGCTCTTTTAGAGGATGATTTACAATACTTTGGTGAATTAATGTATGCCTCACATCAAGGCTTAAAAGAATTGTATGAGGTGAGCTGCGATGAACTAGATTTTTTAGTGAAAGAGACCAAAAAAATACCTGAAATAAAAGGAAGTCGTATGATGGGAGGTGGTTTTGGTGGTTGTACCTTAAATCTGATGAAAGAATCTTTTGTGGAAGATTTTAAAAGCCAAATAACTATTAAATATTTCGATCGGTTTGGAATAAAACCAGAATTTTATCTGGTGAACATTCAAAATGGTGTAGAATCTATAAAGACTTGTTAAAAAAAACGGTTTAGATGTAATAATTGAATCATTATGGCGTATCATAGTAAATTGGTTTTAATTGAAAGGAATGGTTTTCTTATTCTTGAAAGAATTAAATTGTAATTATGAAAAGAAATTTGCTAATTATTATTCTGTTGTTATCTGTAATACAGGTATATAGTCAGAAAAAAACATTTAGCGGACAAGTAAAAGATGCCGGAAATGGAGAGCTGTTAATAGGAGCTACTATTTTCGCAAAAGGTATCAATTTGGGTACGGTTAGTAATGAGTATGGATATTTTTCTTTGAGCTTGCCACCTGGTAATTATGAAATTGATATTAATTATCTAGGTTTTGAACAAGTTAGTAAGCAAATAGATTTAACTAAAAACCGATATCTTGTTATTGAATTAAAAGAATTCTCAGAGAGCCTTCAAGAGGTAGAAATTACTGCTGAACGAACCGATAGAAATATCAGTAGCAATGAAATGAGTCATGTGAAGCTTCAGGCAAAAAGCATTAAAAAAATTCCTGCTTTTATGGGTGAGGTAGATTTGGTAAAAGCCATTCAGTTATTGCCTGGTGTACAGGCCACAGCCGAAGGTGCTTCAGGTTTTAGCGTTCGTGGTGGAAGCCCTGATCAAAATTTAATATTGCTGGATGAGGCAACGGTGTATAATGCATCACATTTAATGGGTTTCTTCTCTGTTTTTAATAACGATGCTATTAAAGATGTAAAGATTTATAAAGGTGATATTCCTGCTGCTCATGGTGGAAGGCTTGCTTCATTGCTTGATGTGCGAATGCGTGATGGTAATTCAAAAAAAATTGCAGTAACGGGTGGTATTGGTACTATTTCAACTCGATTAACTATTGAAGGGCCAATATTTAAAGATAAAACTACTTTTATTGTTTCAGGTAGAAGAACCTATGCCGATTTGTTTCTAATGTTGAGTACCGATGAGAAAATAAAAGATAACAAACTCAATTTTTATGATGTGAATGCTAAAGTGAGTCATACTTTTAATAAAAATAATAGACTGTTTCTATCTTTTTATAATGGTAAAGATATGTTTAAAAGTAAGTTTTCAGAACTGTCTTTTGGAAATAGAACGGCAACTGCACGATGGAATCACCTGTTTAACAGTAAGTTATTCTCAAATTTTACTTTTGTAAATAGTGTGTATAATTATAAATTGGGTACTCCAGAGGGAGGCCCTAATTCTTTTATGTGGTGGAGTAAAATGACAGATTATGGAGTGAGAGAAGACCTTACTTATTATTTGAATCCAGAGAATACAATAAAGTTTGGTGGAGAATTTACTTATCATCTTTTTGAGCCTGGTACCGCTTCGGGTATTGGAGAAGAGTCCTTATATAACGAGTTTAAACTACCTAATAATTCAGCTTTGGATTATGCTATTTATATATCGAATGAGCAAAAAATAGGGGAGAGAATTCAGTTAAAATATGGTTTACGATTTTCGGTTTTTCAGAATATTGGGCCAGGGACAATGTATAATTTTGATAGTAGTTTTGAAAGCATTGATAGTACCGTATTTCCAAGTGGTGATATTTATAATACCTACTTTGGTTTGGAACCACGTTTAGGAATCACTTATCTTTTAACTCCAGAATCTAGTGTAAAAGCTAACTATTCCCGCACACGCCAGTATATGCAGTTGGCACAAAACTCTACGGCAGGCACACCATTAGATATATGGTTTCCTGCAAGTCCTAATGTAGCTCCACAAATAGCTGATCAGGTAGCTCTGGGATATTTTAGAAATTTAAATGAGAATAGGCTAGAAGCTAGTGTTGAAGTTTATTATAAATGGATGAAAAATTCCATTGACTTTAAAGATTTTGCGGAAGTGTTGCTCAATGAGAAGCTAGAGGGTGAACTGCGTTTTGGTAAGTCATGGTCATATGGAGCTGAGTTTTTATTAAGGAAAAATACAGGGAAATTTACTGGATGGGTTAGCTATACTTATAGTCGTACTTATAGAAAATTCGAAGATATTAATTCCGGCAAAACTTATCCAGCACCTTACGATAAGCCCCATGATTTTTCTATAGTATTGAGCTATGAGATTCATCCTCGACTAGATGTTGCAGCCAACTGGGTGTATGCTACTGGAGCTCCTGTCACTTTTCCAACAGGTCGTGCTTATTACGGAAATCTTATTGTGCCCATATATTCTGATAGAAATGAATATCGATTTCCTGATTATCATCGTCTAGATATTTCGCTTACCTGGAAAAAGAAACAGCGAGTGAAGGATAAATGGAATTGGGATATTAATTTTTCAGTTTATAATGCCTATGGTCGCCATAATACTTGGTCAATAAACTTTGTTCAAGATGATGAGAACCCAAACTTAACTTATGCCGAACAAACCTATCTTTTTTCTTTTGTTCCCGCATTAACATTCAATTTTAAATTCTAATGAAGATGATGAATATTAAACATATAGCTTTTATTTCTTTTGTGTTGTTGCTTTTGAATAGCTGTACCGAAAGAATAGATGTGGAATTAGATACAACCTATACCAGATTAGTTGTAGAAGGTCATATTTCTACCGACACTACGGTGCATACTTTTAAACTTACCAAAACTGCCGATTATTTTTCAACTGAATCTGCGCCAGCAGTTATTGGGGCAGAGGTTCGTATTACAGATCATTTAGGAAATCAAATTCTCCTTCAAGAGAAAGAAGATGGAGTTTACCAAACAAGCGATAGCTTTTATGGAGAAATTAATAAAAACTATGAGCTACAAATAGATTTAAAGGATGAAATATCGAGTCAGAAACAATATTTGGCTCAATCATTTTTGCCTTCTGTACAGAAAATAGATTCTATTGGTATAGAGTTTAATGAACACTTTGGTAAAAATGGGTTTTGGATTGTTAAGCTCTATGCTCAAGATCCGGGTGACGAAGCTAATTTTTATATGTTTAATGTGTATAAAAATGGAAAATTGATGACGGATACTTTAAACAAAGTATCTTTTACTGATGATAAAATGTTTAATGGAAATTATACCCATGGCATTGGCGTAGTATATTTTAGAAATGTTTCTGATGAACAGTTATTTAAGATTGGTGATGAGGTAGTTTTGCAAATGTCGGGAATAACACAGGAACATTTTACTTATATGAATGAGGTTTTAAGATCTACTTCTTTTCAAAATCCTATGTTTGGAGGGCCTCCTGCTAATGTGAAAGGAAATTTAAGCGATGGTGCTTTTGGTTTTTTCTCCACTTATAGCAATACATATTGCGCTATGATATTAACTGAAGATAATATCGAGTATACTGAATAGTTTTAAACATGTTTATAGCTTCAGTATTAACTTCCTAAGATCAGTTAAAAAATTTCACAATCACCAATAATTTATTACATTTGCGGGCAATAAATAAAAAAACTATGTATAAAATTATTATCATTCTTCTGCTGGCCGTTTCATTTATAGCTTGTGAGAATAATACTGCTGCAAAAAAAATACCTGCTGACCTCATTCAAAATCCTAATACGGCTGAGGGTGTGGATAAAGATATGGAAATGCCTGTAGTGGTTTTTGAAGAAAAAGAACACGACTTTGGTAAAATGATTAAGGGTGAAAAAGCAAGTTATAGCTTTAGTTTTACCAATACCGGAAATGCAGATTTAATTTTATCAAAGGTGAAAGCGACCTGTGGTTGCACGGCTTCGGAATATCCTGTAGATCCCATTAAGCCAGGTGAAACAAAAAAGATAAAAGTGGTATTTGATAGCTCAACAAAAAAAGGTTTTCAAAATAAAAGAATAACTGTATTTACAAATGCTTCTCCTTCACTTTATACGCTTAGAATAAAAGCCGATGTGTTGATGCCGGGGCAAGAATAGGTAATACAAAAAACGAAACGAATAAATAAGTATTAAATAAAAATAAGAGAAATGAATTTATTATCAATTTTATTAATGAGCCCACCAGCCGATGGAGGTGAACAAGGTGGATTAATGTCATTTTTACCATTAATTTTAGTTATTGTGGTATTCTATTTTTTCTTTATCCGTCCGCAAATGAAAAAAAGCAAGGATCAGAAAAAATTTAGAGAAGAGTTAAACAAGGGTGATGAAGTATTAACAATTGGTGGTATCAATGGTAAAATAACCAAAATGGAAGATACTACAGTTATTATAGAAACTGAAGGTCAAACTAAACTGAGAGTAGAAAAATCAGCTATAGTGCCTAAAAATACACAATTAGGTCAGCAAAAATAAGCTGATTATGGCTTCTAAAGATAGCCACTGATACACTCAATCTTAAAGGTGTATTGGTGGCTTTTTTATGAAAAAAAATAGAGTAATATTTGCTACTCACAGTTCATTCATTAACTTTGTTTCTTAAAAAAATGAATAATTAGAAATTCTTTACAGAACCACTATATTTGTAATCTTCTTTATAAAGTATAAATAGTATGATCATAAAAAACAAAAAGACATCTGTTTTTGTAATCTTTTTAGCTGTTTCGTCTATGATGTGGCTGCTGATTAAGTTTTCTAAAGAATATACTATAAGTATTGAGGTTCCTGTTGTTTATAAAGATTTACCTGTGGATAAAGTCTTAATCAATAAAACAGAATCTATTATTTATATTGAGATTAGTGATTTTGGTTTTGAGCTTATAGGACCTTCTATATTTGGTATAGGTGATCCAATTTCTTTATCGGAGGCTGATTTTTACAAATATAAAACTTCTGAAAAGCGTACTAAATGGTATTTGCTTCCAAATGCTATGAAGAGTCTTATTCAACAGAATACAGATTCAAAACGTCGGGTTGATATTATGAATCCGGATTCCTTGATTTTAATTTTTGAAGAAAAACAGGTGAAAAAAGTAAAAATAGTACCGAATATTAGCTTGCAGTTAGCTCCACAATATCAATTTAAAAAAGCCCCAAGAATACAACCTGATTCCGTTTTAATATATGGTAGTGTAAATCAGTTAAACAGTATCGATAGTATTCAAACTCCTTTAATGAGTTATCAGAATATAGATCATTCTATTCAAGAAGAATTGACCATAGTCTTGCCATCAAATGTAGAAGCAAAATCTCAAACAACAATGCTTTTTATTGAAGTAGAGAAATTTACTGAGGCAGTAATTGAAGTTCCAATAGGATTAAATTTTATGAATGAGGAGGAAGTAAAGATTTTTCCTGAAACTATTAAAATAAGATATACCGTTTCATTGGAGGATTTTCATAAAATAAATGAGAGTTACTTTAATGCAATAGCGAGAGTTGATACGCTTTCTTCTGGGATGCTTGATATTCTTTTGCAAAAATATCCTGAAAATATTCAAATCATTGATTACTCACCAAAAGTAGCAGAATATATTATTCTAAAATAATGAAGAAGATAGGCTTAACAGGGAATATTGGTAGTGGAAAAACCTTTGTATGTAAAGTGTTTGAGGCATTGGGAGTGCCTGTATATAATGCCGATTTAAAAGCACGAAAAATCCTGAATAGCCAGGAAGTGATAGTGGAAATTGGGAATGCTTTTGGTTTATCTGTGGTAGATAATGATGAGATAGATCGAAAAAAACTAGCTGCTATTGTTTTTGCGGATAAAGGGGAATTAGAAAAGTTAAACCAGATTATACATCCAAAATTAAGAGCCGATTTTAATAAATGGGCAGAAAGCCATCAACAATTGCCATATGTGCTGCAAGAAGCTGCCATTTTATTCGAAAATGGTTTTGATAAAATGATGGATCAAACTATTTGTGTTTCTGCTCCAAGAGGTTTGAGGCTTCAAAGAGTAATGAGTAGAGATCATGCTCAAGAAAATGAAGTATTAGCTCGTATGGAAAGTCAGTGGTCCGATGCAAGAAAAGAAAATCTTGCTGATTATATTATTGAAAACGATGGCGTAAAAATGATATTGCCACAGATTTTAAAAATACATCAAAAAATAATTCAATAGCATATGCCTGTATCCATTTCTCAAAAACTGAATATACAAAACCAGCAAGTAAATCAAGTATTAGATCTTTTAAAAGCTGATGCTACTATTCCTTTTATAGCTCGATATCGAAAAGAAGTAACTGGCGGTTTAGACGAAGTGCAAATTGCAACTATTCGTGATATGCACGAGCAAATTGTAGCTTTGGAAGAACGTAAGGAGAGTATTGTAAAATCCTTAAAAGAACAGGGTTTTTATACCTCTGATTTGCAAGAAGAATTGGATAAGATAGAAGATAAAACATCTTTAGAGGATTTTTATTTGCCCTATAAACCTAAACGAAAAACAAAAGGAAGTGTAGCTAAGGAAAAAGGTTTAGAGGCTTTGGCAAAAATGATGATGTCGCAGCAACATAGTGATATAGATGGTGCATCACATAGGTTTGTAAAAGATAATGTGAAAACTGTAGATGAAGCTCTTCAAGGAGCCAGAGATATCATAGCAGAATGGATAAATGAAAATCTTTTTGTAAGAAAACGATTGAGGCAATTATTCTGGCATAAAGGGGAGTTTTCGTCAAAAGTTATCACTGCAAAAGAGGAAGAAGCTCATCGTTTTCAAATGTATTTTGATCATAAAGAAAGTCTTGCACGAGTGCCAGCACACCGTATTTTAGCTATGATGCGTGGCGAAAATGAAGGTTTTTTACGCATAAAAACAGAAGCTGCACAAGCAGAAGCATTGGAAATGATGGAGCAAATATTAGTTAAAAAACATTCCACTACTTCTTATCATATTAAAATAGCTATAAAAGATGCTTATAAACGTTTGTTGAATCCCAGCTTGCAGACTGAAATAAAAAAAGAACTCAAAGAGAAAGCTGATGAAAAATCAATTGGCATTTTTGCTAAAAACTTAAAAGAATTATTATTAGCTCCTCCTCTAAAAGGGAAGCGGGTTTTAGCTATTGATCCTGGATTTCGTACTGGTTGCAAAGTGGTTTGCTTATCGGAGAACGGAGATCTTAAAAATAATGAAACTATTTATCCGCATCCACCACAAAGAGAGCATAAACAAGCTATGCATAAAATCAGCTCTTTAGCTGATGCATATAGAATTGAAGTGATAGCTATAGGAAATGGAACAGCCGGGAAAGAGACTGAAGCTTTTATCAGAAGAATTCATTTTAAAAAAGAAACCAAAGCCATTATGGTGAATGAAAGTGGAGCATCGGTTTATTCAGCATCGGCAGTGGCACGAGAGGAGTTCCCAGAATATGATGTAACTGTCCGTGGAGCAGTGTCTATTGGTCGGCGCTTGATAGATCCACTATCAGAATTGGTAAAAATAGATCCAAAATCCATTGGTGTAGGGCAATATCAGCACGATGTAGATCAAAAAGAGCTGTCAAAATCATTGGATGAAGTGGTGATGAGTTGCGTGAATGCAGTAGGTGTTGATTTAAATACAGCCGGGAAGCAATTATTAACTTATGTATCTGGTTTGGGGCCAGGTTTAGCTGAGAATATTATCGAATATAGAAAAGCTAATGGTGATTTTATTAATCGGCAGCAACTTTTAAAAGTCAAACGTCTGGGTGAAAAAGCTTATCAACAAGCAGCAGGTTTTCTTCGAATAAATAATGGAAAAAATCCTTTGGATAGAACTTCAGTGCATCCGGAATCCTATTTGGTAGTGCAGAAAATGGCAAAAGACTTAAATGTGAAGATAGAAAGCTTAATAGGAGATACTCAAAAAATTGCCAGCATAGATTTAGAAAAATATATTACAAAAACTATCGGTCTTCCCACTTTAAAAGATATTAAAAGAGAATTGTTAAAGCCGGGACAAGACCCCAGAGCAGAATTCGAAGAATGGGATTTTGATCCTAACATTAACCGTTTGGATGATTTGCATCAGGGGATGAAACTAAAAGGTATTATTACAAATATTACAGCTTTTGGCGCTTTTGTAGATGTTGGTGTGCATCAAGATGGATTGGTTCATAAAAGCAATATGGCTCAAGAATTTGTAAAAGATCCCAATGATGTTGTGCATATTGGTCAAAAAGTATGGGTAAAAGTTTTGGATGTGGATATCCCACGTAAACGAATTCAGTTTTCCATGAAGATGTAACACAGCTTTCCTAAGCTGTGCTTCAATAAAACATTAAAATAGCAGAAAAGATTCTAAGTTTCCAATTATTATTGTTTTTATGGTAGTGTGAGTTATAAGTCACAGGCTGTGTTACTTCGGCCTTGTAACACCACCCTGCCTGGCGCTTTTATTATATTTGGACAAATGGGCTTCCTAAGCTGTGCTCTAAATATACTTCAGAACAAGTCATTTGTTTTCAGTTTTGTATACTTTTCTTTTTACTTTTGCGTTTCACTTTAAAATAATTTATTTATAAAAAATATATGATTAAAAAGATACTCATTGTCCTATTCATAATTATTGGTTTTCAGGCTTCTGAAGTGCAAGCTCAACGAATAATGGGTGAAGTCATTATGGGTTTTAATATGTCCAAAGTAGAAGGTGACTTAGTGAATAATGGTAGTCTAAAGTTCCAGAAGTTTGGATTAAATGCCGGGGTAGGAGCTATTGTACCTATTAATGATATGTTTTCCATTAATATTCAAACATTGTTTTCGCAAAAAGGTGCCCGTAAAAAATACGGGCCTCACCCTGATAGTGCTAAACCTTATTATCTAACCAGATTAGATTATGCAGAAGTGCCATTATTGTTTAGCTATCACGATCGAAAAGGATTAATTATTAGTTCAGGAGTAAGCTATTCCCGCTTGGTGAGAGTAAAATGGATTGTAAATGGCCGTGAATTGTCAAATTCAATAAACGATGGTTATTACAGTATTAATAATTGGGATTGGATTATTGATTTTAAATATCGAATATGGCAGCAAGCATTTATCAATATGCGTTATCAATATGGTTTAAATTCTATTTGGAGTGGAGAGGATGAAGACCTGTTGATTAATAGAGCTGGAAATAAGCAAAGTAGTGATCAAAGACATAGTCTTATTTCTGTTCGCTTAATATGGTTGTTTGGCGAAAAGCAATCGAAGAACATTAGAGAAGGAGTGGAGTAGAAAATCTGAATACTTGGTTTTTTTTGCTTTTAATGAACAGCTTAGGACTTCCAAAAATGATTACTTTTGCAAGCTGAAAAAATATAACAACTATGAATCAACAATTCCGTCCTGGTGGATTTAAGATAATGCCTCCTGTAGTAAAAAATTTACTCATCATCAATGGCTTATTCTTTCTAGCTACATTGGCTTTACAACAAGCTTTTCATATTGATTTGTTTAAAATTTTAGCATTACATTATATTGGAGCATCTGACTTTAGTCCTTATCAATATATTAGTTATATGTTTATGCACAGTGCTACCAACTACTCGCATATTATATTTAATATGCTGGCTCTGTGGATGTTTGGTAATACATTAGAGAATGTATGGGGGAGTAAAAAGTTTCTGATTTATTATATGATAACAGGAATTGGGGCTGCTGTTGTTTATACTTTTTGGATTGGTTTTGAAATAAAACCTGTGGTAGAAGCTGTGGATCAATTCTTAAATAACCCAAGTCTGAGAAGCTTTGCCATATTTCGTAATTCAGAGTATTTTCAAGTGGCTAGCACTGATATTTCAAACAATTTTAATGCTTTTGTAGACACCTATAATCGTTTGATTCTTACAGATAAAAATGCAGCACTACAGGAAACCGTAAATTTTATGAGTCAGTATAAAGAAGATTATATGAATGCGCACACTGTAGTGGGAGCTAGTGGTGCCGTTTATGGAATTCTTTTAGCTTTTGGAATGATGTTTCCCAATCAGATTATTTATCTTTATTTTGCCATTCCCATTAAAGCCAAATGGTTTGTAATGATTTTTGGTGCTTTGGAATTGTATTCCGGTATTTCTAATAAGCCCGGGGATAATGTAGCGCATTTTGCTCACCTTGGAGGTATGCTTTTCGGTTTTATTATTATATTTTATTGGAAGAAAAAAGGAAGGCTGTATTAATGTTTAACAATAATTCTTATAGTTCGCAATCTTCTCCTTTGGAAGGTATTAAAGCAATATTTTATAAAAAAGATGTGTTGTCACGTTTAATCATTATTAATGTGGTGGTATTTGTGGCTATCAATGTTTTTGCTTTAATCTTATTTTTATTTGGGCTCGATCAAGAATTTGTTTTAGCCAAAGGTACCAATAGGTTGACCTATTATTTGAGTTTGCCCTCTGATATTTCATTATTAATCTGGCGTCCATGGAGTTTGATTACCTATATGTTTGTGCAAGAAGGCATTTTTCATTTGTTTTTTAATATGCTGGTATTGTATGTGGGTGGTAGGATATTTAATCAGTTTATTGGCGAAGATAAATTGCTAAGTGTTTATATTCTAAGTGGACTGACAGGGGCCTTGTTGTATATCCTTACATTTAATATTTTTCCGGCTTTTAATAATGTGCTTAGTGTGAGTTATGCCATTGGAGCCTCAGCTTCGGTTTTAGGTATTTTTGTAGCAGCTGCTACTTTTTCTCCCAATTTACTGATGAATGTTATTCTTTTAGGCAATGTAAAACTAAAATATATTGCTATAGTATTTATTGTTTTAGATATTTTAAACATTCGTAATGGCAATGCAGGTGGGCATATTGCTCATTTAGGGGGAGCCTTTTTTGGTTTTCTTTTTGTTCAGCAGTTGCGGAAAAATAAAGATTGGAGTCTGTTATTTAATTCATATTTCCAGTCTGTTGCAGCTCTTTTTTATGGTGTAAAAAAGAAAAAAGATCCTTTTAAAAAGGTGTATAGAAACCCCAGAAAAACCAAAACTGAAGAGGAGTATCTGCGCAATAAAAACAAAAAACAGGCAGAAATAGATATTATTTTAGAGAAAATAAAGAAATCTGGTTACGAAAGCTTATCTGCAGCAGAAAAGCAAAAGCTTTTTGATGCTAGTAATGAGTAAATAATAATTATTTGCTATTAAATATTCATTTAAAGGATTGGCATTTGGCATTAGAAGGAGTATATTATTTGGAGTTATTATAACGGATACGAAAAATTTCCCCCAATTTTTATTTTGTTATTCCT
>JAOZUW010000067.1 GCA_029938465.1 Bacteroidales bacterium | reverse complement strand
GTCAATTGTGTCAAGGGTTTGCTCGCAGTTTTGCTGTTTGACTTTAAACAAGTTCTATTAATACGATCTGTTATTTTTATTAAAACAATAAATAAATGAGAAGCCCTCAAAATTTCTATAAAAAAAATAAAGAACAGTATCTGCAATTAGCTAAAAAGTTTAATCAACTCAATAAACGCTTTTCTATACTACGTTTGTTGTGGTTTTTGCTGTGGTTTTTGGCTATTTGGTATACTACTCGTTTTGATGTTGCCATTGTTGTAATTGTTGCCATAATTGGTTTGATTGGCTTTGTGATTTTGGTTATTCTACATCAAAAAATATTAGCTAAAAAAAGAGCATATGAAATATATTTGGAGATAAATAATAGGGAATTAGCCGCACTAAAGCATGATTTTTCTGCTTTTGAATCGGGAGAGGAATTTATTGAGGAGCAGCATTTTTATACTCATGATTTAGATGTTTTTGGTTCGTTTTCTTTATTTCAATATCTCAATAGAACATTTTCTAAACAAGGGAAGAAAGATTTGGCAAATCGCTTACAGCAAGGTTTTTACAAAAAAGAAACTATTGAGAAACAACAACAAGCTGTTGAAGAATTAAGTAAAAACCCTGATTTTTTACAGAAATTCCAAGTTTTAGGCATACAAACTCAAGGAGAGAGAACTGCCAATGTAGAAGCATTGAAAAAATGGGGAGGAAGACAGGGGATTTTTAAACAATTAGCTTTTAAAATAGGAGTGGTTATTATTCCATTACTTAGTTGGTTGATGTTTTATGGGCTTATTGTAGAGTGGCTCTCATTTACTTATTTTACTTTTTACTTGATTATTCCTCTGGGTTTTTCAGGTATGTATGCCAATCGAATTAATAAGAATCATAATGAGCTGAGCAAGCAAACTACTTCTTTACAGAGATGGCAATTGGTTTTTCAGTTATTTGAGAAACAAAAATTTCAGTCAGAAGCTATTTTAGATTTACAAAACAAACTAAAAACAGAGGATGAAGCTGCTGGAATAGCTATAAAGAAGCTTTCTTCCTTAGCTCAGGCATTTGATACCAGATTAAATTTATTGGGTTGGGTAATTCTTAATTATTTCTTTTCCTGGGATATTTTACAAAGCATTCGTTTGGAAATATGGCGTAAGAAATATGGTTCTAAAATCGAGATATGGTTTCAATCTTTAGCAAATATGGAAACATTAGTTTCTTTAGGAATATTCAAATTTAATCATCCACAAATGACCTATCCAAAAGTACAGGAGGAAGGATTTGTGTACCAAGCTCAAGATGTTGCTCATCCCTTAATGCCAGAAACTGAAAGAATAGCCAATGAGATTTCCTTTAAACATTTAGGCGAATTTACCATAGTTACAGGAGCTAATATGGCAGGTAAAAGTACCTATTTGCGTACAGTTGGTGCTAATTTAATTTTGGCTATGGCTGGAGCCTCTGTTTGTGCCAAAGAAATGTATTTTACTCCTATACAGTTATTTACTAGTATTAGAACCAAGGATAGCTTGGCTAAGAATCAATCTTATTTTTATGCAGAGCTGCTTCGCTTACAAGCTATTATTGATAGACTTAAAGAGGGGAGGCCTTTGTTTATTATTCTTGATGAAATACTCAAAGGTACCAATAGTAAAGACAAAGAAATGGGGAGCAAAGCATTGGTGAAACAATTGATAAAACTTAAAGCTGTGGGTGTTATTGCTACACACGATTTGCAGCTTGGGGAACTGATTAAGACTTTCCCGGAAAACGTACAGAATAGATGTTTTGAGGTAGATATTAAAAACGACGAGCTCTATTTTGATTACAAACTTCGTCAAGGTATTTCACAAAACTTAAATGCTACTTTTTTAATGAAAAAGATGGGGATTACTGGGTGATAATTGCTTAGGTATAATTGCTTATACAATCCGATTGATAATAAAAAAATATCAGGCATTCCAATAAAGAAGCCTGATATTTAAAATATATAATAGGGCTATTTATTAATTCTCATAAGCTGCTAAAATCTCTTTCACATCGTCAGGAGCTACACGTCCATAGGTTTTTTCACCTACTAAAACTACAGGAGCCAAGCCGCAAGCACCTACACAACGTAAGCTACTTAATGAAAATTTCCCATCAGCAGCTGTTTCGCCTACTTCTAAATTGAGTTCTTTTTTAAACTCATCTAAAACCTTTTCGGCACCACGAACGTAGCAAGCTGTACCTGTACAAATGCTAATAGGATATTTCCCTTTAGGTTTCATAGTAAAGAAAGAGTAGAAAGTTACCACACCATAGATTTTAGCTACTGGAACATTCATAAAATCACTTACTACATCTTGAATTTCAGGAGGCAAGTATCCAAACTCACTTTGGCAGCGATGTAAAACGCTAATTAACTCACCTGCTTTATTATCGAAGAATTCGCAAATCTCTTTGATTTTGGCGATATCTTTCTCTTTTAATTTTATTTTTGAATCACACATGATTTTCTTTTTTTTTAACTAAAATGATCATTTAAAATGCTTTATTTACACTCCAATATTTCTTTTTCTTTTACGATCGAAATAATGTGTATGTAATAAATGATGTGCTTTTTCGCTCATAGGTTCTCCTAGGAACGTTTCGTATAATTCTTTAATAGCAGGATTCTCATGTGATTTTCTGATGGGTTTACCTGCATCTTCACGATATAGAGCCGCTGCGCGTTTTTTGAGAATTGCAGAATCGCCATGGTGTTGTGGTTGTCCACCACCACCAATACAGCCACCAGGACAAGCCATGATCTCTATAGCATGATAATGTGATTTGCCATCGCGGATATCTTCTAGTAATTTACGTGCGTTTCCTAATCCGTGAGCAATACCAATTTTAAGATCTAAGCCATCAAAATCTACAGTTGCTTCTCTGATTCCTTCCATGCCTCTTAATTGATCAAAATCTACTTTTTCAAGATTTTTGCCAGTATGAATTTCATAAGCAGTACGTAATGCCGCTTCGATAACACCACCAGTAGTACCAAAAATGACACCTGCACCAGATGATTCTCCCATAGGTTGATCGAAGTCGCTTTTGTCTAATTTTTTGATATCCATATTGGCTTGCTTAATCAGATGAGCCAATTCGCGAGTAGTGATAGAGAAATCTACATCGGGATTGCCATCTACCTTAAATTCATCTCGCTGTGCTTCGTATTTCTTGGCCAAACAAGGCATAATAGATACTACTACCATGTCTTCGCGTTTGATGCCTAGTTTATCGGCAAAGTAAGTTTTAGCTATAGGGCCAAACATTTGCTGTGGCGAACGTGCTGTAGAAGGAATATCCTTCATATCGGGAAATTGTGTCTCAAAGAAATTCACCCAACCTGGGCAGCATGAGGTTAACATAGGTAATTTCACATTTTTGTCACCAGCCAGATGTTTTTTCAGACGGCCTAAAAGCTCTGTGCCTTCTTCCATAATGGTAAGGTCGGCAGCAAAGTCGGTATCAAAAACATGATCGAATCCTAAATTACGTAAAGCGGTTACCATTTCTCCAGTCACCAAGGTTCCAGCTTCCATGCCAAATTCTTCGCCTAAGGCAGCTCTTACAGCTGGTGCCGTTTGAACAATCACTGTCTTTTTAGGGTCGGCAATGGCACGAATTACTTGTGGTGTATGATCTACTTCGGTTAAAGCAGCAGTAGGGCAAACAGCCACACACTGTCCGCAATATGTACAAGTAGAAGCTTCCAGATTCATTTCGAAAGCTGTTCCAACAGCGGCCTCAAAGCCACGGTGAATAGCAGATAATGCTCCAACTGTTTGTACTTCGTTACACATCATCTCACAACGACGACACATAATACATTTATCCAAATTACGGATAATGCTCGGAGAAGTATCTAAGCGATAAGTTGACATTTCGCAAGTTTCTTCATTAGGGATTTCTCTAACACCCAGTTGTTGGGCTAAATCTTGCAAATCGCATCCGCCAGATTTTGAGCAGGTTAAACATTCCTTTGGGTGGTCGCTTAATATGAATTCCATTACTGTACGACGTGCATTTATCACTCTCATACTGTTGGTACGAACTACCATTCCTTCATCAACTTTTGTAGAACAAGATGGAGCAAGATTTCTTCTACCTTCTACTTCTACTACACATATTCTACATCCTCCAGGTTTGTTTTCAATATCAAGGTGCTCCAAATTCATATAGCATAAGATAGGAATATCAATATCCAGTTTTTTTGCAGCATGATAGATAGTCGTCCCTTTTTCTACTTCAACAAACTTATGATCTATTTTTAGTTTTATCATTTCCATTTTACAGCCTCCTTATATTAATTCTATGGCATTAAATTTACATTTGTCCATACAAGCACCACATTTTATACAAATGCTTTGATCAATGATATGAACTTCTTTCTTTTCACCAGCAATACATCCCACTGGGCAAACTCTTGCACAAGCTGTACAACCCACGCAATCTTCGGCAATAATATTATACTGCAATAATGATTTACACTGACCAGCTTCACATTTGTGATCTTTCACGTGAGCTATATACTCATCCCAAAAATTATCTAAAGTAGATAATACTGGGTTTGGAGAGGTTTGGCCTAAACCACAGAGGGAAGTGTCTTTTATAACATGGCTCATATTTCGTAGTAGATCCAAATCGGCTTCGGTGCCTTTCCCTTGTGTTATTTTATCTAGTGTTTCGTATAAACGCTTATTTCCAATTCGGCAAGGGGCACATTTTCCACAGGATTCTTCAACGGTAAAATCTAGGTAGAATTTCGCCATAGATACCATACAGTCATCTTCGTCCATTACAATCATCCCTCCGGACCCCATCATGGAGCCTGCTTCAATTAGATTATCAAAATCAATAGGTGTATCGAGGTGTTTCTCAGTTAAGCAACCACCAGAAGGCCCACCTGTTTGAACAGCTTTAAATTTCTTACCATCTTGAATACCACCGCCAATTTCGAATATTACTTCGCGAAGAGTAGTTCCCATAGGTACTTCAATAAGACCTACATTATTAATTTTACCAGCTAATGCAAATACCTTTGTTCCGGTAGATTTCTTTGTGCCAATGGAAGCAAACCATTCTGCTCCTTTATTAATAATAGTAGGGATATTTGCAAAAGTCTCTACATTATTCACATTAGTAGGCATATTATTATAACCTGATTCGGCTGGAAATGGAGGCTTGATAGTAGGTTCACCTCTTAATCCTTCCATAGAATGAATCAAGGCAGTTTCTTCTCCACAAACAAAAGCTCCAGCACCTAATTTCAAAATTATGTCGAAATCGAATCCAGAACCCAAAATGTTTTTACCTAATAATCCATATTCTCGTGCTTGTTTAATAGCTATTTGTAGGCGTTCAATAGCCAGAGGATATTCAGCTCTGATATATATAAGACCTTCTGTAGCTCCCATTGTATAACCACAAATGGCCATTGCTTCGAGTACTGAATGTGGGTCACCTTCTAAAATGGAACGATCCATAAAAGCTCCAGGGTCTCCTTCATCGGCATTACAAACCACATATTTTTGATCGCCTTTAGATTTAGCTGCAAACTCCCATTTTAATCCGGTGGGGAAACCTCCACCACCTCTGCCTCTTAAGCCCGACTTTTTTATGATATCAATGGTTTGTTCAGGAGTATATTCCATTAAAGCTTTACCAAGAGCTTCGTAACCATTGGAAGCTATATATTCATCTATAACTTCAGGATTTATAAAGCCACAATTCTTAAGTGCAATACGAATTTGTTTTTTAAAGGAATCCATATTTTTACTATCTGTTTTTCCTTTATATGAATCTGCAGGCAATAGGCTTTTTACTTTGCGTCCTTTAATAATGTGCTCATCAATAATTTCAGTTACATTCACTGGTTTAACCTCGGTATAGATTGTATTATCTGGTAACATTTTAACTATTGGCCCTTTTTCACAAAGGCCAAAGCAACCGGTAATAACAACTTGCACATCTTTATCCAAGTTTCTGTTCTCCAGTTCTTTTTTCATTTTCTCCACAATGGTATCACTCTCGGAAGCCCTGCAGCCAGTGCCGCCACATACCATTATATGTTTTTTATATTTTGACATAAGTTTAATTTTTCAAAATGATTAATCCAATAAACTATTCATTAATGTTTTGATAGTTTGGAGGAATGATACCATCCAATAACTCACCATTTTTAATATATTTCTCAATAATTTGGTCGGCTTTTTTAACATCCACATAACCAAATACTATAGGGTCTTTCCCAGGTACTAATACTTCCACAGTAGGTTCTGCATAGCAATAGCCCATATCTCCAACCTGAATGGTTATCCCACTAAGGTTGCGTTTTGCCAATTCTTCGGTGAAGAAATTATATACTTCTTTTGCACCACTGGCAATTCCGCTAGTAGCCATACCTACTTTTATTTGTACTATAGATTCAGGGTTTTCAGGATTTTCTCTGACTTGAATCTTTGACCGCAATTCGCTTTTCATTTTTCGCAAATCTGCTAATGTTTTTACTTTTGCCATCTTGATTGTTTTATTTCATTTTAATCGTTGACTGTTTTATTCCCATAATGTTATTAAAATAACAGATGGCAAAAATAAGAGCAGTTTTCCGATCTTGCAAGCCTTTATGTTAACTATTTCACAATAATTCAGATTCTCCATAAATTTATAAATAATCCAAATAAGAATCAATATAAATTATTGATTATTTGGTGCTTATGAATAATGTATGGTATAAATTTAAATATTAAATTACTTGCGAATATCTCGCAAAAGGAAGGAGGAAAAGCCAGAGTATAAAAAAATAGTAAATTCTGAAGGATTATTTCGGAGTGATAGAGCTTATCAAGCCATCAAATTTTCAATATCTTTAATTTCAATTGGAATATCAGCCATTAAATTTATAGGGCCTTTTTTTGTGATCAAGATATCATTTTCTAAGCGAATACCTATATTCTCATCTTTAATATAAATGCCTGGTTCACAGGTGAGCACCATGCCTTCACTTAGAGGCTGCAGTCTATCACCTACATCATGCACATCAAGACCCATATGATGACTCACTCCATGCATTAAGTATTTTTTCAGCAGATCGTATTCTTCTTTTTCAGCATTTTTTTCAGCCTTGGAGTATAAACCCAAAGATATTAATTCTTTTTCAGTTAGTTTTTTGGCTTTGTCATCCAGATCTCTTAAGCTGGTGCCAATTGTCATAAATGCAATTAATTCTTTTTGAGTTCGTAATACGGCTTCATATACTTGCTTTTGACGTTTTGTGAATTTCCCATTTATAGGTATGGTTCTTGACATATCGGAAGCATATTGAGCATATTCTGCACCAAAATCAAATAGAAGTAAATCTCCATCAGCACATATTTTATCGTTTTCAACATAATGCAATACACAAGCATTTTCTCCGGAAGCAATAATAGGAGCATAGGCATGACCATTTGCTTTATTTATTGTGAATTCGTGTTCAATCTCTGCCTGAATTGCAAATTCTGTAACATTTGGTTTTATATATTTTAGAACTCGCCTGAAAGCTTTATTTGTGATTTCACAGGCTTGCTTTATCAAATCTATTTCAATATCGCTTTTGATGATACGCAAAGCATCTAAAATGGGTGCTGATCTTTCATAATGGTGTTCTGGAAACTTTAGTTTCAATTTTTTGTTTAATCGGCTCTCACGGCTTTCTACTTCCGATTGATATTTGGGATACTCATATTTATGAAGGTAGCAGTTTTGTGCATATGCCATTAACTGATTAATGATAAATTCTTGCTCATCCAACCATTTTATTATTTTTATTCTACTGATTTCTTGTGCCTCTTTTTGGGTGAATTTATGGCCCTCCCAAATGGCTATATGTTTGTTAGTTTTTAGTATAAAAAGGACTTCTTTAAATTCTGGAATGGGTGAATCAGGAAAAAGCACTAATACACTCTTTTCCTGAGAGATACCTGTTAAGTAGAAAAAATCTGAAGATTGTTGAAAATCAAAAAATTGATCTCCTTTTTTAGGTTGTTCATCATTGCTAAAGAATACCGCAATGGCATTATTTTTCATTTGAGCGGCAAAAGCTTTTCGATTTTCAATAAATAGTTTAGGGTTTATTGTTTCGTATCTCATGTTTGGTGTTTTAAAAAGACAAAAATAAACAATTTTCATTTTATATTGGGTTTTCATTAAACCATTTCAATCTAAAAAAAATCCTTTTTTATTTATAACAGATAAAAATAGTTATCTAGGGTAACAGATTGTTAATTCATGAAGCAAGATTCTGTTATATTTGTGCAACCAAATAAAAACTTAAAAAATCAGATTAAAATCAATTAAATTAAAATCGAATATCTATGAGTAATACGAAAGCTTTATCATCGATCACTCAAAAAGTGATAATGTCGCTGATGGGAATATTTTTAATTATGTTCCTGTTGGTACATTTGGGTATCAATTTGTTCTTGTTACCCTTGACAGAGAATCATCGAGAGATTTTCTTAGCCTCGGCAGAGTTTATGTCTACTTTTCCACCTATGAAAATTATGGAAATAGGTTTGTTTGGTGGCTTTATTATTCACATTTTGTATGGTGTGATTGTTCAGCTACAGAACTGGAAATCGAGAGGATCAAAATCCTATGCTGTTGCTAGCAAGACTAAAGCCACTCTTGCATCTAAAACTATGATCTATTCCGGAATATTGGTTTTTATGTTTTTAGCCATGCATATTTATCAGTTTTATTTTGTGAAATTAGGGCTTAATACGGGACCTATGCTTGAGGGTACGCATCATCCTGATTTTTACAAAATGGCGATAGACCTGTTTACTAATGATGCTATTTTTTCTACTATCTACATTCTTTCTTTTGTGGTGTTGTATTTACATTTATCCCATGCCTTTCAATCGGCATTTCAAACTTTAGGTTGGAATCATCCAAAATACACACCTATTGTTAAAGCACTCGGTGAAATATACGCCATCGTAGTTCCTTTAGGTTTTATTAGCATTCCTATTTATTATATGATTTGGGGATAAAAAGTAGATTGTAGAAACAAAGAAAAACTAAAGAAAATGATAAAATTTGATTCAAAAATACCTGAAGGGAAATTAAAAGATAAGTGGAATAATTACAAAGCCCATCAAGGTCTTGTAAACCCTTCGAATAAAAGAAAACTCGATATAATTGTAGTTGGAACCGGTTTAGCTGGTGGCGCTGCAGCAGCCTCTTTTGGTGAGTTGGGTTTTAATGTAAAGAACTTCTGTATTTCAGACAGCCCACGCCGTGCGCATAGTATAGCGGCACAAGGTGGAATAAATGCTGCTAAAAACTATCCAGGTGATGGTGACAGTATTTATCGTTTGTTTTACGATACTATAAAAGGTGGCGATTATCGTTCTCGTGAAGGAAACGTGTATCGCTTGGCCGAGGTAAGTAACGATATTATTGATCAATGTGTGGCTCAAGGTGTTCCTTTTGCTCGTGATTATAGTGGATACTTAGATAACCGTTCCTTTGGTGGGGCACAAGTGTCACGTACTTTTTATGCTCGTGGTCAAACCGGACAACAATTATTGTTGGGAGCTTATGGCGCCTTAAGTAAAGAAATAGAAAAAGGTACAGTTACCTCATACAATCGTATGGAAATGCTAGATTTAGTGTTGATTGATGGTAAGGCGCGCGGAATCATTACTCGTGATCTAAAGACTGGTAAAGTTGAACGTCATTCAGCTCATGCAGTAGTGATTGCTACAGGTGGATATGGAAATGTTTTCTTCCTTTCAACTAATGCTATGACTTCTAATGGTGGTGCAATTATTCGTTCTTGGCGAAGAGGTGCATTGATGGCAAATCCAGCTTTTGTGCAAATACATCCAACTTGCATCCCTGTTCATGGCGATTTCCAATCTAAGCTTACTTTGATGAGTGAGAGTTTGAGAAACGATGGGCGAATTTGGGTTCCTAAGAATATAGAAGATGCAGTAGCTATTAAAGAAGGTAAAAAGAAGCCTACTGATTTATCAGAAGAAGAAAGAGATTATTATTTGGAAAGAAGGTATCCTGCTTTTGGTAATCTAGTACCTCGCGATGTGGCGAGTCGTGCTGCTAAAGAGCGTTGTGATGCTGGTTTTGGTATAGGTACAGGTTTAGCTGTTTATCTAGATTTTAAATCAGCTATTGCGCGTTTGGGAGAAGATGTGATTAGAGCTCGTTATGGAAATCTTTTCCAGATGTATGAAAAAATTGTAGATGAGAATCCTTATCATACCCCAATGATGATTTATCCTGCTATTCATTATAGTATGGGTGGTACTTGGGTTGATTATGAGTTGCAGTCTACAATTCCTGGATTATTTGTTGGTGGTGAGGCCAATTTCTCCGATCACGGAGCTAACCGACTTGGCGCTTCTGCTTTGATGCAAGGATTAAGTGATGGATATTTTGTGCTACCTTATACCGTTCAAAATTATTTGGCCGAAGAAATTCGTGTTCCACGTTTTTCTACCGATTTGCCTGAATTTGAACAAGCTGAAAAGGATGTTCAAGCACGTATTGATCAATTGATGAATATTAAAGGGAGCAAATCCCCCGATTATTTCCATAAGAAATTAGGAAAAATTATGTGGGAGAATGTAGGTATGGCACGAACAGCAGATGGGTTGGCACATGCCAAAACAGAAATCGCAAAAATTCGTGAAGAATTCTACAAAAACCTTTTGGTAGTAGGAACTGCAGAAAGCTTTAATCCCGAATTAGAGAAAGCCCTTCGTGTGGCTGACTTTATTGATATGGGAGAGTTAATGGCTTTTGACGCTGCACATCGTGATGAAAGCTGTGGAGGTCACTTCCGCGAAGAATTCCAAACTCCTGAAGGAGAAGCCTTACGTAACGATAAAGATTATATGTATGTGGGCACATGGGAGTATAAAGGAGAAGGTGTTGAGCCTGAGCTTCATAAAGAAGATTTGCAATATGAAGAAATTGAGGTGAAAACCAGAAATTATAAATAATTGTTGAACAGATAACCAAATTTATTTTTGGTTTCAAAATATAATGGCAATGGATTTAAAATTAAAAATATGGCGTCAGGAAAACGCCCAAGCCAAAGGAGAATTTAAAACCTACAATGTAGCAGGTGTTTCTTCTGATAGTTCTTTCCTAGAAATGCTGGATGTTCTTAACGAATCAATAGTTGATAAAGTAGAAACTCCAGTTTGTTTCGATCACGATTGTAGAGAAGGTATATGCGGAATGTGTAGTTTATACATCAATGGTCGCCCTCATGGTCCCGATGATGCGATAACTACATGCCAGTTGCATATGCGTAAGTTTAAAGATGGCGATACCATAACTATTGAGCCCTGGAGAGCTAGTCCTTTCCCTGTAATAAAAGATTTAGTAGTTGACCGTACCGCTTTGGATAGCATTATTCAGTCGGGTGGATATACCTCAGCCAAAACAGGAGGTGTACCTGATGCTAATGCCACCTTAATCGATAAATATTCTTCAGATTTAGCTATGGATGCAGCTTCATGTATTGGCTGCGGTGCTTGTGTGGCTGCTTGTAAAAATGCTTCTGCTATGCTGTTTGTTGCAGCTAAAGTAAGCCAATTTGCTTTATTGCCACAAGGACAAGTAGAAAAAACCAAGCGTGTACAAGATATGGTTGCTCGTATGGATGAGTTAGGATTTGGTAATTGCACCAATACCTATGCTTGTGAAATGGAATGTCCAAAAGAAATTTCTGTCACTAATATCGCACGAATGAATAGAGAGTTTTTATCCTCTAAAGTGTGTAGTGAACAGTAAATATCCCTCCCTCTATAAATTTAAAACCACAGCTTCCTTTTCTGGAATTTGTGGTTTTTTCGTGCTTGAATTTTGGTTTTAATGAGCTGAAAAATATTAAATCTTCTCTTTTTCTAGCAAATCATCTATTAATAAAAACGCAGCATAAAGCGGAAGATCAACAAACTCCTTATCTGCAAAAAAGTTTCTTGGGGAAACTCTAAAAATATGACTAGGCTTATATTTCTCTTCATAAGTTCTAATACTCTTCAGATTACGACTATGACCACTCTTAACCTCTAATGGGTATATTTCGTTTTTCAATTGCACAACAAAATCCACCTCTGCATCACTCTTGGATGTCCAGTAATAGAGCTGATTAATACCACCAGCTTTAAGTTCTAGAGCTACAAAGTTCTCAATAAAAGCACCATTATATTCTACAAATAGTTTATTTGGATTGATAATAATTTCCGATGAGATATTTAACATGGCTCCAAGCAATCCCGTATCTAACATAAATAATTTGAATTTTGAGTAATCCGTATAAGCCGCTAAAGGTAGTTTTGGGGTATTAATACTATATGATATATGGACTAATCCAGCACTCTTAAGCCATTCTATTGTTTGTTCATAGGTGCTTGCTCTAGAATTTTTGCGCACATCTCCATATTTGAATTTTTTGTTTTCTCTAGCCAATTGAAAAGGAATAGAACGCCACAATTCAGCCGTTTTAACCGCTTGGGAGGGAACAGTATATTTTGAAAAATCTTTTTCATAAGCCATTAAAATTTCATTTTGAATAAGTCTGGCAGATTTAATATCACTGTATTTAATGAAATCTTGTAGCACTTCGGGCATTCCTCCTAAAAATAAATACATCTTTAAATGAGTCAGCAATTTTTGATGCAATAATTCATTAATAGGAGCACTTACTTTATGTTTCTTTAATTCATTCAACAAAAGATCTTCGTTAAATGCCATCAGATATTCAGAAAAATGAAGGGGATACATTTGTAAGAAGTTTACTTTGCCTACTGGAAAGCTACTTTGTTTTCCTACACTAACTCCGAGCAATGATCCGGCAGCAACAAGATGAAACTCTGGTGCTTGTTCATAAAAATATTTCAAACTACTTATGGCTCTGGGTATAATCTGTATCTCATCAAAAAAAATAAGTGTGTTTTTATGGTCAATTATTTTTCCATAGTACAAACTTATATTCTGTATGATTTCTTTTGGATCAAGTTTGCCTTGAAAGAGTATTTCTAACTTTGAATCAAGCTCAAAGTTTAAATAGATATAGTTCTTATATTCTTTATTAGCAAACTCATTTATCAGATAAGTTTTACCAACTTGGCGTGCTCCTTGTAACAAAAGAGGCTTTCTCTTTTGACTTTTTTTCCATTCTAATAAATTTGTATATAAGCTTCGTTTCATCCGTTTATAATTTTTATGTTTCGGGCGAATGCAGCTCGCATTTTAATCATCCTCATGTGTATTAAAAGAAAAATTATCATGCTCGGTTCATCTCTCAATAATTTATAAAAAAGCAAGATAAATAATTTTAGAAAAATCTATTATCTCCAAAATATCGTTACAAAGCTACGAATTTATCTCCAAAAAATCGTCATAACAGGGTATATTTATCTCCAAAAAATCGTCAACGCCTCCATATTTCCTTTTTTTTGCTAGCCCTTTTACCATATATTACCAACAAAAATCACTATAAATTCATATCTTATTCATTATGGGCTTTATAAATTATTCCGCTTTAAATAGGCTATTATTTCCGGCGATAACTCTATAATACGAGCCGGATATTCATTTCTCATTTCTTTCCTTTGATCCCAATCTAAATCATGGTAATGTTTTCTGAATATATTTAATGAATACTCCTCTTTTAAATCAATAATGACTTGTCGGAAAATGGAAATTATTTCGAAATAGTTTTCAAAACTAAGGTTTTCGTTGATATAGTATAAAAACATATAATTCGGATCCTGATTTATGGTGTTATAAAAAAAGTCATATAAAGAGGCGGTCTTTATTATAGAATCATTGAAAGAACAATGCGCAGTATCTATTTGACGTATCACATATTGAATTCTATCAATTTTTGAATTCTCATACCATTGGTCAAAATTAGATTTGGGATAAGGGCCATTACCTAAATTTGGGATTCGAATATTAAAACCAACTGGAAAAAGATAATTCTTGCCAATTGGTTTATTTTTAGGAATAACAGAATAAGTCAGTCTGTATAAACCGGCAGTAGACATTTGAAACTTCACCCTATTCACAAAACTCATGGGTAAATCTTTGTGAATAATCATATTCATAGTAATAAATTTCCTATCTGCTTCACCCCAAGTATAACGCAAGTTTTCTAAGGCATTCTTTAGTTGCCCCATATCAATTTCCTTATGCTCAATAAGCACAAGAGGCTTGTTGTTTTTAGTCTTTTCCTTTGGATAAACTAAGTAGATATTCCACATAAAATCTCTTCTTTCCATAAAGCTATATATTTCAGATTCAACCCTATCCACCTGATAATTGTAAAAAGGATTCTGTTTTAGAATATTTTCGTTATGGAGGCTATAATCTATTATGTTCATATTTGCCAATGCAAATGAAACAACAGAAATAGTTAGCATAGAAAGCAAAAACCACTTATAGGCTTTCCGTTTAAATATTCGCAAAAATGAGTTCCAAGAACTAAGGAATAACACCATAATTAATAAAACAAAAAAGTAATTATATTTGGGATAAAAACTAAACGAATAATAAAATGAAGCACCTACCGAGCCTATCCATATACCATAAAGAATCCCGATTTTTGAAAACCAGCTTATAAAATTCCAACTAAAAAAAGTATGATCATTAATAATATCAGATCTTCTGAATTTCCTTTCTTGAGACACTTTTCTCGGCATTTGAATCAAATAAACCATGAGTATAGATTGTGCGAAAATAGTTGAAACAAAGGCGAAGAAGATATTATAGAAAAACATTTCATCCTCGCTAAACATCCAAATATTATGATAATCTGTTACCGTTGATAAGCGAAAACCTTCTCTAATCAAACAAAGCAATGAATAGAATATCAGAGAGAAAGAAAACCACAAAGCAATTCCGATTGCAAATCGTTTTTTCGAAATATTTAAACTACTTATTTCAGGTGTTAAAAAGCCTTTTTTGAGAGTCATCTCCAGATAATTGAAATTTATGTTATATACAAGAGTTCAAATGTAGCATATAAACTTCGTTTTATCTCTTATCTCCAAAATATTGTCAAAAACCCCTAAGAACTACTATGGAAAACAGTCTTTTTGGTTTTATAAGTCTTTCATTTTTTCATAAAAAACAGATAAACTGCAAAAAATGTAAGGTGATTACTCCTTGACACTTATAAACAGATCGCAAAAATAGAATTAATCTTATCTTGAGACACCTATCGCTCCTGCTTAGCTCTATCTTCTTCAGTAAAGGCAATAGGCTCCTTACAATACAAAGCATTTACCATTTTATTAGATATGCTTTCGAAAACATCCTCAGTTCCAGCTTTATCGGCAGCAAAACGAAGAGCTTTTTTGGCAGAAATACCATATTGGCTAGCTGTAGCAATAGCATCTTGGTTAGCCGCTAAAAACACAAACTCCCATTGATGCTTCTTTTGCATTTGGGTTATTTTTTTAAAAATATTCTCACGAGAATAAGCTACACTGGCATTCTCGTACCCATCAGTGATAATAACAAAAATAGTTTGGTAGTCTAGAGAGG
>JAOZUW010000066.1 GCA_029938465.1 Bacteroidales bacterium | reverse complement strand
TGTTGACGTCCACATCCAATTGATCACCACTAGTACAGGTATTACCAGGACTTATTAAAGTTCCTACTAATTGTATATCATGAGTTTCAGGATTGGCATAGGTTAAACTAATATGATCTTCGGTAGAAAACAGAACATCATCTATCCACCATTCCCAAGAATCCATATTAATATTAGGGTCATTACTTTCAGCCAATAGGGTTTCTTCTCTATTTACACAGAATTTATCTGAAATAATGCTTACTGAGAAATCAGGATTAACATAAATATTTTGGATTACTGAACTATTAGAACAGCCTTTAGTATCGGTTACTGATAACTGCACATTATACCAAGAAGCTGAACCACCATAAATATGTTGCGGATTGCTTTGATTTGATGAATTTCCATCACCAAAATCCCAATCCCAATCAGATATGATTTTACCATTGACATCGGTTGTATCAGTATAAGTAACGGCATTACTTTTACATGGATTAAAGTAGGTGAAGCCAGGTAAAGGAAGACTATCTACCAATACTTCCTGAACAATAGTATCCTTACAATTATATTCCGTATTAACAATTAAACTTACTTCTTTTAATCCCCAATGGGCAAAAGTAAATTCTGTGTCTTGATCACTACTGCTTCCTTCACTTTCATTAAAAATCCAGGAATAAGAATCTATTGTACTACCAAAACCCTCAGAAGCATTCGTAAAATGGGTGATATCACCTTTACATACTTCATCAAAAGTAAAATCGGAAGAAGGTTTTGGGTGAATTATAATATCTTGAATTACCGTTGCTTGACAAGAATAATCACTTTCTAAGCTCAATTCCACACTAAATGTTCCGTATGTAGTATAGGTGTGAGGAATAGGGTTTTCTCCTGAGGCGGTATTTCCATCACCATAATCCCATGACCATGAGGTAATACTTCCTGAAGCTATTTGACTATTATCGCTAAAAATAACACCATCTAATTGACAAGCATTAGAAAAACTAAAAGCAGGCTCTGGTGTAGGATACACAGTAACCGTTACCGAATGAGTTACCGATTCGCCACAAGAAGTTTCGCTTCTGACCAAATATATAGTAGTTACATCCGGAGCAGGAATGGTAATAGATAGATCTTCGCCTACCAAATTTTCAGGTAAAACATCATCTTGATACCATTTAAAAATATCTAGCGTATTACTAACTGATAATGTGATATCTGCTGGCTTTACTTCTAAACAATAGGAAGTGATATCCACTGTCTCATTAGTTGGTATTTCCGGCATAGGTATTACTTCTACATCTCGTGTATTGAAATTTTCACAATTATCTGCATCTTGATAGGTATAGGTTAAAGTATAAGTTCCAATTCCTCCTGCATCAATAGGGTTAAAAACGCCGCCACTAACACCAGGACCAGAATAAACACCTCCGGTTGGGCTACCTTCTACAAGGGTATGAGTGCTTTCTAGACAAACTGCCTCAACTACAGCGAAATCAACTGTAGGTAATTCCAATACTTCCACATCGGTATCTCCGGTATTTTTACATCCATTAGCGTCAGTATAGGAATAATGAATAGTATGAGTACCAACTCCAGTTGAAGTAGAATCAGGATCAAATTCTCCGGTTTGATAGTTTACTCCAGAACCATGATAATAACCTGTAGCAGGATCTCCACCATCAAGATTTATCAATCCTTCATCTATACAATATCTATTATCTGTTAGATTAAAAGTAACTAAGGGTAAAGCCACCACATCAATAGCTAAAGTATCTCTATTGGTGCAAGTATTGGCATCCGAAAAGGAATATATAATATCTACAGCATCACCGGGATTATGCACCGTAGCATCAAAATAGAAATTTGGATGCTCATCACGTACGCCAACCCCAAAATATATTCCACCTGTGGGTGTTCCTTGTGTTAAAAGAAAAGCATTGTCATCGGCACATACATTTGGAAAAGCGCTAAGACTTACATCAGGTAATGGATTAACAGTTACGGTTTCGGTAGCAGTAGCAGCACAACCTAAAGGAGTGGTTATGGTTACCGTATAATCAGTTGTAACAGTAGGAAAAACCTGCAAGGTGTCAGCTGTTGAGCCATCGCTCCACAAATAACTAAATCCATCACTAGCATGCAGAACTAAAGTATCGCCTGCACAAATGGTTTCCATTCCTGTGATATGCGCCTCGGCTTGCTCCACCTCTACTGTAAAAGTGAAATTATTATTATAACCACATAAATCATCTACTGCAAAAATATAATCAGTATTATCTACAGGCCAAACGCGAATAGAATCCACATCACCCTGTCCACTGCTCCAGGTATAAGTATAACCAGGATAACCATTCTCCACATCATTCCATAAAGAAACCGAATCGCCGCATAGAATATTCACTACTGCTGTGCTATCAGTTACCGAAGATAATGTTTTATCGGAAAAAGGACTTATAGTTACTTCTGAGTGATCGTGTATTTCCACAGTAACCGTATCAGTACTAGAACCAGCACAACCCAAATCGTGGGTGTACGTTAGTTGGAAAGTCTCCATTGGTTCGGCTATTCCATCATCAACAGTAGTAATTTGTAAACTTTGTGTAGTTTGGCCTGCAGGAATTGTAAAACTCCAATTGGGAAAAGCAACCAAAGCAGGAATAGTGGTATAATCTACATTATATGTGGCTTGATCTAGACCCTCAAGTATAGTAATATCAATATTAGTTGGCTCACCTCGTGGATCGATAGTAAAATCTATAGTTACATCATTACAACCTTCCACGGCATTATCGGGAAGATTAGTATTGGTATAGTTTTGAGAAATATCTACAGAAGCTGCTGAGAAACTATTTGATTTTAGGAAGACGCCTGAGTCTAATGAACCATCAGCATCATCTGCTATTACAATCTTAATATGATATTCCGTACAAGGTTCAACTACTGCCCAAGCTTTCAATACAGTTGTAAAACCATCATATTCTACAGTAGACTGAAATCCGATTCCTCCTCCAACGGGATTGTTTACAAAATATTCTGGATAATCCTCATTATTTACATTATTTATGGTCACTGCAGTAGTAGTTCCTGGGATAAGTGCAATATTGGTATTGAGGTAATTTGGACCTAAGGGATTAGAACCTGTAAGAAAAAAAGCAAAAGCATCATTAAATTGATCTATAAACTCAAGATACTCATCAGATCCAAAAACATATAGAAACTTAATAGTATCAGATTCTGGCATAAAATCAAATTCAATACCCGAGGCATCATGAGTTCCAACAACCCCAGGAATGTTATCTAAATCAGTATCTCCAGGCTGTCCAAGACTAGATGATGTGCCATCGCTTGAATTAGGACCTTCAGCATTAACAGCATTTCCTGATGCGAAAATAATACCAGAATTCATTCCGATATTAGAAGCACTTCCATTAAAAAAACCATTGGCATTTTGATGCCCAATAAGCACAGCATTATTTACATTATCCCCATATTCAAAGCCCTCACCCAATAATTCTTCTACAAGCTGAATAGCTGTTTTATTCGGATCTACAGAAAGACCGGATCTATCTTTATTATTTTTAGGTTTGGTATTTAATGTTGCTCTTTTTCTTTTTTCAAGAATATCGTTATCAATAGGAGTTTGAGCATAAGCAGAAAAACTTATACTAAAAATATAAACTGTGATAAGGAGACGTAAGAAGTTTGTAAAATTTCTATACATATTGTTGATTTTGGTTTTGATTTAAATCTACAAAAAGCCAATAACCTCTTACTTGCAGATTTAATAGTCATATAATTTGCGCAGCCAAAGGTAATAAAATATTGCTTATTTGTTATCTTAGTTATTATTAGACCTACAAATATTCAGTTAGTTGTCTCTGTTGGGAGAATGACTCAATGAGAGAATGAGGCTTAGTGTTTCTTAATGGTTTTTCATTTAATCACTACCTCCTTTTAAACCATTAAGAAGTTAAGAGTAGTTAAGTTTTGTTTCTTTAAAAAGCCAGGAGCAATGGCAAAGGAAATTTAACTAACAAGATATGTGAGAGTTCTAGCTTGTCTTTGTTCTATCCGTTTTTTCACTAAAAAAAATCTTAGAAAATTTTTTTGCAAAAACATTGTAATTAAAAAAAATATATTATTTTTGCACCCGATTTGCGGATGTGGCGTAATTGGTAGCCGCGCTAGATTTAGGATCTAGTGTCGAGAGACGTGGGGGTTCGAGTCCCTTCATCCGCACTGCAACAAAACCCTGAGACTATTGTCTTGGGGTTTTTTTATTTAATCCATTCTTAATAATACACCAATAAGGTCGTTGGCGAGTTTTCAAAAAACAACATCTAGCATAAACCATATTTATAAACGGACTAACTCTGAACATTGAACTACTCGCTAATCATCTCCCACCATGCACCGCCCACTCCGCCTATCTCTGCCCTAGGCGAGGCTCAGGAAGCTAGCATTGAACATGCCTGCCGGTAGGCATGGCTTCAAACTATCATTCTAAAATAGGTTTACAAATAATAAAATTAATGTACTTTTGCTAAAAAATTAATCTCATGCAATTAAAATTAAGCAAACCCATTGCCTTCTTCGATTTAGAAACCACAGGGATAAAAGTAGCTACGGATAGAATTGTAGAAATCAGTATTGTAAAAATTCATCCTAACGGGAAAAAAGAAATAAAAACCCGCAGAGTAAATCCTGAAACACCTATTCCACCAGAAACATCAGAAATTCATGGCATATATGATGAGGATGTAAAAGATGAACCCACTTTTTTGCAGTTAGCAAAAAGTCTGGATGTCTTCCTTAAAAACTGTGACCTAGGAGGTTATAACTCCAATCGTTTTGACATACCTTTACTAGCAGAAGAATTTTTACGTGCTGGAATAGATTTTGATGTCAGCCACCGAAGTTTGGTAGATGTGCAAAATATTTTCCATAAAATGGAACAGAGAACGCTTGTAGCCGGATATAAATTTTATTGCGGAAAAGATCTTATCAATGCCCATAGTGCTGAAGCTGATACTTTGGCAACTTTTGAAATTATGGAAACTATGCTTGATAAATATAAAGGTGTAGATTTTATAGATAAAAGTGGTAAAGTGAGCCAGCCTGTAGTTAATGATGTAAAAGCTTTAGCTGAATTCTCACAACAAAACCGTAATGTAGATTTGATAGGCCATATTGTACTTAACGAAAACGATGAAGAAATCATTAATTTCGGGAAACATAAAGGTCGTAAAGTAGAGGAAGTTTTCAAAAGAGAACCTTCCTATTACGACTGGATGATGAAAGGTCAGTTTCCACTTTATACTAAAAAAGTTATTACAAAAATTAAACTAAGAGCTTCTAATACAGGCAATATGAAATTATTTTAGGAAGAGTTGAGAGAGAGCCTAAGAAGAGTTCAATAATTTTTAAATCAGCCTCCACTATATACCTTTGCGACTTCGCGGCTTTGCGAGAAATAAAATCATTAATATGAAATTATATAGACATAACTGCCAGAGAGAGTTCAATAATTTCTAAATCAACCTCCACTTCATACCTTTGCCACTTCGCGGCTTCGCGAGAAATAAAATCATTAATATGAAATCATATAGACATACCTACCAAGGAGAGTTCAATAATTTTAAATCAGCCTCCACTATATACCTTCGCGTCTTCGCGGCTTTGCGAGAAATAAAATCATTAATATGAAATCATATAGACATAGCTCCCAAAAAGAGTTCAATAATTTCTAAATCAGCCTCAACTACATACCTTTGCAACTTCGCGGCTTTGCGAGAAATAAAATCATTAATATGAAATCATATGGATATACCCACCAAGGAGAGTTCAATAATGTTTAAATCATCCTCCACTATATATTTTCGCGGTTTTGCAAGAAATCAACATTTTTTTTTAGAATCCCTACTTATTTAAAAACCTAAAATCGGCACCAGTAGGCTCCTGAAAAACTTTAAGATCAAATTCCGAAACAACAGCCAATACATGATCAAAGATATCCGATTGTATGGCTTCATATTCTACCCAAGATTGAATTTTACTAAAAACATAAACTTCCATAGGAATTCCTTTCTCTGTGGGTTGTAGTTGCCTAACAATGAAGGTCATTCCATTATGCACTTCGGGCAAACTTCTTAAATACTCCACCAAATAGGCTCTAAAAATGCCAATATTCGTTTGTCTTCGTCCATTAACCAAAACCTTATCATCTCCTGTATTGGAAGTATTATAAATCTCTAATTCTTCTTCTTTAGTTTTTAAATAATCCTGTAACAAACTATATTTCTGATACTTTTTCAGCATTTCAGAAGTACAAAATTTTATGGAAGTCATATCTATATTTACAGAACGCTTAATCCTTCTCCCCTCCGACTCTTCCATACCGCGCCAGTTCTTCACCGCTTCTGACACCAGTGAATAAGTAGGAATTGTAGAGATAGTTTTATCCCAGTTTTGCACTTTCACCATAGTTAACGAAATATCAATTACTACTCCATCAGCATCATGTTTTGGCAAACTCAACCAGTCACCTTCCTTAACCATATCATAAGCAGCCAGTTGTATTCCACCAACAAAACCCAAAATAGCATCACGAAATATTAATAAAGATATTGCCGAAGCAGCACCTAATCCCGTTAAAATTGCAAAAGGTGATTTTCCAAATAAAAAGGATATCACCACAATAGTCATCACAATATACACTAGAATTTTTAAAATCTGCGAAACCCCTTTCACTGGTAGACCCTTATTCTTAGAAGTAACTTTTGCAATATGTGCAAAAACTTCTATTAAGGCTACAATCACATTAGCAATTATTATTGTGAGGTAGATATCAACTAATAAATGACCTATTTCTAACCAAACCACATGGTTCACTAAAATATGGTCAAGAGATAAATCGATAAAAATTGCAGGAGCTAAATAACTGGCTTTATGCAATATTTTATGATGTAAAAGCAAATCATCCCATTCGTTTTTTGTTTTATTTATTAACTTAACCACGACTGCACGTAGAATAAATCTCACTAAATAGAATAAAATAATCGATAATATAAAAGCAACAATTAACTCACTGATATTTGCATATCTTATAGCTTCAGTCTCCGACATATTCATCCATTGATAAAACTTAATAAAGTATTTATCGAAATAATCATAAAAATCAAGCATCCTATTTATATTTTGAGCAAAAATAATGCAATATCTTTTATAAAAAAATATTGAAGTAGGAAGTTATTATTTAATTACAAGATAGACGATTGTTAGTTATAAATTGCAAGCATGGAAGATTATCTACCCCATTATCACATAGAATATTGAATAGACAAAGGTTTCAAGAAAGAAGATGAAAACATACACCTCTTTACAATAGTTTTAAAAATTTTTCTTTAATGGTTTGCAGCTCTTTCTTAGTTAAAGATTCCTGATAAATACGAACTGCATCCACAATTTTTTCAGCTCTATAAAATAATGCCATAGCGGCATCGAAGTTTAAACCAGGAGCATTATATTTTACATCTAATATGTGTTTTTCAAATTCATCCCAAGCTAATAAATGAGGTATAGTAAAATAATACATTTGATCATCTTTCAAATCTCTATAACACTCATCAGAAACCGGTTCCAAAATAAAAGGCCTGGTCACTTGAATCAAAGTGTTTACGGCTTTTACTGACTTCTTTTTCTCAAAACCTATTCCATGATCAATATAGGCCTGAAGCAGTTCAGGGATAAAACTATAATTCATTAATTCTTTTAAACGAATTGCAGGATATCGTTTGTTTTGATAATTAACAGAGGAAACTGCAGCATCAAAAGAGAACTTCACACTTTCTCTAATATTCTGACTTACACGAAAAATCTCTTCAGTTAAATAACGCTCTTTTGTAATCAAAAATAATGAATTAGGATCATAATTTTGAGGTACTATACCATTATAACCTGGATAGGCATGAGCCGTTTCAAATGCCATTATTTGATTTGGGTTATCAAATGATACCAGATCTTCTTTTTTTGAAATTGTTCCAACAGTCTCGATAATTAATTTCTGATTTTTCATGCTCAAGTTTTAATCAATAAATATTTCTTTTGTAAATATACAAAAATTAAACCCATTTTAGCAAAACTGTACCAAAATACTCATTTTCTATGAATCTTTTAACATTTTAAAGCCGAATTTGTATTCAGTGTTTTTCGTAAATAAAAAAAAACACTAAATTTTGTTATTTGAATAACTATATATATTAATTTTGACCACTATAATAAGTTAGCTATTAATAGATCACAAGAAATTTGATACTTTTAAAAGTATACCAAATTGTTTAGTAATTAATACAACTATGTTGAACAATAAAAACTTGTACATATGAAGAAACATAATTTTTTCGCAGGACCATCTATTCTGCCTCAATTTACTATTGACGAAACTATAAAAGGTATTCAAAATTTTGCCGGAACCGGACTTTCAATATTAGAAATTTCACATCGAAGCAAAGAGTTTGTTGCTGTAGTTGAAGAAGCTCAACAACTGTTTAGAGATTTACTTAAAATTCCTGAAGGCTATTCCGTATTGTTCTTAGGTGGTGGTGCCAGCACACAGTTTTTAATGATCCCTTTTAATTTTTTAGGGAAAAAAGCTGCTTACTTAAACACTGGAGCTTGGGCAAACAAAGCCATAAAAGAAGCCAAATTATTTGGCGAAGTTGTTGAAGTAGCTTCCTCAAAAGATACTACCTACAACTATATTCCAAAAGGATACGAAATTCCTGCCGATGCTGATTATTTCCATATTACAACAAATAATACTATTTACGGAACCGAAATCAGAGAAGATATGGATGTGAATATTCCATTAATTGCAGATATGTCTTCAGATATTTTTAGTCGCCCTGTTGACATTAGCAAATATGATATGATCTATGGTGGTGCACAAAAAAACCTAGCTCCTTCTGGTGTTACTTTCGTAATTATCAAGAATGATATACTAGGAAAAGTAGATCGTCCAATTCCAACCATGATGAATTATCAAACTCATATTGATAAAGATTCTATGTTTAATACCCCTCCAGTCCTCCCTATTTTTAGTGCTCTACAAACCTTAAAATGGTTAAAAGCTCAGGGTGGCTTAGAAGCTATAGAAAAGATAAATATTGAAAAAGCAGATTGGCTATATGATGAAATAGAGCGTAATAAAATGTTTAAAGCTACTGTAGCTGACAAAGCCGATCGCTCCTTGATGAATATTTGCTTTGTAATGAATGATGGTTTTGAGGAATTTGAAAAAGAATTCTTAGAGCTGGCTACTTCCAAAGGAATGATGGGGCTTAAAGGTCACCGTTCGGTTGGTGGATTCAGAGCTTCTACCTATAATGCTTTACCCAAAGAAAGTGTAAAAGCATTAGTTGAAGCGATGCAAGAATTTGAGAAAAATCATTAAGAATAAACTAAGGCGGTTTTGAGCTATAAGTTATGAGCTTAGGGTTTAAAATCCTTTTTAAAAAATTATAACTATGACAAAAGTATTAGTTGCCACAGAAAAACCTTTTGCTGCTGCTGCAGTTGAAGGAATAAAGGAAACCGTAGAGAATGCTGGTTTCGAATTTGCTTTATTAGAGAAGTATGAAGGTCAGGAAGCATTAATTGAAGCAGCAAAAACTGCTGATGCTATGATCATTCGTAGCGATAAAGCAACCAAAGAAGTATTGGATGCTGCAAAAAATTTAAAAATTATTATTAGAGCAGGTGCAGGATACGACAATATTGATTTAGTAGCTGCTACTGCCAATAATATAGTGGCTATGAATACTCCAGGTCAGAACTCTAATGCAGTAGCTGAATTGGCATTAGGCATGATGGTTTTTCAGGCACGAAACCACTTTAATGGCAAAGCAGGTACTGAGCTTAAAGGCAAAAAACTGGGCATCCATGCCTATGGTAATGTAGGACGTTATGTTGCTAATATTGCCAAAGGTTTCGGAATGCAAGTATTTGCTTTTGACCCTTTTGTTAAAAAAGAAGATATTGAAAAAGATGGTGTAATAGCCCTCAATAGCGTAGAAGATCTTTATAGCAATTGCCAATTTATCTCTTTGCATATTCCTGCTAATGATAAAACAAAAAAATCTATAAACTTTGAACTTCTAAATAGTATGCCTAAAGGAGGTACATTGGTGAATACCGCACGAAAAGAAGTAATTCATGAAGAAGATTTATTAAAACTGATGGAAGATAGAAATGATTTTACCTATCTATCAGATATAGCACCTGATTGCCGTGCTGATTTTGAAAACAAACATGAAGGACGTTTCTTTTTTACACCTAAAAAGATGGGGGCACAAACTGCTGAAGCTAATATTAACGCCGGAATTGCCGGAGCCAATCAAATCATTAATTTTATAAAGAATGGCGACATAACTTTTAAAGTAAATTAAAATAATTATAAATTGGCTTAGAATTAATGAGAAAATTCTAAGCTAAAAAAACGTATCACTTAAAATATTAACGCACATGGAAAATCAAGAATTCACGCCTTCTTTCTTCCGATTTGAAGATCTTAGGGTTTATCAGAAAGCATTGGATTATTATACATGGACACATAATAAAACAGATTTTTTTCCCAATTCTGAATCCAATCCACTAGTAAAGAATTTCACTATTGATGCTTTGGAGATTGCATCAAAGATATCAGAAGGCTCATCACGAAACAAAATTCAATTTATCGATAGCTTAAGGGAAGCTAAAACTGCCATCAGAAGGTGCGTTGTAAATTCCTCAGTTTCAATTAAGCTTGGATACATCAATGAGGAGGAAGAAGATGAATCTCGTAGACAGCTAATGGAGCTCACAAAAATGCTTGGTGCTCTTATCGGCAGCCTGCAAAAAGATAACAGATCTAATAACCAACCAAAACAACAAATAACTGAATATCAGAGTAATAATTATTAACAAATAGACAAACATGGCTAATATAAGACCTTTCAAAGGATTTCGTCCTACAAAAGACATTGCAACACAATTGGCAAGCCTACCCTATGATGTAATGAATACGCAAGAAGCAGCAGAAATGGCTTCAGGCAACCCTTATTCTTTGCTACATATTACTCGTAGCGAAATAGATTGCCCAGTAGGTACAGATGTACACGGGCAAGAGGTATACGATAAAGCAGTTGAAAACTATGCTAAATTTAAAAATAATGGCTGGTTAGTACAAGACGACAAACCTATGTACTACATTTACGCCCAAACCATGGATGGACGTACGCAATACGGAATTGTGGGTGCAGCATCTGTTGATGATTACCTTAACGGTATTATCAAAAAACATGAACTCACCCGACCAGATAAAGAAGAAGATCGTATGATTCATGTGCGTATAAATAACGCAAATATCGAACCTGTATTCTTTGCCTACCCTGCCGTTTCAGAAATAGATGCCATAGTGGAAAATATTGTAAAAAGCCAAGTAGCAGATTATGACTTTGTTTCTGAAGATGGTTTTGGCCATCATTTTTGGGCTATAACCAATGATGCTACTAATATTAAACTGGCTGAGTTATTTAAAACAAAAGTACCGTATACCTATGTAGCTGATGGACATCATCGTACTGCCGCCGCCGCTTTAGTTGGTGCTGAAAAAAGAAAAGCAAATCCAGATTACTCTGGAGCTGAAGAATTTAATTATTTCTTAGCTGTTCATTTTCCTGATAATCAACTTAAAATTATTGACTACAACAGAGTAGTTAAAGATTTAAACGGGCATACTAAAGAAGATTTTCTAGAACTTCTAGAAGAAAATTTCATTGTAACAGAAAAAGGAACTGAAATTTTTAAACCTGCCAAACTCCATGAATTTAGTATGTATTTAGGTGGTAAATGGTATTCAATGACTGCAAAAGAAGGAACATATAACGATAACGACCCTATTGGTGTTTTAGATGTAACCATACTTTCTAATTTAGTATTGGATAAGTTACTAAATATAAAAGACCTCAGAACCTCTCAAAGAATAGGTTTTATAGGTGGTATTAGAGGCCTTGGTGAACTAAGTAAGCTTGTTGATAATGGCGACAACGAAATTGCTTTTGCACTCTATGCTGTAAGCATGAAACAACTTATTGATATTGCTGACACTGGAAATATTATGCCCCCAAAAACAACCTGGTTCGAACCTAAACTTCGTAGTGGTTTGGTCATTCACGAATTAGTATAAAGATATTTTGATTTCGCACAAATCTGTGACGTAAATCATTTTTTTACCACCTCCTAAATGGGGGTGGTTTTTTATTACAAACCTGAATTCAATTAAAGCTTAATACACAGTTTCAGATAATTAAGACATAGACGATCGGATTTTTGAAGTACTATCGGGATAATTCATCCATCGGCTGAAAGATGAGGAAGTATATGGGCTAATTATTGAAATCTGCTAGCAGAAAAACCATTGGCACATCATTTTTTAAATAAAAATCATTTGAAATAGCCCGCTATAACTTTATGATTTTCAGTCCTAAACCTAATGCACCAATGGCTTTCTGTGTGAATAATCTTTAATGGAACTCAGGTTATAAGCAACTCCTGTAACTATTTCTACATAAAAGCATCAAAGAAGAAGAATAAAATGTTTTGTGGTTTACCAAGAATGAAATCGCTATCTTTGTTCAAAAGTAATCCACAAAAAATAAAGTATTATGGTACATCATTTGAGTAAGAAAGTATCTATTCTAAATCAATATGTTTCTGAAATAAGAAATATAGAAATACAAAATGACAGTTTACGTTTCAGAACCAATCTGGAACGTATTGGAGCTATTATGGCTTATGAGATAAGCAAAAAACTAAAGTATACTACACAAGATGTAGAAACTCCATTAGGTACAGCAAAATGTGACCAACTTAGCTCTCCTGTTGTTTTGGCCTCAATTTTACGTGCCGGAATACCTATGCATCAAGGATTACTTCGTGTTTTTGACAAAGCAGAAAATGCTTTTATTTCAGCTTACAGAAAACATAATAAAGATGGTGGATTCAAAATAAAACTCGAATATATTTCCAAACCAGATTTAACAGATAAAATACTCATTCTTTGTGATCCTATGTTAGCCACTGGTGCATCAATGGGTTTAACTTACAATTCGCTCATTCAAGATGGGAAACCCAAACACACTCATATTGTTTCAGCTATTGCCAGTAGCGAAGGAGTAGATTATTTGCTACGAAATTACTCCAAATCCAAAATGACTATTTGGGCTGCAGCTATCGATGATGAACTAACTGCTCAAGCATATATTGTTCCGGGCCTAGGTGATGCTGGCGACTTAGCTTATGGTAAAAAATTATAAAATCAATGAAAATAAACATTAAAGAAAATATTAGAATATCATTGGAATCCATCCGATCTCATCTCCTCAGAACTACGCTTACTGTTTTGATTATTGGATTTGGGATAACAGCATTAGTTGGCATACTTACTTCCATTGATGCTATAAAATATTTTTTCACCAAAGAATTATCTTTAATGGGAGCCAGTACTTTTAGCATTGCAAACAGAGGTTTAAACGTAAATATTAACGGTAAAAGGAGTCGGCCTAAAAATAATCGCATCATCAATTGGGAAGAAGCCAAGCTCTTTAAAAAAGAATTTGAAATTGATGCTAGAGTAGCTATTTTTATTGACGGATCCTGGACCGCCACCGCAAAATACAAATCAGAAAAAACCCATCCCAATATTAATGTTAAAGGAGTAGATACCGAGTACATTTTTACAGCAGGCGAGAGTCTTAGCAAAGGAAGGAATTTTACCAAACACGATATTCAATATGGGCAACATGTAGCCATTATAGGTGATAATATTGTTAAAACTCTTTTTAAGGATAATGAAAATCCTCTAGGGAAAATTATTAGTGTAGGTTCTGGGAAGTATAAAATTATTGGTGTCTTAAAAGAAAAAGGAAGCAGTATTGGGTTTAGTGGCGATCGTAGTATTTGGCTACCTATCAATAATGTGAGGCAATATTTCTCCAGACCTAATATGAATTATCGTATCAGCATCATGCCCAATAATTTATTAAATATGGAAGCTGTAATTGGAGAAGCTACAGGTGTTTTCCGAGTTATAAGAAAAGATTTGATAGGGGAAGATAATAGTTTTGCCGTATTAAAAAGTGATAACTTAGCTAAAATGCTTATCGAAAATCTTTCAACAATTAGCTATGCAGCCACATTTATTGGATTAATTACATTGATAGGAGCCGCCATTGGCTTAATGAATATAATGCTAGTATCAGTTACCGAGCGAACACGCGAAATTGGAATTAGAAAAGCATTGGGCGCTACAAGCAAAATGATAAAAATGCAATTTTTAACCGAAGCCATCGTCATTTCACAAATCGGAGGAGTATTAGGAATTATTTTGGGGATTACCATTGGTAATTTAGTGAGTTTGCAAATAGGAAGTGTGTTTATTGTACCTTGGAATTGGATTATTTTGGGTGTAGTACTTTGTGTTATTGTTGCCATAGCTTCAGGTGCTATACCTGCAAATAAAGCAGCAAAGCTTGATCCTATCGAGTCTCTACGTCACGAATAATAATTCGACAATATTTAGCATAAACTAAATTTATAATTTTTTTGTTTTAGTCTTGTATTAATCAAATTAATAACTGTATATTTGCACTCATTTTTAGAAAACGACAAATACAATATATCATGGGTAAGTCAGAACTTATTGCAATAGTAGAAAACAGTGTAAAAATAAAGAAATTTCCTGCATTTAAAGCTGGTGATACCATCACTGTAACCTATAAAATTAAAGAAGGTAGCAAAGAACGATTACAAAGCTTTCAGGGTGTAGTTATCCAAAGAAGAGGTGGAGGTCCAACTGAAACATTCACCATTAGAAAGATATCAGGTGGTATTGGTGTAGAGAGAATATTCCCAATAGCATCTCCAAATATTGAAGAAATTAAAGTGATGAGAAAAGGTAAAGTTAGACGTGCAAGAATCTTCTACATCAGAGCTCTTACAGGTAAAAAGGCTAGAATTAAAGAAAAAAGAAACTAGCAGCCCTTATCCAAAAAAATACAACCTCGATATTCGGGGTTTTTTTATACCTTTATGTTTGAAAATATTTAACCTATGGATACCAATAGTGTAAGTTCAAAGAACGTGCTAGAAATGATAACAGTAGCCAATGAATACTGTCATTTTATTGAAAAAGCACATAAATACGAATCCAAAGATATTCTTGAATATTTGCAAAAGATTTTTCCTTTACTCTACTTAAAAGGTAGTTTATTACCAAATGTGGAAGTGCAAATGCCCGAAATGAACGAACGTTTTGTTACAGCAGAAAGCTGGGAAATTATTTTTAATGAGCTAAGGGATAAATTCAAACCTAAAGATAACTATTGGACTATTGACCACAGCATTACAGAAGATACCGATCCACAACAATCGAATCTAGCTGATAATCTGACAGATATTTATCAAGACTTAAAAGACTTTATTTTACTTTATAGCAAAGGAACACAAGCTGCTCAAGAAAATGCCATACATGATTGCAAACATTTCTACGAAACCCATTGGGGAGACCGATTAGTTATGGCACAAAAATATGTGCACTATTT
>JAOZUW010000065.1:7170-15932 GCA_029938465.1 Bacteroidales bacterium | reverse complement strand
ATGGGAAAATGCTAGTCTTGTTGATTTTGACCTTTTATTGGCTCTGAAGAAAAAACAAATAAAAGCAAAAGAATTAAATATTAAAAAGCCTGTGATAAATATCCCTAATGAATTTAAAAAGAGAGAGGATAGAAAAAAATCAGCTCCGAATTTATTAGTAGATATCTCGAAGATCTATATTCAAAATTCTAATATAAATTATTGTGATGAAGTTTTGGATATAAATTCTTTAGATTTGGCTATAGATCATCTTTTCTATGATTCCAAAAACAAGCGCCAATGGTATGAATTGATGAGGAGTTTTCAGGTAAACTGGAAGGAATTAGAATTTGTACCAAAGAATAAAAAACTGATTGTCCTATTAAAAAACACTTCTTTTGATTCAGAAATGGGGAGATATGCAAGTGCTTCAACTGAAGTTGATTGGAACAAATCCGACAGGAACAATAGAATGAAGTGGCAATCTGAGAATATATTGCTCAGTGGTTTAAATTGGCAAGAGCTATTAATTGAGTCAGAAGTTATTATTCTGGATACTCTTTCTATAGATCGTTTATTAATAGATGGTTTAATCGCAAAGGATACTACTGCAAATAAAAATAAAAATCAAAAAACAACAATTTCAATTCATTGCGACTATTTATATATGCCAGATATACAGGCTTCTATGGAATTGTCTGTACCTGAGAATTATATTAAAATAAACACAAAAGATTTGAGTGTTTTTGCAAAATACTTAGATATTAATACGGATTTAGAAGAACTAGTTAAGTCCAATAGTTTGGAGTTTAAAGCAAACAAAACAAATTTTTGGCAACAAAAGGATAGTTTGCAGTTAGTGGCTCAAAACTGGCAATACCATATGCAAAATAAAACACTAGAAGTAAATCATCTTGTAGTGGAATCAAATAGTAATAATACCAGCTATAAAGCATCCAAACAATGGGAGATTGCCATTCCTTATGTTTTTTTATCGGGTATTGATCCTATGCGGTATAAAATAAATAAAGAGGTATCTTTTGATTCCATCCATATCGTCAATCCGCAGCTTTTTTTTAATGGTAATAGACAATCTGAGATTGAATATCAAGGAGAATCCAGAAGTTTTTATGAATCTTTTAGACAATTTGTTGCAGGCTATAGTTTTTTTAAAATCAATCAATTAAACATTTCAAAAGGTGAATTGCAGTTCTCGAATCAATATCTACAGCATATAGATGATGTAAAAATTAAACAATTAGATTTAAATATTTCTCGTTTTTATTTAGACTATACAAGTTTACAAAACTTGGATCGTTTTCTCTTTTCAGATGAGGTTTTATTTCGTTTGAAAGGCTATTCACATATTTTTAATAAAGGAGAGTATATTTTAAATCTTTCAAATGTTGAGTTATCCAATATTGATAATCGGTTATTATTCACGAATTTGGAATTCTTATCACTAAACAAATCAGGTAATTTACCTGTTAATATTAAATTCAGCAGCCTAGAGTTAAATGAGTTTAGTCTATTATTAAATGCTGATAAACCAGAACTGCTTATTGGAAATATATATTTTCAATCGCCGCAAATTTGGCAAAAATCAGAATGGAAAAAACCTAAATCAAAAAACCAAATTCATAATTTGAATCTATATCCTTTGATTCAAGAGCAGCTTTCAGGCATTACTGTTAAGCATCTTGAAATGAATGAAATGGATTTGTTTTTACAAGGAAATAGTAATGCTCGATTATCTAATATGCAATTTAAAGGTATTCAAATTCAAGCTGATCAAATAAAGATAGATAGTAATAACCATATTTTTAATCAAGAAAAGTTTTTTTATAGTGATGATATAAGAATTCAAATACCTGCTTTTTCCTATTTAACAAAAGATAGGTTTTATAGTATAGGCTTTAAAAAACTATTTTTTAGCAGCCGAAGTAAAAGCTTGCTAATAGATTCTGTTCAACTTATTCCACAATATGACAAGTCAAGTTTTTCTGCCAATATCAGTTCTCAGAAAGATAGAATAGAGTTTATGATTCCATCACTTTCTGTCGAAGATATGGATTATAGAGATATGATATTCAGAAAGCGATATAGTGCTCGAAAAATAAAGCTATTTGAGCCTGATATAGCTATTTTTAAGGATAAAACAATTGTATTTGATACCAATGTTTATAAACCGATGCCAGCACAGATGTTATTGGATTTGCCGTTCTATTTAAAGGTAGATACTTTGGAAATAGAAAATGGGAGATTGCAATACGAAGAAAAGAAAGCCTATATGGCGAAGTATGGTATCATATATTTTAAGCAATTAAATGCAAGCTTAACAGGTGTAACTAACGATAAAGATTATAGGGAGTTTGGCGGAGCTCTTAAATTAAATGCTTATGCCCAATTGATGAATAAATCCTTAGTGACTCTAAATGCTGCTTACCCTTTGAACTCAAAAGAACAAGAATTTGTGGTGATGGCCTCATTAGGAGAAATACAAGCAGAAGAGTTTAACCCCATCCTTGAACCTCTTACATTGGCTATGGCTAAAAGTGGAAATTTTTTAAATATGCAGATGATGGCTCATGGTAATAAAGAGGTAGCTACTGGTGAAATGCTTTTAAAATACAAAGACTTAAAAATTGAAGTTTTACGTAAGAAAAATTTACAAGAAAGTGTATTTATCTCTTTTCTAGCTAATTCAATGATAAAAAAGAATAATAATTCCTATTTTCGCTTACGAAAGGGGCCGATTTATTTTGAAAGAAATAAGCATAGAGGGTTTTTCCATTATCTAACACATTTAGCTATTATGGGTGCAAAAACAAGTGTTGGAGTTGAGGTGAAAAAAACAAAAAAGAAGATAAAAAATCTAAACAAAGAGTAAGTATTAGAAATTGAGATATTTACTTCAATGGTTTTTATTTTTTTAATACCAATAATAGTAATATTTTTGCATGTTCAAAACGACTTAATATGATGGATAAAAAATCAGGATTCAGAAAATTTTATAGAGAGAAGGAAAGTGTATCAAAGGAGGAATTAAACGAAAAACCTATTGAGAAACCTAAACGAAAAAGGCAACGAATGTCGAGTGATGCTGTTACAGATATTCAAAAGAGAAAAAACGAAGAGGAGATTCGATTAAATAAATTTATTGCGCACTCTGGTATTTGTAGTAGGAGAGAAGCCGATAAATATATTGCTGCTGGTGTGGTAAAAGTTAATGATGAAGTGATTACAGAGCTAGGCTATAAAGTTAAATCTGATGATAGAGTTCAATTTGAAGGTAGAAATTTAAAGCGCGAGAAATTGGTTTATGTGTTACTCAATAAACCCAAAGGTTTTATTACTTCAATGGATGATCCATTTGAAAGAAGAACAGTGATGGATTTAGTGGCAAATGCAGTTAAAGAAAGAATCTATCCTGTGGGTCGATTAGATAGAAACACTACTGGTTTGCTATTGTTTACCAACGATGGTCAGATTGCGAAAAAAATGACTCATCCTTCTCATGAGATTAAAAAAATATACCAAGTAAGCTTAGAAAGCAACTTAAGCCAAGATCATTTCAACAGTATTAAGCAAGGAGTTGAATTAGAGGATGGCTTTATTAAACCTGATGCTATTGCCTATGTAAAACCTGATATAACACATAAAGAGATTGGTGTTGAAATCCATTCCGGTAAAAATCGTATTGTCAGGCGTATTTTCGAACAATTTGGTTATAAGGTGATTAAGCTAGATAGGGTGAAGTTGGGTGGCTTAACTAAGAAAGACTTACCTCGCGGAAAATGGCGCTTCCTTTCACCTGCAGAGATAAATATGCTTAAGATTTTAGCTTAGGTTATTATTACTAATGAAGTATTATAGAACACTACAATTTTTTTAAAGGTTCTTCACTAAATAATAACTTATGAGACGAAATGATAAGGAAATTGTAGATCAAAATATAATAAATGATATTTTGAATAATTCTGTAATTTGTAGGGTTGCATTATTTGATGATGAATTTCCGTATATAATTCCAATGAATTATGGATATCAAGATAATTCGTTATACTTTCATTGCGCACAAGAGGGAAAGAAAATAGATTTAATAAGGAAGAATAATAAAGTTTGTTTTGAAATAGAACAATCCTACGAAATATTAAAGGATGAAATTTCATGCAAATGGACAACAAAATATCGTTCCATTATTGGCTTAGGACAAATGGAAATCATTTCAGATTATCATCAAAAGCTTAATGGATTAGATGTTATCATGCAACAGCATGGTAAAAAGGAGAATGAATACAATAGTAAAAATGTGGATAATATCTTTGTGCTAAAATTGAATATCAACAGTATAAGTGCAAAACAATCGGGAGATTGGTAAGGCGTAATTAAAAAATAGAATAGACCGAATGCTTGATTGTTTCTACAAAAAACCTAAATCCAATTTTGCTTCTTCGCTCATCATATCCTGATTCCAGGGTGGTTCAAAAGTCATCTCTACTTCAGCATCATTAACACCATCAGTATTGGCTACTTTTTCTTTTATTTCGTTAGGTAATGATTCAGCCACAGGGCAATTGGGTGCAGTTAAAGTCATAATGATGGTAACCTTCATATCTTCCTGTACATCAATTTCGTATATAAGACCTAAGTCAAACACATTAACGGGTATTTCCGGGTCAAATATTCCTTTTAAAGTGGTAAGGACGTTTTTTTCGACCTTCATTTTTTCAGTTATTTCCGACATAATTATTATCTTATAAAATAGTATTAAACCTATCCTTTTTTAGCTTTAAAAGCCAAAGCATAAAGCTTCATTTGTTTTACCATACTACTTAAACCATTAGCTCGAGTAGGAGAGAGATGATCTTTTAAACCTATCTGTTCCAAAAAATCGAGTTTATCATTAATGATATCCTCTGCTGTTTGTCCGGATAATGCTCTAATCAATAAATTAACAATGCCTTTGGTAATTACAGCATCGCTATCTGCTTTAAAATAAATTCTACCTTCTTTTTCTTCAGCAGAAAGCCACACCCTACTTTGGCAACCTGTGATTAAATGCTGCTGATCGCGGTACTTTTCATCAATAATTTCCAAATCTCTACCCAGTTCAATCAAATAATTGTATTTATCCATCCAATCATCAAACATGCTAAACTCTTCTACTATCTCTTGTCCTATTTCTTCAATATTCATAATTGGTTTTTTTATAAAAACATTTGTTGGGTCTTCTTAATTCCTAAAATCAAGGCGTCAATTTCTTCTGTAGTGTTATATATGGCCAAAGAGGCTCGAATTGTTCCGGGAATACCCATTTTATCCATAATGGGCTGTGCGCAATGGTTACCAGTACGTACTGCAATGCCTAATTGATCTAAAATTGTTCCAGCATCAAAAGGATGAATCTCGTCAAGTAAAAAGGAAAGTACCGAAGCTTTGTGGGGAGAATTACCAATCATCCTAAAGCCTTCTATTTTTTGAAGTTCAAGAGTGGCATAATTTAATAACTCATCTTCATAAGTTTTTATTTGATCTAAGCCTATATCTGAAAGGAATTTGATGGCGGCTTGTAGACCAAGCATACCACCTACATTGGGTGTTCCTGCTTCAAATTTATAGGGCAGTTCGTTAAAGGTAGTTTTAGTAAAACTAACTTGATCAATCATTTCACCACCATATTGATAAGGTGGCATTTTGTTGAGTAACTGCTCTTTACCATAGAAAATACCTATACCCATTGGACCATACATTTTATGCGCTGAAAAACTGTAAAAATCAACATCTAATTCTTGCATATCCAATGCGGTATGTGCCACAGCTTGTGCTCCATCAATATGTACTAAGGCACCTAGCTTGTGAGCTTTATCAATGATTTCTTTTATAGGATTAATAGTTCCTAATGTATTGGAAATATGAGCTATAGAAACTATTTTTGTATTTGAATTCAGTAAGTTTGCAAATTCTTGCATTTTCAAAACTCCATTTTCATCAACAGCTATTACTTTTAATTTAGCTTTTTTTCTTTCGCAAAGCATTTGCCAGGGAACGATATTAGCATGGTGTTCCATTTCACTTACTAAAATTTCATCACCCTCTTTGATAAAAGCTTCACCAAAACTCCAAGCTAACATATTAATGCTTTCAGTGGTTCCTTTAGTAATGATTACTTCGTGATGCTCTTTGGCATTAATAAATTCCTGTACACTTTTTCGAGCCTCCTCAAAAGCATCGGTAGCTAGCTGGGATAACTGGTGTACTCCTCTATGAACATTACTGTTTATTTGAGTGTAATAGTTAGAAACAGCATCTATTACCGATTGTGGCTTTTGAGTAGTAGCACTATTATCCAAATAAATCAATGGTTTATTATTGACCTTTCTGCTCAATATTGGAAACTGATTTCGAATGTTTTGTATATCCATTATTAGTCAATTTTAGCCATGTCTATTTCAAAATGATATTCTGGTGTACTGCACTGTAATACACATTGATCACAAATAGATAATTCTCCTCTTAAGCGTTTTTTCACCATATCATCAATGCGAGTTCTTAGACTTTCTATTTTAATATGATTAATTACCTCTGCAGCAAAAGCATACATCAATAACATTCTAGCATTATCAATACCAATACCTCTTTGGCGAATATAAAATAAAGAATTTTCATCTAATTGACCTATGGTGGCACCATGGCTACATTTCACATCGTCGGCATAAATCTCCAGAAAAGGTTTGGTGTTTATTTTAGCTTTATCAGTCAATATAATATTGTTGTTGTTTTGATAAGCTAAAGTTTTTTGAGCATCTGGTTTAACCAGAATATGCCCATTAAAAACAGCATGTGCATAATCATCTACAATACCCTTAAACAACTCATTACTGCGGCAATTAGGCACAGCATGTTCTACAAAAACCTGATTGTCAATATGTTGTTTTTCATCAGCTAAATAAAGACCCAGAATATCCGATTCGGCACCTTCTCCGTTAATAGTATTAACTACCTCATTTCTTATCAAACCACCATTAAGTATCATTTTATTGGTATTCAATCTGGAATCTCTTTCTTGATAAAAATAATCAGAGTTAATTAGAAACGAATTGTTATTGATGTTTTGAATTTTATAATGATCTAATTTGGCATTCTTACCAATATAAAATTCACTGAGTGAATTGGTAAAGCTTCGTTTATAATCATAAGAATCATCGCAATGAATCAGCGTGAGTTCACTACCTTCTTCTAGAATAATTAAATTACGATTTTGAACAAAAGTATTTTCCTCACGACCCACAGCATTAATCAATTGTATGGGTTGCTCTAACTTAGTATTCTTGGGTACATAAATAAACAATCCATCCAGGAATAAAGCGGTATTTAAAAGATCGAAAGCTTTATTTTCGCTATTGGTGTATTTATCAAAATGTTGACTAACCAATTCTGGATATTTTTCAATGGCAGCAGCCATACTACCAATGATAGCACCATTTTCCATTTTAAAAATAGCTTGATCTTGATACACATATCTACCACGATAAAGATTAATGGTAAAAGCATCTAGGTCGTGTACATCACACTGAAAAAGATCATTTTGTATTTGTGCAGGAGAAAACTCTTTTGTCCAAAGTTTATAGTCAAATTTTAAAGCTTCAGATAAGTCGGTATTTCGCCATTTTTCCATTTTCTTATCAGGTAAACCTAATTTCTTCAATTTTAGTAAAGCTTCAGCACGTTTTGCTTGACAATTGGCATTAAAAAAACCTTGGCTTTCTTCGAGCCATTGATCTAATTTCTGAAACAGGGGTTGTGATTTTTGCATTTTCATAAGCTATGGCCTTTCTATGCTTTTACTCTTTGTTTGATCCACTCATACCCTTTTTCTTCTAACTCCAGAGCTAACTCTTTACCACCGGTCATCACAATTTTTCCATCGTAAAGAATATGAACAAAATCGGGGACAATAAAATCCAATAGTCTTTGGTAATGTGTGATAACAACAGTAGCATTATCAGGTGTTTTTAGTTTGTTAACGCCATTTGCCACAATTTTTAAAGCATCAATATCTAAACCAGAGTCGGTTTCATCCAAGATAGCTAACTGTGGTTCAAGCATAGCCATTTGAAAAATTTCGTTTTTCTTTTTCTCTCCACCTGAGAAACCTTCGTTTACGGAGCGGTTTTTAAGCTTAGAGGTGATTTCAACCAACTTTTGTTTTTCGTTCATCTTTTTTAAAAAGGCTGCTGCAGTGAGAGGCTCTTGACCATGGTATTTTTTAATCTCGTTAAGAGCAGTACGCATAAAATTGGTGATACTCACTCCCGGAATTTCAACAGGATACTGAAACCCCAGGAAAATACCTTCTTGAGCCCGCACTTCTGGTTGCATATCTAAAATATCTTTTCCATTAAAGCTAATGCTCCCTTGAGTAACTTCATAAGCTTCTTTTCCAGCTATAGCCGCGGCTAATGTACTTTTACCGGTTCCGTTTGGTCCCATAATAGCATGTACTTCACCCTTGTTAACCTCAAGATTAACACCGTTTAAAATTTCTTTTCCATTTATGGAAACATGGAGATCTTTTATATTTAGTAACATTTTCTTTGTTTTAACATTCCTTAATTCTTAATCCTGAACGCGTTCAAGGTACTATTCCTAAATCACTATTCTTAAATCTTAACTCACTAATCTTAAATCACTTTAACTCTTAACTCACCATTCCTAATTCACTAATCCTAAATCACTATTCTTATCCCGAAAGCTTTCGGGACACTAATCTTAACTCTTAA
>JAOZUW010000065.1:0-7070 GCA_029938465.1 Bacteroidales bacterium | reverse complement strand
CCTAAATCACTATTCTTATCCCGAAAGCTTTCGGGACACTAATCTTAACTCTTAACTCTTAATTCTTAAATCTTAACTCACTAATCTTAACTCTTAACTCACTATTCTTCACCATTCCTAACTCTCACCCCACGCTACCTTCAAGGCTAATACTCAATAATTTCTGTGCTTCCACTGCGAATTCCATAGGTAACTGCCTAAGAACTTCTTTAGCATATCCATTAACAATCAGCCCTACAGCCGAATCTTGACTAATACCTCTTTGTTGACAGTAAAATAATTGTTCTTCTGATATTTTCGAGGTGGTTGCTTCATGCTCAACAATGCTGCTGCTATTTTGACCATCAATATACGGAAAAGTATGTGCACCACATTTATCACCAAGTAAAAGAGAGTCGCATTGCGAAAAATTACGGCTATTGGAAGCATTTTTAGCTACTTTAACCAAACCTCTGTAGCTATTATGACTATGACCAGCTGAAATACCTTTAGATATAATAGTGCTTTTAGTATTTTTACCTAAGTGAATCATTTTGCTACCAGTATCTGCTTGTTGGTAATTATTTGTAACAGCTACAGAATAGAACTCACCAATAGAGTTGTCACCAGCTAAAACACAGCTGGGATATTTCCAAGTAATCGCAGAACCCGTTTCTACTTGTGTCCAAGAAATTTTTGAATGATCACCCTTACATATTCCTCTTTTGGTAACAAAGTTGAAAATTCCACCTTTCCCGTTTTTATCGCCTGGATACCAGTTTTGAACTGTTGAATATTTCACTTCAGCATCTTTCATTACAAGTATTTCAACTATAGCGGCATGCAGTTGGTTTTCGTCTCTTTGTGGCGCTGTACAGCCTTCAAGATAGCTTACATAAGCTCCTTCATCTGCTATTATTAAGGTACGCTCAAACTGACCTGTATTTGCTGCATTAATTCTAAAATAAGTAGAGAGCTCAACCGGACAACGAACACCTTTAGGTATATAACAAAAACTACCATCACTGAACACCGCATCATTAAGGGTGGAGAAGTAGTTATCTCCACTAGGTACTGCTTTACCCATATATTTTTTCACCAAATCAGGATGTGTTTTTACAGCCTCACTAAACGACATAAAAATAATTCCATGTTTAGCTAAAGTATCGGAAAAAGTTGTTTTCACCGAAACACTATCAATAACGGCATCAACAGCCACTCCGGAAAGCATTTTTTGCTCTTCTAAGGAAATACCCAGCTTATTAAAAGTATCAATCAATTCTGGATCTACATCATCTATACTCTCCAATTCTTTTTTCTTTTTTGGAGCTGCATAATATATAATATCTTGAAAATCAATTGGAGGTATTTTTAAATGTGCCCAATCAGGTATTTCCATCTCCTGCCAATGCCTAAAAGCCTTAAGTCTAAAGTCTAAAAGCCACTCTGGTTCTTCTTTTTTTGCTGAAATAAACCTAACAGTATCTTCGGTAAGACCTTTAGGTGCAAATTCAGTTTCAATTTCGGTCACGAAACCGTATTTATAGTCGCTCGAAGTTACATCTTCGAGTATTTGTTTTTCATCTTTTGCCATTACATATTCTAATTTAGAATAATTACAAATTGGACGGCAAATGTACAAATTTATTATGATTGCAAATATCTATAAAGCTTAATTATTTCATAATTATTTATAAAGCACATTATGATATATGGATTATTCATCAACTTTATCATTATTGCTTTTCAGTGCACTGACACGTTATAAATTGTTAAATAATCATCAAGATTTAATTGAAATTGTTTTTTCAGTAATATACTTATTCTAATAAATATATATTCATTTCAATTTTTAATAATCTATAAAATGCACTATATCACTATGTTAAAAATCTATCACTAGCATTATACAATTGGTGATTAATTTATTTTTTGTCTAAATTGCCTTTCATTACTTTATGCAGCACTAAATCTATTTAGAACATTCCCGATATTTTCATAATTTCGCAAAAAAATATAATATTTAAACATACTAAACTATGGCTAAAGTTAGAGGTGCAATAGTAGTTGATGTAGAAAAGTGTAAAGGATGCGGTGTTTGCATTCCTGTATGCCCTACCGATGTAATTCTATTAGCAAAGGATGTGAATAGTAAAGGATATACTTATTGTTATATGGAGAATCCTGAAGCTTGTATTGCTTGTACCAATTGTGCTATTGTTTGTCCTGATGGAGTAATCTCTGTTTATAAGATAAAAGTAGCTGGTTAGAAATTTATAAAAAGTACATAAAAATGGCTGAAATTAAATTAATGAAAGGAAATGAGGCAGTAGCTGAAGCCGCTATTCGCGCTGGTTGTGATGCTTATTTTGGGTATCCTATTACGCCTCAATCCGAAGTTATTGAATACCTAATGATGGAACGTCCTGAAGATAGAACCGGAATGGTTGTTTTACAGGCAGAAAGCGAAATAGCTGCTATCCATATGGTATATGGAGCTGCTGCGGCTGGAAAGATGGCGATGACCTCATCTTCGAGCCCGGGTATCAGTTTAAAAGAAGAAGGAATATCATATATGGCTGGTTCCGAATTACCGGCAGTTATTGTTAATGTGGTGCGTGGTGGACCAGGATTGGGTACCATTCAACCCTCTCAAGCCGATTACTTCCAAACTACAAAAGGTGGTGGTCATGGTGATTATCGTTTATTGGTATTAGCTCCGGCTTCTGTTCAAGAATCGGCTGATTTTGTTGCTGATGCTTTTCGTTTGGCATTTAAATATCGTAACCCTGTGATGATTCTTTCTGATGGTGTTATAGGTCAGATGATGGAAAAAGTTATTATGCCAGAACAAACACCTCGTTTAACCGATCAAGAGATCATTGAAAAATATGGTGATTGGGCCACTACTGGAAAACCAGATGATAAAGAGCGAAATATTATTACTTCCCTAGAGCTGGATCCCTATAAGCAAGAATTGCACAATATTAAATTGCAGGCTAAGTATACGCAAATGCAAGAAGAAGAAGTGCGCTATGAAATGATTAATTGTGAGGATGCTGATTATATTCTTGTTGCTTATGGTTCAAGTGCCAGAATATCTCAAAAAGCAATGGACTTGGCAAGAGCTAAAGGTATTAAAGTAGGTATTTTCCGTTTAATCACACTTTTCCCTTTCCCTAGTGAGCAACTCAATGATTTAGCAGGTAGAGTTAAAGGATTCTTAGCTGTAGAAATGAGTGCTGGCCAGATGATAGAAGATGTAAAGTTAGCTATTGAAGGTAAAACTAAGGCCGTGCATTTTGGACGTTATGGTGGTGTTATTCATTCTCCTGAGGAAATATTAGAAGCTTTGGAGCAAAAATTAATTGGAGGATAAAAAATGGATATAAAAGATATTATAAAACCCGAAAATTTAGTTTATACCAAAACTAAAAATATGACCGATAAAGTCTTGAGCTATTGCCCAGGATGTGGTCACGGTACAGCACATAATATTACTATGGAAGTACTGGAAGATATGGGAATCACACATAATACCATTGGTGTTGCACCAGTGGGCTGTTCGGTTTTGGCTTACGAATTTATGAATATCGATATGCAACAAGCGGCTCACGGTAGAGCTCCTGCTGTTGCAACAGGTATTAAAAGAGTTTGGCCCGAAAAATATGTATTTACCTATCAAGGAGATGGCGATTTGGCAGCTATTGGCGGAAACGAAACTTTGCATGCTTGTAATCGTGGCGAAAACATTGTGATCATTTTTGTAAACAATGGTATATATGGTATGACTGGTGGTCAAATGGCACCAACCACACTACAAGGTATGCAAACATCTACATCGCCTTACGGAAGAGAGATTGAAACCATGGGTAGTCCTTTAAAGATGACTGAGTTAATAGCTCAATTACCTGGTGTTCATTTTGTTACTCGTCAGGCAGTTCATACTCCAGGAGCAGTACGTAAAGCTAAAAAAGCCATTCGTAAAGCCTTTGAAATTCAAAAAGAGAAAAAAGGATTGGCTTTTGTTGAGATCGTATCTAACTGTAATTCTGGATGGAAGATGACTCCTGTAGAATCCAATATCTGGATGGTTGATAATATGTTCCCTTATTTCCCAATGGGAGATATTAAAGTGGATGGAAAATTAGTTAAGTAATCTACTAAAATTTAAAACGATGACTGAAGAATTAATTATAGCCGGATTTGGTGGACAAGGTGTACTTTCAATGGGTAAAATTCTTGCCTATAGTGGTATTATGCAAGATCAAGAAGTGAGTTGGATGCCTAGCTATGGTCCTGAAATGCGCGGTGGAACTGCCAATGTAACGGTAATTATTAGCGATGATAGAATTAGTAGCCCTATTTTAACTCAATTTGATACTGCTGTTATTTTGAATCAACAATCAATGGATAAGTTTGAAGAAACTGTAAAGCCAGGTGGTGTTTTATTATATGACCCAAATGGTATTCTTAAACACCCTACTCGAAAAGATATCAATATATTTAAAGTAGAAGGTGCTAAGATTGCAGCTGAAATGGGTAATGCCAAAATCTTTAATATGATTGTTTTGGGTGCATACTTAAAAGCCAAACCTATTGTTAAATTAGAGAATGTTATTGAAGGATTAAAAAAATCACTTCCTGAACGTTATCATAAACTTATTCCATTAAACGAAGAAGCTATTAAACGTGGAATGAACGAATTGGTTGAAATTTCATAAGTATTACTCTATAGAGATTAACAATTACAAACATATATAACCCAACAGATATAAAAAATCTGTTGGGTTTTTTTTTGAGCGGTATAAATTGCAAATTATTCATATGAGTTCAAACAAAATTTAATTAATTTTGCATTTCCTGAAATAAACGATAAAAACTAAAAACAGATGAAAGATACCGTCAGCGAAGAAGTATTAAACAGAGCCCAACTATGGCTAAATGGTAACTACGATAAAGAAAGCAAGCAAGCGATCTTAAATATGATGGAAAAAGATCCACAAGAGCTTACGGAAAGTTTTTATAAGGATTTAGAATTTGGTACTGGTGGATTGCGTGGTATTATGGGTGTAGGCACCAATAGAATGAATAAATATACTGTTGGTATGGCCACACAAGGATTGGCTAATTATCTCAAAAAAATGTTTCCTCATAGAGAAGAAATAGCAGCAGTAATTGCCTATGATTGTCGTCATAACAATACTTACTTTTCACAAATAGCTGCCGATGTGTTATCAGCCAATGGTATTAGAGTTTATCAGTTTGATGCTTTACGTCCAACTCCCGAATTATCATTTGCTATTCGGAAATTAGGTGCACAAACGGGTATTGTGATTACAGCTTCACATAATCCAAAAGAATATAATGGTTATAAAGTATATTGGGAAGATGGCGGACAGCTGATCAATCCTCATGATGTAAATGTGGTAGCAGAAGCTCGAAAAATCACGGAGATTGATGATGTAAATTTTGAAGGTAATGCAGAATTACAAGAGATAATAGGAGAGGAGATGGATAAAGATTATGTAGATGCCATTAAGGGCCTCACCCTATCTCCAGAACTAATTGCTAAGCATAACGACTTAAAAATTGTTTATACTCCCATACATGGAACCGGAGTTGATTTGGTTCCTCGTGCATTGAAAGAGTTTGGCTTTTCAAATGTTTTTAATGTGCCTGAGCAAGATGTGGTAAGTGGTGATTTCCCCACTGTAATATCACCGAATCCTGAAGAATCTGCTGCCCTTAAAATGGCTATAGACAAAGCTATGGAAGTAGGTGCTGATGTAGTAATGGCCACTGATCCTGATAGCGATAGAGTAGGTATTGCCGTGAGGAACGAAAATAATGAATTTGTATTGCTTAATGGCAACCAAATGGCTGCTTTACTCTCTTATTATTTGTTTAGCAAGTGGAAGGAAAATGGCAAGCTTGATGGTAAGCAGTTTATGGTTAAAACTATAGTTACCAGCGAATTGTTAATTGATATGGCTGATAAATTCAATATTGACAGCTATGATGTTTTAACAGGATTTAAATTTATTGCTGATATTATTAAAAAAGAAGAAGGCAAGAAAACTTTTATTGCCGGTGGCGAAGAAAGCTATGGTTTTTTAATAGGTGATTTTGTTAGAGATAAAGATGCGGTAAGTGCATGTGTTATGGTAGCAGAAACAGCTGCTTGGGCTACCGAAAAAGGATTGAGCTTATATGAATTGCTTCAAGAGATATATGTAGAATATGACCTCTATTGGGAGCGACTTATTTCCGTTGTAAAAAAAGGTAAATCCGGTGCCGAAGAAATTGAACAAATGATGGTAGATTATCGCAATACACCACCTGCCACCATCAATGGTAGTGCCGTGGTTCAGATAAAAGACTACCAAGCATCAATATGTAAAAATATCAAAAGTGGTGAAGAAAGCATTATTGATTTACCCAAATCAAATGTTTTGCAGTTTTTTACAGAAGATGGCAGCAAAATCTCTATCCGACCCAGTGGTACTGAGCCAAAAATTAAATTTTATTTCGGAGTAAAAGCAAAGCTTGATAAAACCTCTGATTATAATCAGCTTCATCAGCAACTTGATCAAAGAATTGAAGAGATTATTGAATCATTAGAGTTGAAGTAGGGGAGATTAGCTTCTGTTTTTTTTGTTTTTCAGTATTGCGGAAAAACGACATTTAGACTCTGGGCTACGCACGGACCGAAAACTAAGTTATTGTGTTTTGTTTATTGGTCGCAATCGTTAGTTAAAACCCTGCCTTTGCCATCCCTATCGGGAGGAAATCTGGTAGGCAGGTATGCACTTTTAGTTTCTGTAAATTTTTGGTTTGAAATTGGAAGCCCAAAGCTAGAAGTTTACTTCTGACTTCTAGCTTCTGACTTCTAACCTAGTTAGGATTAAAATAGAAACGATTTTTATTCGTAAAATAAACCTATGGTACTTCCAATCCATAGTGCTTTAGTTTTAATCCGTATATCAAATGGCCACATTTTTTTCCATTAATAGTTATAATGTCAGGAAAATACCCCCATTCTTTAAAATTAAATTTTTCAAGAATACCAACACTCTCTCGGTTAATAT
>JAOZUW010000183.1 GCA_029938465.1 Bacteroidales bacterium | reverse complement strand
TAGGCTGGATTAACATAATTAGCATTATACATATAATAATCTTGAGATTGAAGTTCCTGCATAAATGCAAAATCCATAAAGAATGGTCCGGAACGATATCCAAAACCTAAACTCCATTGACTATTAAATATATTATTAATATCGGTTTTTACTGGACTTGTACCAATACCATAACCTCCTCGAACAAAAAAGGAATACCATTTGATTTCACTACCTATTCTTAGGTTATGTGTGGCCTGAAAAGCATCTTTAATATCTTGATTACTTTCGTTTAGAGTAGATGATGATACTTCAAAACGAGCTTGACTATAATCCATATATTCATAATCTACACTTATAAATCCCATGTTTGCAAAGAAAAAACTCATTCCTCCCATAGCACGCAAAGGTGTATTCAGACTATAATCATAACGACCATTAGGAGAGCTTTGTGAATAGTTTTCACCATCAGCCATAGTACTATTTACACGAGTGTAATAATCATCTGTCATATTATAAAACCAAGTAGGTGTGTGAAAAGCCGCATTTACTCGTAAAACTGGCGTAATCATATAAATCAATCCCACTTTGGCATTAAATCCAGTACCTCTGGTTCGTAATTCTTCGATATAAGAGAAATATTCAAATTCATTGGAAGCAGGTGTTTTTAAAGCTTCTTCGGTATAATATATATTGCGATAATACCTTAAGAATGAAAAATTCATAGAAGTTCCAATAAATAATTTATCGTTATAGTTTCCGGAAAACGAAAAAGACATTTCATTTTTATAACCTTCGTTCCAACTGCTATAGGTTTGATAAATGCCCTCACTTGGCACTGCTGTAACATATTGTGTAGAATAACCGTTTATCGTATCTAATAAATAGGTCTCCCAGGCCAAATTGCTCCCAAACATATCCAAATTATTTGGTTTATTACCATTAGCATCATCACGCCATTCAAATACACGAGATCCACCATAGCTTTCCCCTTCAATAAGAACATCCGAACGGTAATTATCAACTCTATTTATTGAAAACCCAAATTGGATATTTTGCCAACTGGCGCCATCCGGATTTAATCTATTTACAAGAGGAATGCTACTAACCATACCTGCTAAACCAAAATTAAAATTATCGCGAGTATCACTACGAAAAGAACCATTATAACTGGCATCATTTTTATGATGTAGATAGCGTGGAGCCCAAATATATTCAGAGCTTTTATAAATGCCCATTCCTGCAGGATTATAGTTTATGCTGCTTAAATCACCACCAATAGAGCCCATTGCTCCTGATAGCCCCATAAACCGTGCAGTGCCGGTATTACTATATCCAGAGAAACGTAAAGCATCTTCAGCTAGTTGAGCCCAAAGGGAAAACCCAGAGAAACTCAAAATAAATACTATTATTATCTTCTTTATAGTCATTTCTATTCCTTTAAAATTGATATTAATATAGCTTAATTATGGATCTAATATTTTAACGACGGCCTCCGCCACCACTTCTTGATGATCCTCCACCGCCTCCTGACGAACCTCCAGAACTACGACTACCACCATAGCTACTACCACTATTATAACTCCTACTACTTCCTGAGTTTCTACTTGGTGAGGAATAGCTACTAGAACTACTGCTCTTACTCCTTGATGGAGGAGAATAACTCCTGCTAGAAGATCCGCTTCTATTACTTGTTGTTGAAGATGGACGAGTATAGCTACGTGAACTATTATTGGTTTGTGATTTTGGTTTTTGATAACGAGAATTGCTTTGCGATCCTTCACTTCTGGAAGGAGAATTATAACTTCGCGAACGATCAGCATTTACAGATGAGCCTCTATTTGATTGAGAAGTATTACCAGATCTTGTGTACTTATCCGAAGCTGTTCCTTGATCTCGATTATATTTTTGATAGCTATATTTAGATCTGGCATTAACTGAATTGGCAGATTGATTACTGGAAGAGTTGTTCACACTACTTCCTGTAGTATTATCTTGTCGACCACTACTTCTTGCTGAGGTAGCTGCACCTACAGATGCACCTCCTCTGTTGGTAGATGAAGTTCTTGCAGCTGAACTATTATTACGATTTGTAGCACTTTGGCTCGATGATGAAAAATAACCTCTATTTGTTGTACTGTTAAAATCATCACCTCTAGCTGTTTTACTTGAAGCCATATTTCTGTCTGCAACATCTTTATTTAAATTAGAGGATGAAGAAGCTCTTCCTTGTTCATTGCTATTGCTTCGGCTGTTACCATATGAATTAGATCCACCCCTACTTCCGTAATAATAGTCATTACCTTGATAATATGGATCGTAACATCCGCCGCCATAATAACCATATCCGTAATAACCACCGTAATATCCTCCATAATAACCACCATAATAAGGATACCCATAGTAAGGATAATATGCCCAACCTCCATATGGATAATACCAACTAGAACCCCAGCCCCAACCGAAACTAAAGCTTACATTTGATCCATAATAATATGGATAAGCATAATCATACCCTATATAAATACTTGACCCGTAGTTATAAGGGTTATAATCGTACCAATAACGATTGGTATAATAGGAATCGTAATATCCAACTCCCTCCATAGGCTCATGAAAACGTTTAATACGAGAAGCATAAGCATAATCATAATAATCTTCAGTATTGTAGGAGTCTTCGTAATAAGTTTCTCCTTCCAAATTCACAATTTCACCTTGATAATTATTGGATGAATAATCCAAAATTTCTTGGTTTTGATTAGATGCAATTTCTGTTGAAACCTGAGCTGAAATTGGAGCAACTGCAACAGAAGTCCTATTTACAGTAGGCTTAGGTGTATTATAACTATACACATCATCCTCCATATAAGCACTTTGATAAGAGCTGGCACAAGAGGCCAACATCATTACTATTAATAAACCAGATATATTGAATATATTTTTCATCATCACCTCCTATTTTTGAGACTTTAAATTATATTGAGCACAAAAAAACAAACTGTTATAATATTTTTTACTTTTGCAGTCGTTTAATAATAATGCTAATGAACTGCTTACTTAAAAGCAAATACTATACCACAAATTAAAATGGCAAAGAATTTTTCAACAAGAGAAGAGAATTATTCACAATGGTACACTGATATTGTGAAACATGCACAACTGGCAGAAAACTCAGCTGTAAGAGGATCTATGGTTATAAAGCCTTATGGATATGCAATCTGGGAAAAAATGCAAGAAGTTTTAGATAAAAAGTTTAAAGAAACAGGACACGAAAATGCCTATTTCCCATTATTTATCCCCAAATCTTTCTTTAGCAAAGAAGCTGCTCACGTAGAGGGTTTTGCAAAAGAATGTGCAGTAGTAACTCATTATCGTTTAAGAAACGGTGAAAATGGAATAGAAGTAGACCCTGATGCTAAGTTAGATGAAGAATTGATTGTTCGTCCTACTTCAGAAACCATTATATGGGATACTTATAAAAAGTGGGTTCAATCTTATCGCGACCTTCCTATTTTGATTAATCAATGGGCCAATGTTGTTCGTTGGGAAATGAGAACCAGATTGTTTTTACGTACAGCTGAATTTTTATGGCAAGAAGGGCATACTGCTCATGCTACTCAACAAGAAGCTATTGATGAAACCAAACAAATATTGGAAATCTATGCTGATTTTGCTGAGAAATGGATGGCTGTTCCTGTATTAAAAGGAACCAAATCGCCCAATGAAAGGTTTGCTGGAGCATTGGAGACTTATTGTATTGAAGCTTTGATGCAAGATGGTAAAGCACTTCAAGCTGGAACATCACACTTCTTAGGGCAAAATTTCGCCAAAGCTTTTGATGTGAAATATTTAAGTAAAGAGAACAAACAGGAATATGTTTGGGCAACATCATGGGGAGTTTCAACCCGCCTAATTGGTGCTCTTATTATGGCTCATAGCGATGATAATGGATTAGTACTGCCTCCAAAATTGGCTCCAATTCAGGTAGTTATTATACCTATATATCGTAAACAAGAACAATTAGATGTTGTTTCGGAAAAAGTGGAAGGTATTGTAAAAGCGCTTAGAGCAAAAGGCATTAGCGTAAAATATGACAAACGTGATACCCATAAGCCTGGCTTTAAATTTGCAGAATATGAGTATAAAGGCGTTCCTATTCGATTGGCTATTGGTCCTCGCGATATGGAGAATGGCACCGTAGAAGTTGCTAGACGCGACACCTTATCCAAAGAAATTATGGATATGGAGGGCATTGAAGATAAAATTCTTATTCTCTTAGATGAAATACAAGAAAATTTATATACTAAAGCATCTAAATTCCGGGAAGAAAAATCAAGAAAAGTAGAAACCTGGGATGAATTTAAAGAAGAGATAGAAAAAGGCGGTTTCTTATATGCTCATTGGGATGGTACATCTGAAACAGAACAAAAAATAAAAGATGAAACCAAAGCCACCATCAGAACTATACCTTTAGATGCTCCTGAAGAAGATGGGAAATGTATTTATAGTGGAAAACCCTCAAACAAACGTGTAGTTTTTGCAAGAGCTTACTAAGCTAACTATTAAAGAGTTTTTATAAAATGATGCGATAAGATTCGAATGAATTTTATCGCATTTTT
>JAOZUW010000064.1 GCA_029938465.1 Bacteroidales bacterium | reverse complement strand
CTTTTTGATGCGCTACATCAACACTAACAGACATTTGAACTTTTCGTAACGAAAATCCTTGCTGATTTTAGGTTAACAAAAATTATGTACATTTGTGCAACTTTTTTAGATGTAGTATGTCCTATTTCTAGATGTAATAAACAAAGAACAAACCTATGAAATCAAAATTTTTACTTATTCTTATTTCAATTCTTTTTAGTATAAATCTTTTTGCTAAGGAAATCACAAAAGATCAAGCTGAAATAGCGGCTACAAATTTCTATTTTGAGAAGTACAATCAACTGGAAGGATCTCTTTCTTATGATCAGTTGATGGTTAAATCTACACAAATAGAATCTGATGAAACCCAAAGCTTTTTTTATATTTTTCATTTTAATGCTGGTGGTTTTGTTTTAGTTTCTGCCGAGAATAGCTTTGAGCCAATTTTTGCTTATTCATTGGAAAACGATTATATATCTGAAAATCAACCTATAAATTTAGAATTTTGGATTAATCAATATAAGGAACAAGTGAGCTTAGCAAGGGCAAAGAACTTGCAACCAACAGCCGCAATAGAAAAGAAATGGGAGGATTTATTGAATAATAACTATAGAGCTGATAGTAAATCCAGAAGTGTAGCGTATTTAATCACTTCAAAATGGAATCAGGGATGGCCATACAATAGTATGTGTCCCGTTAATGATGAAGGTCAGGCTGTTACGGGTTGTGTGGCAACCGGATATGCTCAGTTATTGTACTATTGGCGATTCCCCATACATGGAAGTGGTGATCATTGTTATTATCATCCCGATTATGGTCAGCTTTGTGCTGATTTTGAAAACACATGGTATCAATGGGATGCTATGACAGACGTGCCAAGTATTAACGATACTGCTGTAGGTGAATTGATGTATCAACTAGGCGTAGCATTGGATATGGATTATGGTCCAGATGGTTCTGGTACCTGGCAATATCCCGAGCAAATTGAACAACATTTTAATGTGTCTTCTGATTTAATGTGGAAAGAACGCGATAATTATAGCACTGCAGAATGGAAAAATCTATTAAGAAATCAATTGGATCAATCTTATCCTATGGGCTATGTGGGTTATTCCAATTCAGGTGGTCACTTTTGGGTATGCGATGGTTATGATGATGATGATCTTTTTCATATGAATTGGGGCTGGGGTGGTTCTTCTGATGGTTATTTTCAGATCAACAGTTTGCTGGATTTTTCTTATGGACATTCTGTTGGAATCAATTTTTATCCAGATGACGAGAATTGGACCTATCCTAATTACGCTTCAGGAGCTGATACTTTAACCTACCTCGAAGGTAGTATATCTGATGGTAGCGGTCCGGTAGATGATTATTTAAACAATACCACAGCTACTTGGTTAATTACTCCTCAAAGTACTTATGATTCTATAAGCAGTATTACATTGAAATTCAAGCAATTTGATATTTTTTCTGATGGTGATAAGCTTAATATTTATGCTGGTGAAGATAATAATTCGGAATTGGTAGCTCAATTAAGTGGTAATGAAATAGAAGATGAATTGGAAATTTCTTCTAATCAAGTTTTTATTGAGTTTATCACTGATGGTGATAACACAGCTCCTGGATTTTATTTGAACTATGAATGTCAAACAGCAGTTTTTTGTATGGAAGTAACGGAATTGAATGAATCTTCTGCTATAATTACAGATGGGTCTCAGGATTTCTATTACGGAAATAATACTTTCTGTATTTTTAAAATAGATCCAGGAATAGAAGGCCCTCTTACTTTGAATTTTAATTATTTTGATACAGAGTTAGATTTCGATAAACTGAAAATATATGATGCAGATGGTAAGCAGGAGTTAATAGCAGAGATAAGCGGTCATTACGATACTCCACCTGAATCGGTTACTGCACCTAGTGGTAAAATAAATATGGTGTTTACAGCCAATGCTAGTATTCAAGGCTTAGGCTGGGAAGCTTGGTATGATGTCAATACAGGAATCATAGATCCTCTTCAGGATTATAGTTTTCAAATTATTCCTAATCCGGTTACTTCTGATGTACAATTCAGTTTCAGTTTAGAGAATAAGGAAGTAGTGATTATTGAAGTTATCGATATGCTTGGACACCAAAAAATGATTGTTACTGATGATGAATTAAATTCAGGATTTCATTCTATCCATAGTAGTTTAAATGGTTTGTCAGATGGAATCTATTTCGGTCGCTTACATATTGGGGATGAAGTAATAACAAAAAAGATTGTGAAAGTTGAATAAGATGTTATAATCAACAGTTTATAGGTAAACTGTTAATGAAACTTTTGTTTGTTTTTTTCGTAGACATGTTAATTAACTTAAACAACACTACTATGAAAATCAAACTACACACAATTGCAAAGACTACTGTACTACTTATTTTTATTTTTTCAATAAGCTTTTCTTATGCGCAAAATGAATTGTCAAGGGAAGAGATTTCTATAAATAAATCAAAAGAAAGATTAGAAGTTAAAAGAAAGAAATTAGTCGATTTGAAAAGGCAAATAGACAATGCCGACAGTTTATTTAATGCTGGGGAGAAACTTTCAGATGATTCTAAAATAAATAAAAAGCAGGCCAAAGAAGAAATAAAAGTTATTGAGAAAAAATACAAAACAGATAGCAAGCCTTTTAATAAAACAATGAATGGGAAAGACAGAAAAGCTGCTACCGAAGCTCGTGCTGGATTACGTGCAGTAACATCGATATATAAAGCGGATTTGAAAACTGCCCAAAATAAGTTGAAAGATGCCGATAAAGGTCTCAGAACCTCAGATAGTATGATATTAAAGGCCGATAGGAAATTGGATATGTTATCCGGTAAGCTTAAATTAGCAGAGAAAGATTATCAAAAAGCTGAAGAAGATTATCAGGAAAAAACGGGTAGTGAATAGTCAAGCTTCAAAATATTCTAAACATCATTTTTTATTGTAACATTAACAATCTTATGTTGTTAACTTGCCAAAAGAGAATCAGTATCTTGTTTTAATTGCTTTATTTTTATTCACTTAGAAACAAGTAAAAAGGGTATGAGTAAAAAAAAGCGAAAACGAGCTAAGAAATATGTTTTTAAGTTGAGCTATAAACAAGCAGAAAGTTTACGAAATTATTGTGCCATTAAAAGTACTACTCCCAACAAACTAATTAAAACCCTTTTGGATCATTATACAGGAAATTACACCAATAAAAAAATTGGTATAGAAGATGTTGATGAAAAACAACTGAACCTTTTTGAAGAGAAACAAGCGCCCTATGAACAATTGGGTATTTTTGATATAGCAAGTTCAGATTAGACTAAAAAAATGCGCTAGCAGTAATATCTGCTAGCGCATTTTTTAGTTGGATGTTATAATTCTATTAGTTTTTCACGGGTTTAACAGGAATCTCTGGAGTAGCTTTTCTTTTAGTCAAGTCTTTTAAAACCACTTCAATGGCTTTATCTAATTGATCATCTATTCCTTTATATTCACGAGCTGGATCATTTTTGATTTCAATATCAGGATCAACGCCATAACCTTCAATAATCCATTTTTTACCATCCACATCAAAAGGAGCAAATTCTGGTTTACGCATATCGGCACCATCAATAAAAGGTAAAGAACCTCTAATGCCAACTACACCACCCCAGCTTCTAACACCAATAACAGTACCTATACCCAGCTTTTTAAATTGGTAAGGGAAAAGGTCACCATCCGAAGCTGAATAGTTATCAAGTAAGAGTACTTTTGGTCCGTTTAAGATTTGTGCTGGTTTAGTTGTGATACCGGTATTTCGCGCCATCCCATACATAGTTAGTTCACGATTGAGGCGCTCAATGATCATAGGAGATACATTTCCGCCACCGTTGCCACGATCATCAATAATTAAAGCTTCTTTGTTGAGCTGAGGATAAAAATGTTTCACAAACTCATTTAAACCATCGGCACCCATATCTGGAATATGGATATAACCTACTTTTCCGTTAGTGGCTTTGCTTACTTTGTCTATATTTCCTTGAACCCAATTATAGTAATATAGTTTTGCCTCATCTGCAATTGGAGTAATAATTTCATCGTGAGCTCCTTCTAGTTCTGGGCTGCTGTTTATACTTAGTATTACTTGGGTTTTGGCTTTATTTACTAATAACTCATAAATATTATTTACCTTATTGGTAGCTTTTCCATCAATGGCTACAATATAATCACCTTCTGCAATATTAACCCCAACATCTGTTAAAGGAGACCTCACTGATTTATCCCAGTTTTGACCTTTTAAAATCTTTTCTATTTTATAGAAACCACTTTTATCTGTACTCAGCTGCGCACCCAATAATCCGGTTTTAATTCGTTGAGCTTTTACAATATCACCTCCATTGATATAGGCATGGCCCACATTTAATTCGCCAATCATTTCACCCATAATATAGGTGAGGTCACGACGATCGTTAACGTAAGGAACTAAGACTCCATATTTTTTATTGATATCTGCCCAATCAGCACCATGCATATTTTCGTCATAAAAGAAGTCGCGCATTTGTCGCCAGGCCTCATTAAATATTTGATTCCATTCTTCTTTGGGATCAACCATTACTTTCATATTTTTGGTAGAAATGTAATCCTTAACACTTATTTTTCCTTTAGGAATAGGAATAACAGCATATTTACCCTTATCAGAGATAAAGAAATGCTTTTTATCAGCACTCATTACGTAGCTGCCAGTAGATCCAATACTTTCATCTTTTTGTGATTTCAGATTGTATTTATGTAGGCTTACGTCTCCACTTTTTCTATTCCATTCTGCATAATAAACATTATCTCCAACAGGAGTGATACGCCAATAATTTGATACCTTAAGAGGGAGAGCAATAACCCTATCAAAAATCCCATCAAAATCAATGCTTAGAGCTTTTTCTTCTTTTTCCTCATCATCTTTTTTCTCTTTTTTGTCCTTTTTTTTGTCCTCTTTTTTCTCTTCTGATTCTGTTTTTATTTCCACTTCATCATTTTCGGGAGCAAAGGGAGAAGGAGTGCTTTTTTCAAGAGTAACAAAATATATCTTGTCCATATCCTGATAGGCATGATTCCATTCTGTTCTGCTATAAATAGGATTAAAACTACGGCTGGATACAAAGAAAATATACTTACCATCATCACTAAAAACTGGAGAACTGGCATTATACCATTCATTGGTCACAACATTTGTTTCTGTGTTTTCTAAGCTGTAAGCATAAATTCGGCTTACACCCTGACGCTGTGGTAGAGTATAGGCAATCCATTTGCTATCATCTGACCATGAATAATCTCGTATTTCCCAACTCTCGGCTTGTGCAATAACTGTAGTATTTTTCGTTTCTACATTCATCAAGTTAAGTCGGAGCATTTTATCTCCCCATAATAAATATTTACCATCAGGTGACCAAATAGGATTGTATTTATAGGTATCTGAGTCCTTGGTGAGTTGCTGAGCTTTTTCTTTTCCATTTTGGTTAATGATATATATCTCATCTTCTCCAGTGGCATCAGAAATATAGGATATGAATTCGCCTTTTGGTGACCACTCTACATTACGTTCATGAATGCCTGATGTTTGAGAAAGATTACGAGTGATACCATGCTTGGCAGGAAGTGTAAATATATCTCCTCTTGCACCAAAAACTACACGTTTTCCATCGGGTGAAACAGCCCAAGAGCTAATGCTTTTAGAAGCATCCTTTAGTGAGGGGCGGCTTTGTGCAAAATCATTCTTAATACTAATTTCAATTTTAGAGATATTTCCACTGGCTATGTCATAATAGTGTATTTCTCCTCCGTTTTCAAAAATGATACCTTCGTCACCTAAACTTGGGAATTTAATATCATATCTATCGAAATGAGTAATTTTAGTGGTTTGTTTACTTTTTGTATCATAAGCAAAAAGATTCATAATGCGATCTCTGTCAGATAGGTAATAAACTATTTCGCCATGCCACATTGGGAAAATATCCTGATGTATATTGTCAGTAATATTGATAGTTTTTTCCGACTTGAAATCATAAATCCATATATCATCGGCCATGCCACCTTGATAATATTTCCAGGTTCTAAACTCACGAAAAACCTGATTATAGGCTATTTTCTTTTGGTCAGGAGAATAGGAACAGAAACCTCCATAAGAAAAGGGAAGTTGTTCATCTAATTTCCCATCAGTATTCACCATAAATAGGCTGCCTTTAAAAGAGTTAAAGGTTTGTTTACGGCTTCTGAAAACAATATTTTTATTGTCTTTCCAGGTCATCACAATATTGTTAGGACCCATACGATCAGAAAGTTCATCACGACCCAAAGTAGCAGTATAAGTAAGTCGGGTAGGAGAGCCCCCTTCTGCTGGTATGGTATATACTTCAGTATTTCCATCTAATTGCCCAGTAAAAGCAATTTGACTACCATCGGGAGAGAATTTGGCAAATATTTCTAGGCCGTCATCACTGGTAAGCTGACGAGCAATGCCGCCTTCTTTAGCTACAGTGTAGAGGTTGCCGGCATAACTAAAAACTACTTGATCTCCGTGAATAGTTGGGAAACGCATCAGCTTGTTTTCCTGCGAAAAGGCAGTAATTGTAAAAGCTGTAAACAACAGTAATAAATATTTTTTCATGTGTTTTGATTTTGTTTTTCGGTTCCTCATCATAGAACCAGATTATTGAATCTCTTTTTTGTAAAAATACAAATCTTTTTTGGTCAAAAAACAATAAGCCTCCATAATTACAGAGGCTTATTATCATCTAAATCAGATATCTACTAAACTACAACAAAAAATTACATAATAAAATCTCATTATGGGTTAGTATTTTTGTAAAACCAATATCTTTTTGTCCAAAAATATGCCAAAGATTGTAATTCTCAATATATCAAGCTGCTATCTGTTATGGGAAAAAATTAGCTTGGATATTTTGTACGATTAAGCTCAAAGGGTGTTCAATAACGAACAAGTTATTTTGATATTTGTCTTCTGGCTTATTTTCTTCGAATTCATTTTATGAAAGTATTAATGCTGTTTATCAAAGAAAATCTAAAGCTTTACTTCCGTATTAAAAAAGATAAACTGCTTGCTTGATTTTTGATTATCGGTAAAAAACCAGGCTTGATAATCTATGGCCAGTTTAATATGTTTATTAATACGGTATTGAATACCGCCTACCATGGCTTCTCCATCCAGAGGAAAGCGCCAAGGATCTCCGTTATCATCTATAATACTTGACTCGCTATGGTCATAACGGCCAAAGATTTGCCATTTATCCATAAAATTATAGGATAAATAAGTAGACCAAACTATTAAATCTTCCCCCTCATTATTTTGATAGTTGTACTGTAAATCGTATTCGAAACCTACAATAATTTTATTATTCCAATTATAACTAACAAAATTAACCCAATTTATTTGCGGTACACCTTTTTGAATAAGATCTCCATAAAAGCGAAACTGTAATCCTTTTAATGGTGTTATTGTGGTTCCTAAGGCTACTTTAATACTGCTGTCATTCTGTAATTTACCATATCCTTCGCCATTAAGTATTCCCAAGTCAAAGGAGATAAAGTCAGTAGCTTTATAGTATACATAAGCTCCAAGATCTGCACTGCTTCCCATGCGTTGGGCGTCTAGTACCGATTTTTGTATATACCTATGTCCCCAAACATCTTCTTGCAATTTGAATTGTGCTGTGGGTATAATACCAAATTGTACTTTTATCTTTCCTTTTTTATATTGAAGATAGGCATTTTTAAAATAGGCAAAGCGTTTTTTTAGAAGATGCATACCCACATCATTAGGTCCACCAATATCTAATTGTATTTTAGTGCAAAAGTGATCTCCCAAATCATATTTATAACCTAAATAAACCCTACTAACCTGAAAAGCTGCAGGGTTTGCTCCTTCATTAATACCAGCATGAAAGTTTGCGTATATCTTAGCAATAGGTTTTCCTTTGGAAAAAGTACTTGTTTTTTCGTTTTGTGACCATACTACAATACTGCTTAACAATAAAGTTAAGACTAATAGATGTTTACTTTTCATTATTAGTATTTTGTGACAAAAATAGTATTTCATCTCAAATTAATATTAATTTAGTATTAAATTTTATAAAAAAAGCCTATTTCAGAAGAAACAGGCTTTTTTTTTGCTTAGTTTATAGTTTACTGCACTACAATATTATCTAAGCGTATAGAAGTAGTTTCTGTTTGACTACCCTCGTATTTAAAAGCAATAGCAGCTGTGCCATTAAATGATGATAGGCTATACGAACCAGAATCAATCCAGGCGTGATCCGTATCGCTTTCTTGAGCTATAGTAATATCAATCTCTGTCCAATTGGCACTTTCAAAATTCTCGCCATTAAAATCTTCAGAAACTAAAACAGTAAGAGGATGACTGCCCGGATGTGCCCAATAAGCTTTAGCTGTGAGCAAACTTAGAGATTTGGTCTCGATATTGGTAATAGGAGGGGTGATTAACCAGGTTTCCATAGCATCTAAGCCTGAATTGTATCCAGTAGCTTGGGCATATTTATCAGCTTCATAAAATTTGCCTTGCCATTTTCTGTCGCCAATTACATTTACATTGGTCCAGCCGGTAAAGCTAATATCTTCATATTCTACAGCATTATCAAAGTTTTCATTGATGGCATCAACTGGTGTAATTCCACCACCACCGCCACCGTCGGTTCCAATTTTAATATCATCTAAACGGAAAGAGGTTGATTCTGTATCACTTCCTACGTATTTAAAAGCAATAGCAGCATTGCCGCTAAAAGCTGAGAGTGATACTTCACCGGATTCTATCCAAGCATTGTCATCATCAGATTCGATTGCTAATGTAAGGCTTAACTCTGTCCATGTTGCTGTTTCAAAATTCTCACCATCAAAATCTTCAGAAACTAAAACAGTTAATGGGTTTCCACCACTATGTGCCCAATAGGCTTTAGCTGTTTTTAGACTTAATGTTTTGCTTCCAATATTAGTTACAGGAGGCGTAATCAACCAAGTTTCCATGGCTGCTAATCCGGAGTTATGCCCAGTAGCTTGTGCGTATTTGTCAGTATTATACTCTTTACCTTGCCAATGGCGATCACCTTCTACACTTATGTTAGTCCAGCCTTCTAAATCGATATCAGTATAATTCGTGGCAGAATTAAATTGCTCATCAATAGCATCTACAGGAGTAACGCCACCGCCACCGCCGCCGCCACCGGGAACATCAATTTTAATATCATCTAAACGGAAAGAAGTAGATTCTGTTCCGCTTCCTACATACTTAAAGGCAATAGCAGCATTACCACTATAAGCAGAAAGATCAACCTCTCCGGATGCTATCCATGCATTATCGCTACTATTACTATTGGCAATAGTTACACTTAACTCTTCCCAAGTGGCTGTAGTAAAATTATCGCCAACAAAATCGGTAGATATCAATATGGTCAATGGATCTCCACTTGTGTGAGTCCAATAAGCTTTAGCTGTTTTCAGACTTAAAACTTTATCACCAATATTTGTAACAGGAGGTGTGATTAACCAGGTTTCAATGGAAGTAGCTGTGGAGTTGTATCCGGTAGCTTGAGCATATTTATCAGATTCGAATTCTTTTCCTTGCCATGCTCTGTCTCCATCAACAGTTATACTTGTCCAACCTTCTATGCTAATATCTTCATAATTCACTGCAGCATCAAAACCTTCATCAACGGAATTAACAGGATCTATTTGAGAACCACCACCTGAGCCACATCTGTCACCATCCATTTGAACTTCTTCCATTGTACGCACATAAACTTGATGTGTTTCGTAAGATGATGTTCCATATACCGAAGCAACCGCCACTAAAGAACCATTGCCTTGAGGTAGAGGAGCATTGGCAAAATTAGCATAGCCACTTGTTCTCACTATTAAATCACCACCGTCACAATCTTCTAAATTTCTATTAGTAGTACTTTGAGTAACAGCATCGGCCCAAGTTTCTCCTAATTCAGAGTATATAAATTGTACATTTTCTATTTTTACAAGCATACCTTTATAAGCACCTGTTTTAATATCAGAAATACTTACAGAAATAGGTTCAAGAGTATTTCCTGCTGAAAGCTTGATGACATTTTTTGTGATATGCAAGGAGTCTAGAACCACCTGACGATGATCTTCCCATAAACGGGCTCCTTTTAGGTAAATTCGAACCGAATCACCGGCTTTTAAACCACCAGCAGATAATAAACTTAGTTTAATACCTCCTGTGGCATCTTGCATATAGGCTTCTTTATAAATATTCCCATTAGTTCCACCCAGAGAAACAACAGCATAAACAGATTTATCTTCAGTAAATTTATATGGGGTTTCTGTTGACATTCCTATTAAATCACTAACTGTTAAAACATCTCCAACTGGAATATTTGGAATGGGTGGTGTATCGTACTCTTTTTTACAACTATTGATTCCAATTAGAATCAATGCGGCCAAAGTAAGGGCTGAAATTTTTGTTATTATATTTTTCATTATTCTATTTTTTTCAATTATTAAAACCTAAAACTCACATTTAAATAATAGGTTGTGCCATACATATAGTAATATTTATTGGCAAATTTATCTATATCATTACTATCATATCGAAATTGTTCATAGCCTCCTGTAACAATTTCCTGATTATTTAGGATGTTGTTAACCGAGAAATTAATATTGATATAATATTTATAATCTATTCTCCATGATTTACCAATATTTGCATCCACAGTAACTGTACTAGGTAGCAGTTCTTGGGTTAGGATAGCATCATAATATGGATAAGCAGGATCAATACCTGCTACTGCTTCTGCCGTTCTTCTATCTGGATTCAGTGGTAAATAATTTCCATCGAAATAGTTGATATCAAAGCCGATAAACATAAAAAAGCTTGTTCTGTAGTCTAGGCCTCCAGAGAGAGCTGTTTGGGGCATTCCACCAACATGGTAGTTTTTAAGATAGACTTTTCTGTCATCGAGTTTTAAACGACTGTTGTCAATTGTTATAGTTGATGTAGGTTCTGAATTATAAATGTATTCTCCAAAAGCAGCTACTAGGTTTAGTTTTAATCCGGTAAGCAATTCTGTTTGAGTGCCAATTTCAATACCCATATTTCGCTGATCCAAACCAGTCATATTATAATTCACAAAGTCTTTTAACTCTTCGTGATAAAAGCTACGACTCCAAGTTTTATCATTAAAATTGGTATAGTATGCCGATACTCGTGCGTTAAACTTTGGATATTTTATCACATAATTGACATCTATAGAAGATACTTTTTCATTGGTTAAATTGTTTACAACTTGATCTCTAGTACGTGCAGATAGATAAGAATCTCTGAACTGTGGAGAGCGTGTTTGATACAATAAATTGGCACTTAAATAATGGCGACCGCTTAATTTATAGGTAATGCCACCTTTTACGCCATAGTTAATAAATGAATTCTTCTCGGAATCACCATAAGAATCATCTGGGAAGAGGCCATTACGCATTTGCCCTGTTCTCCAAAATTGATCATAAGAAAGATTTGCACCTAAATAATAATCAAAATTTTGATAATCAAAAGCTAATTGCCCCCAAGCCAAATAATTATTGATGTTAGCAGTATAATGGTAACCAAAAATATCACCTTCTTTTACTACTCTGTTTGGGTTATTCAAGTCCGATTGTGACATGTCAGGATCAGCAAAATCTCTTTCTGCATATTTATTGATATCCAGATAATAATCACCTCCTAATAAATCATCTACAACGGTATAACGATCTCCTTTATAATTGGTTAAATCAATACCGGCAGAAAGCTCTATATCTTCGCTTATGCGTGACACGAGATTTGATGTTAGATTCATTTTCTTACTATCCGATCTTCTATCTTCAATGATATAGTTAGATTTTCTTCCATAGACTGTATTCCCACTAATTCCATTTGCATCATTTACCACATCCCATTCATCGGAGTTAGCTTCATAAAAGCCATCCCAATCTAATTGGCGAAAGGTTTCATTATTTTGCCATTGTTCTGTCAAGTATGAAGCATGTGCCGGATTAGATTCTGCATAATAGCTAGGTAGGTTTCTGTAATAATCTGGACGAGGGTCGTCACCATAAAACCAGTTTAAGGCGGTTCCACCACCGCGACCAAACATATAAGAAGCTGTTGTGGTTATCTTGGTATCATCGTCCATAGTCCAATAATGACTTAGCATAAACATAGGTTTATGATAATTTGAAATTCTAGAATTGCGAATTTCACCATTTTGGTAACCCCAATAGGGATTATAATAATTTGTCCCAGCTAAATCGTAAGCTTCTTGTACTACTGCCGAAGATTTTCCTCTTTTGCTAGGTGCTCCGTATCCAATAAAACCAATGCTGTGGTGGTCATTAAGTTTTTTCTCTACTGAAAGGAAATAGGCATAGGCATCGTAGGAAGAGCCTTCTACATAACCTTTCTCTGCCCACCTCTTGGAGCCGCTAAAGGTAATAGCCCATCCATTTTGCATTTGTCCGGTAGCATAAGTAAACATCAGGCGTTGGTTATACGACTTATTCAATAAGGAATAAGTAAGCTTTGTAGTTGGTCGATAGCTTGAGGCTCTTACCTCCATATTTGTAGCTCCACCTACTCCTCCATTCGAGAACTGTGTGGCACTAATACCATTTAGTATTTCGCTGTTTCGTAAAGCATCGTTGAGGCCGCCCCAAGATGACCAATATACTCTACCACTCTCCATGTCGTTGAGATTAACACCATTCATCGATACAGTGTAATTTTCGCTGTCGTAGCCTCTTATCCTAAACCTTGCTGCTCCAAAGGTATAACTGGCAGTTGACACAAAGACATCTCTCGAAGATTGTAAAATCCCTGAGATATCTGCTGATTCTTCATCACCACCCAATTCTGCTATACTAATAACCGCTACCGATGCAGATACATCATCCTTCATACTTTCAGGTTTTGTTGTATCCGAAACGATTTGTGCATTTGTAAAAACAGAAATGAGAAGGAAAAAGAAAATCCATTTTATTTCTCGCATAAATTTTGATTTTTGATAGCCCAAAAAAATGGGGGCAACAAAATTAATTATTTTTATCTAATATCAACGTTTTTATGTTAAAAGAAACTGCTAAATTTGCAAATCTAAAATAATGATTATGAATATAAAATTATCTCGGCTTTGCATGGTGCTAATCATATCAATTATGGTATTTGGTACTAAAGGATTAAAAGCCCAAGAATACGAAATAGCAGCTATTGGTTATTATAATCTAGAGAATCTTTTTGATACTATTGACTCGGAGAATGTGAGAGATGCAGAATTTTTGCCTGATAGTGATAAGCAATGGAATAGTGAGCGGTATTATTATAAGCTTGATCAAATGGCGAGGGTCTTATCAGAAATAGCCATAGATAAGACTCCTGATGGCCTAGCAGTTTTTGGTATTTCTGAAATAGAAAACCGTATGGTGATAGAAGATTTGGTGAAGAGACCTGCTCTGAAAGATAGAAATTATCAAATTGTACATTTTAATTCTCCTGATAGAAGAGGCATAGATGTGGCTTTAGTCTATCAACCCAAATACTTTGAATTGGTTCATGCCTACTCTGCACCTTTTCAAGATGCTGACACCAATTTTAAAACTCGTGATCAATTGGTGGTAAGTGGAAAGCTTAATGGTGAAATGATTCATTTTCAGGTGAATCATTGGCCTTCACGAAGTGGTGGTGAAAGTCGCTCTCGCCCTAAGCGCAATATCGCTGGCCGATTAGCTCGCTCTTTAGCTGATTCATTGATAGCACAATATCCTAATGCTAAAGTAATGATAATGGGCGACTTGAACGACGACCCAACCAATAAAAGTGTGGCAAAATATCTTAAAGCTACAGATGATAAATCGAAACTTGCCGATGGCTATTTCTTTAATCCATATATGACACTTCATAGAAAAGGTATAGGCACATTAGCCTATCGCGATTCCTGGAATAATTTTGATCAAATTATTTTAACTCCTGCTTTAATTAATGAAAACAAAACAGAATGGACTTTCTATAAAGCGCATATCTATAAAAAATCCTATATGATTAACGATAGTGGAAAATATAAAGGCTATCCTAAGCGCTCTTTTGTTGGGGATAAATTTCAAGGAGGTTATAGCGATCATTTTCCGGTGTATGTATACTTAATCAGGGAGGTAAAAAAATGAGTAAAGTTTATTCATTAGTAGGGGTTTTTATACTATCCATTTTAATGGTAGCGTGTATACCTGCCGAGGAGAAAGCAGAAGATTATTATGAACTGGGGAGAGAAAAAGCCTATCAAAATGATATTAAAGGTGCGCAAATAGAATTTGAAAAAGGTTTGGAGTATATGCCAAAACATGCCCGCTTGCTTTATGAAATAGGTAATTGTTATATGAATTATCGTGATTATCATACTGCTATTGAAAAATACACTTTAGCTATTGAGAGTGATCCTAATTATGCGGATGCTTATTATAATCGGGGACTATGTTGGTTTTACTTAAGTGATAGAGAGAAAAGCTGTTACGATTGGAAAAAGGCTGATGCTTTGGGTCGCCCTAGCTTGCAAGATAAAATAAAACACTGTAAATAATTACAAATGAAAACCCATCAGAAACCAAGAAAGATAAATATCATCACCATGGGATGCTCCAAAAATCTTGTGGATTCAGAGCATTTGATGGCACAGTTACAAGCCAATAAAATTCAAGTGAAACATCAGCAAGAAGATGATGATTACGATGCAGTAATTATTAACACTTGTGGTTTTATTGCCGATGCAAAAGAAGAGAGTATCGATATGATTTTAGATGCTGTGGAAGCCAAAAAAGCTGGTGATATTGAAAAGGTGTATGTGATGGGTTGTTTATCGGAACGATACAAAAAGGAACTTCCCAATGAAATTGGTGATGTAGATGGTTTTTTTGGTGCTACAGATGCCGATTTGCTTAAAATAACGGAGAGTTTAGGTGCCGATTATCGAAAGGAATTGGTGGGTGAAAGAGTTATTACTACTCCAAAACATTATGCTTATTTGAAAATCTCTGAAGGTTGCGATCGGACTTGTTCTTTTTGCGCCATTCCAAAAATTCGGGGTAAACATAAAAGTGTTGCCAAAGAAATACTAATTGCAGAGGCTCAATCATTAGCCAAAAAAGGCGTGAAAGAACTGATTCTTATTGCGCAAGATCTGGTGCTTTATGGGATCGATATTTATAAAAAACAAACTTTAGCCCAGTTACTACAAGATTTAAAGAAGATAGAGGGTATAGAATGGATTCGCTTGCATTATACCTACCCCAATCATTTTCCCTTAGAGGTGCTGGATTTAATGAGAAAGGAAAAGAAAATCAATAATTATATGGATATTCCTTTGCAGCATATCAATGATAGAATACTCAAGAGCATGAAACGTAATCATGATTCTGCAGCAACGCGAAACCTTGTAAAACAGATGCGCAAACGTGTTCCGGATATAGCTATTCGTACTACTTTTATAGTGGGTTATCCTGGCGAGTCTCAAGAGGAATTTGAAGAATTGAAGAATTTTGTAAAAGAATCTCGTTTTGACAGGATGGGTGTATTTACCTATTCACCAGAAGAAGATACTGCTGCTTTTGAATTGGAAGACAATGTTTCTGAAGAAGTAAAAGAAGCTCGAAAAGAAGAGTTGATGGCTTTGCAAGAAGAAATAAGTCTCGATATTAATCAATTTAAACTGGGTAAGAAATACAAAGTCATTATCGATAGAATTGAAGAGGAATATTATGTAGGTCGTACTGAATACGATTCGCCTGAAGTGGATAATGAAGTGCTTATTGATTTTAATAGCTGCGATTTAAAAGTCGGGGAATTTTACCAAATAGAAATTAAACAAGCTGATAGTTTTGATTTATATGGCGAACTATGTTGATTAGTGTTCCGAAAGTTTTTGGGAGAAGAGTTTAGAATAGTGAATAGTGAATGAAGAGTTAAGATTAGTGAATGAAGAGTTAAGATTAGTGAATGAAGA
>JAOZUW010000006.1 GCA_029938465.1 Bacteroidales bacterium | reverse complement strand
TCTGTTTCAAAGATAGACTTTTTAGTTATATAATTCTTATTAATTATCAACATTACAATGCAAATTAGTAAGAATATTTATTCAATTGATTACTCCTTTAAAGAATAAGTCTTTATATATTCTTGATAAGTCTGTTTTAAATATACTCTTTCGCCAAACCAATGGATAATAGGATCGAATTTTTCAGCAGTAATAAAACCATTTACAACGGTTAATATTTTGCTTTCTTCATTAAGAAAAACATAACTGGGGTAGCTCATCTTATTGCGGAGTAATAAGGCAGCTATTTGGTGTGTGCTTCTTCTGCCATCGGGATTGGGGTTATAATAGGTTTTTCCGTAGTAAGTTACAGCTTCATCACCTTCGGCATCTAGTTTTACGCAATAATACTTCTTATTCATATATTGGGCAATAGAGGCTTCTTTAAAAGTTGTGGCATCCATTTTTTTGCACCATCCACACCATTCGGTATATACATCAATAAAAATAAGTTTGGGGTTTTCTTTATTTAAAGCTAAAGCTTCTTCAAAGCTATACCACTGTATTTCTTCTGTTTTTTGCGAATAAGAAAAATAGCTTAATAAAACAAAACTACTTAGCAGTATGAAAAACTTCATTATTAAAACCTTTCGCTACCAATATATACTCTTGAATCTTTAAGAGATAGCACATGGCCAGTAAATCTGATTCGGTTGCCACGCATATCATTTACTTGAGCTTCTCCCTGTCCACTGCTAGAAATCCATAAGAAAATATCCTGAAAGCCATCGGATCCTTGTAGAGTAGCTTCTATATAAATGGGTTTGTTTTTGTTTTCAGCATCATATTTATACTTGGTGATATTGCCTTTTATAGTAATTCCGCCAACACCATTCCATCCCACAAGTCCATTAAAACTCAATTGAACTATGGCTTTATCCATATCAAAATAAACAAAGTTGGTAGAAGGTGAAAGCTGAAAGACTTCGCCTCTTTTATTAAAAACCTGTTGGGCTTCAAGTACAAAAGTTTTGTTTTCTGCCCATATTTCCTGAATAACTCGTAAAGAATCGCTCTGGGCAATTTCTAAGGCCTTTTTCGCAGCTCTTTTTTCTTTCTTTGTTGCTTTCTCTTGAGCTTGCAAAGCGGATGATAGAAATAGAAAAACAGCCACAATAATGATATAATATGTCTTCATAGGTTTATGTTTTGGCTGTAAAGATAAAAAAAAGAAAGTGCTGTGGATTATTAGTCTTGTGCTTTTTTTGTTAAAAGAGGCACAAAACGAAATTTCCCAAATTCTTTATGCTCAAAATTGTCTTCAGATTTACGAGTAACACAGATCATTTCTTGTGTATTTGAATCTATATCCACAGGAATTACCAGTTTGCCACCAATCTTGAGTTGTTTTAATAAATCCTCAGGAATAAAAGGTGCGCCGGCTGTTACAATAATCTTATCAAAAGGCCCATATGTTGGTAATCCTTTATAGCCATCTCCATAAAATGTTTTAATGCGAGGATATTTTAGTTTTAGTAGGAGTTTCTTTGTTTTATCGTATAGTTTTTTTTGTCGTTCTATAGTAAAAACTTTTGCACCAACTTCTGCCAAAACTGTCGCCTGATAACCACTTCCGGTACCTACTTCCAATACTTTATCACCTTTTTTTATATCCAATAATTGGGTTTGGAATGCTACAGTATAAGGTTGCGAAATGGTTTGTCCGCTACCAATAGGGAATGCCTGATCCTGATAGGCATATTCCAGAAAAGAAGAGTCGAGAAATTCATGTCGGGGTATGCTGTTTATGGCTTCTAAAACTTTTAGGTTGTTAATACCTTTGGTTTTTAGCAAATCTACTAGCTTCTTTCGTAATCCTTTATGTCGGTAACTCTCTCTCTGCATTTATTGTTTTTTTTGCGAAAATAGGAATAAAGCTGATAAATTCAATGTTTTAGCAGAATTGTGTTTGATTCATCAGAAAAATACCATAAAAATAAGTACTTTTGCAAAAAAAATCATAATACATGACTAAAGTAAATATTGGTTTATTGGGAGCAGGTCACTTAGGTAAAATTCATCTTAAATGTATTCGCGAAGTAGAGGAATTACATTTGGTAGGTTTTCATGATCCTAATAAAGAAATAAGCAGTGTGGTAGAAAAAGAATTTGGCCTAAAACGCTATGATTCAATTGACCAATTAATAGATGCTTGCGATGTTTTAGATATTGTAACGCCAACTGTTAATCATTTTGAATGTGCGGAGAGTGCTCTTAAGGCTAGTAAACATGTTTTTATTGAAAAGCCTGTTTCTTCAACTCCTGCCGAAGCTCAAAAGCTTATGGAGTACGCAAAAGAAGCTAATGTAAAGGTGCAAGTAGGTCATGTAGAGCGTTTTAATCCTGCTTTTGTTGCTGTTCAAGATCAAATAAATGAACCTATGTTTATTGAAACGCATCGCTTGGCTCAGTTTAATCCTCGTGGTACTGATGTGCCTGTTGTTTTAGATTTAATGATTCATGATATAGATATCATCTTAAACTCTGTAAATTCTGGTTTACGTAAAATAAGTGCTAGTGGTGCCGCTGTAGTTAGCGATACTCCAGATATTGCAAATGCACGATTAGAGTTTGATAATGGATGTGTAGCCAATTTAACAGCTAGCAGATTGAGTTTAAAGAATATGCGTAAAAGTCGTTTCTTTCAAAAAAATGCATATATCTCTGTTGACTTTCTTACAAAAGAATCCGAAGTAGTTTCATTAACTGATGTTGATATTGAAAATGTTGATCCTTTAGCAATGGTATTAGAGCTTGGTGAAGGTAAGGGAGCAAAGGAAATACATTTTAAAAAACCAACAACAAAAGATACCAATGCTATTGTGGAAGAATTGCGTAGTTTTGCACTAGCCATAATAAATGATACTGAGCCACCTGTTAGTCTTTATGATGGCTATCAAGCTTTAAAAGTAGCTCATCAAATTGTGGAAAAAATGAAACATTAGGATATAAATTCTAATAATATATGAAGAGAATCTTTTTAACATTAATAATAATAACTGTATTTTTAGTTTCATGTGTCAAATATATGGATGAAGTTTATGTGCCTTCATATATTGAAATAAATAGCATTAATGTCAGCACAAGTGGCAGTCAGGGCTCCTCTTCTAGTAATATTACCGATGCTTGGATTTATCTTGATGGTGCAGACCTTGGAGCTTATCCTTTGCCTGCTCGCATTCCTTTGTTGGCATCAGGAGAGCATGTGGTACGTGTTGCTCCAGGTATTAAACTAAATGGAATAGCTTCTACAAGGGTAAGTTACCCATTAGTTGAACCTATTGAAATTGATTTGAACCTACATAAGGATAGTGTGATGCCTCTAGAAGTAAATATGAGATATTATAGTAATTCAATTTTTGATTTAGTTGAAGACTTTGAAGATAATAATCCTCAATTTGAAACCACTGTTAACAGTAAAGCTGATTGGGGGACAAGTAGTAGTGGTATTGATCCTTCTTCCTGGGTTTTTGAAGGTTTTCATAGTGGGAAATCTATTTTAAATGAGGAAGATGATTATTTGCAAATTATCACAAAAGAAATGTTTCAAGATCTACCAAAACAGGGATTGCCTGTTTTTATTGAAATGGATTTTAAGACCAATGCAACAATAGTGCTGAGTTTTATGTCGTATGTAAACGGAATTGGAGAATCATTTGATTTAATATATTTAAATCCAACAGAGGAATGGAAGAAAATATATATCAATTTAACCAGCACCATCAGTTATCAACCAAATATTCATGATTACAAATTTTTGATTAGTGCCAATCACTCAACTAACAATGTTGAAACAGTGGTGCTTATTGATAATTTTAAAATCGTACACCGAGAAGTAGAAAAATAATTTATGAATAAGTCCTTACAGAAATTAAAATATATATTATGGGATATTACAGCTGCAGGCTTAACCTGGAGCTTGTTTTTCGTGTATCGAAAGTTATTAATTGAGCCTAATATTTTTGAACATTTAAACCTAATTTATGAGGATTTGAATTTCTGGATAGGTTTAGTAGTTATCCCTCTTTTTTGGAATATCTTATATGTTTCCATTGGAACCTATAGAAAAGTATATCACAAATCAAGATTAAAAGAATTAAGCCAAACCCTTACTAGTTCTTTATTGGGCGTTGCAACAATATTCTTTACTCTAATCCTTGATGATCAAATAGTATCTTATAAAAACTACTATGATCTAATATTGATATTATTTTTAACTCATTTTACTTTAACCTATATTGGTCGTTTGTTTATCACACATCGGGCTATCAAGAAAATTCATAGTGGGAAAATAGGTTTTAATACACTCATTATTGGTAGTAATGGTAATGCCGTAAAGGTATATAACGATTTGATCAATCAAGAGTATTCCTCTGGAAACTTTTTTGTAGGTTTTGTAAATGCAAAGCATTATAAGAAATTCAAAATGAGTTCTATGCTTCCGCATCTAGGAGTTGTTAAAGATATTCCCCAAGTGATTACTGATTATAAAGTTGAGGAAGTAATTATTGCCATTGAACGCTCTGAAACAGATACGATTACTAGTATTATTACCGATCTTGAATTACATGATGTAGTCATTAAAATTATTCCTTTATTTGAAGATTATATTTTTGGAAACATAAAAGCCAGTGGTATTTTTCAAACTCCTTTAGTTGAAATTTCACCCGACTTGATGCCCACATGGCAAATTACTTTAAAAAGGGTTTTTGATATTGTGATGAGTACTGTGGCGATCATTTTATTGATACCAGCTTATCTTGTCACGGCTATTGGTGTTAAATTTAGCAGCAAAGGTTCCATTATATATTCTCAAGAAAGAGTGGGTCATCATGGTAAACCTTTTAAGATGCATAAATTCAGATCCATGTATTCGGATGCAGAGAAAAGGGGTACACCACAATTGTCGAGTAAAACAGATCCCCGAATAACACCTTTTGGACGTTTTATCCGAAAAGTGCGACTAGATGAAATACCTCAGTTTTTCTCAGTTATAAAAGGTGATATGTCTATTGTGGGCCCTCGACCAGAACGACAATATTTTATCGATAAGATTTCATTAAGAGCGCCACACTATAAACTTTTAGGAAAAATAAAGCCAGGTATTACCAGTTGGGGACAGGTGAAATATGGTTATGCAGAAAATGTGGATGAAATGATAGAACGTTTGAAATATGATATTCTTTATTTAGAGAATATGAGCTTGGCTATGGATTTTAAAATCCTTATTTGGACTGTTTTAATTGTGGTACAAGGTAGAGGAAAATAGCTTGTTGTTTGAAGCTGTAAGTGTTTTTATTGAAATCCCCCTTAATTCTTACAATCCTTTTTCAGCTTATTTCTTTCATATGTTTTCATTTATTACTATTGTTTAAATTTGAATGATGCTTGTTGATAAAATAGATATAAAAAATTATTTACCACAAAGAGAACCTATGATTATGGTAGACTCTTTGCTAGCGTATAATGATATCGCTACTCGAAGTAGCCTATCTATTGAAAGGGATAATGTACTTGTTGAAGGTGATCACCTTACAGAAGCTGGTATATTGGAGAATATGGCACAAACAGCTGCTCTTAGCAAAGGGTATGAGTATTCATTAAAAAACGAAAGTCCTCCGCTTGGCTTTCTGGGAGCTGTAAAGAAATTTATTGTCCATTCTTTACCAAAAGTAGATCAAAGAATTGAGACCGAGATGGTTTTAAAGCATGTGGTGATGAGTGCCAGTATTGTAGAAGCAAAAGTATTTTGTGATGGCGAACTCTTAGCTTCTTGTGAACTTACAATCTTTATTAATCCTAAGACTAACTAAAAACTCTTTCTAAGAAAACTACACTTATGAAAAATAACGAAGTACCACAGGATGATGCTAATTTATTAGAAGGTAAGTTTAGAGAGCCTTGTTATGCATTGGATGAACAAGGTAAGTATAATACCATTAAAAGTGTAGGATGGGAGCCCAAGAATATTGTGATACAGCATGCTTGGGAAGGTGTAAATGAGCAGATTGAAGAAACCAAACAACTCGTTTTACAAGAGAAATTAAGCCCAATAGCATATTATATGAAAAAACAACTGATGGATGTGCAAATTCTAGCTGCCTATACCGGCTTTTTTCAATGGACGGTTAAACGACACTTTAAAATGAAGACTTTTAATAAACTATCAGATACTAAACTAATGAAGTATGCCGAAGTTTTTGAAATAGAGCTGGATGTTTTAAAAAACAAAAAACTATTATAATATGGGAATTGATTTTCAACATAAACAATCGGCACACTGTGAAAATGGTGTGGCTTCTAATTTGCTTAATTATTACGGCATAAAATTAAGTGAGCCCATGATTTTTGGTATAGGTTCCGGTTTGTTCTTTTCTTATATGCCTTTTCTTAAAGTAAATGGTATCCCAGTTACTTCGTATCGCCCATTACCTGGAGTTATTTTTAGAAGAGCAGCTAAGAGACTAGGCTTTAAAGTGAAAAGAAAAAAATTCAGAAATCAAGATAAAGCTATGCAAGATATGGATAGCTTATTGAAAAAAAATACACCTGTTGGAATGCTGGTAGGTGTTTATCATTTGAATTATTTCCCAAAGGCCTATAGATTTCATTTCAATGCTCACAATTTAGTGGTTTATGCCAAAAATGATCAAACCTATACCATTAGTGATCCAGTTATGGAAACCCCAACTTATTTAACTTATAATGAATTAAAAAAAGTTCGCTTTGCACAAGGCATTTTTGCACCAAAGGGTCATATGTATTGGGCTATAAAAATACCAGAGCATGTTGATTTAAAAAATGCAATTATAACAGGAATACGAAAGACTGCTAAAGATATGCTGGGTATTCCTATCCCATTATTTGGTGTTAAAGGTATACGTTATATGGCCAAGCAGATTAGAAAATATCCTAAAAAATTAGGTAAACGAAAAGCATCGCAATATTTAGGGCAAATAGTTAGAGCTCAAGAAGAAATTGGAACGGGGGGTGCCGGTTTTCGTTTTATGTATGCCGCATTTTTACAAGAAGCAGCCCAGGTTCTCAATAAAGAATGGCTTTATGAAATGGCTGATGAAATGACTATTATTGGTGATCTTTGGCGTTCTTTTGCTGTAGAAACAGCACGCATTATTAAAGATAGAAGTCAGGTTGAGGATGCTTATAATCAGGCAGCAGATATATTAATGAAAATTGCTGATAAGGAAGAAAAAGTATATATTGAACTAAAGAAAATATAAAGGTTTTATGTCGGTGACTTTAAAAGCTCAAATTGAAATAAAAATACGTTTTAACGAAGTAGATTCTTTACGTATTGTATGGCATGGCCATTATGTGAAGTATTTGGAAGAGGCGCGGGAAGCTTTTGGACAAAAATACGAAATGGGTTATCTCGATATGGAAAAGAATGGCTATGCAAGCCCTATTGTAAAAGTAGATATCGATTATAAACAGCAGCTGCAATATGGTGATTCGGTAATTGTAGAAACTGAATATGTTGATTCTGCTGCTGCAAAGCTCATTTTTAATTATACTTTATACCGAAAAAAAGATAGGGTAGTAGTAGCTAGAGCCAAAACCATTCAGGTGTTTTTGGATATTAAAACTATGGAGCTTTCTCTTAATCATCCTCCATTTGGTATAGCCTGGAAAAAGAAATGGGGTTTTATATAATTGAAAGGGAAATATTTTGAAAAATACAGATAATAAAGCATATATCATCTCAGATGCCATCATATCTTCTTTAGATTTTGGCAGTCAAAAAAATATGGAAGCTTTATATGCAGGAAAATCTGGTGTAAAAAAAATTGAGGATAATTCCTTATATCCGCATGCATTTATGGGTGCAAGAATTGATGATGAAAAATTGAATCAATGCTTTTCTAATATCTCCTATTTAAACCAACTGCCAGAGGATTTTGAGTTCACTCGATTTGAGAAGATGGCTATCGTAGCAATGGCTGGATCTTATCGGACTTGTGAGTTTCCTCTCCATAAAAAAACCTTATTTATCTTATCTACAACCAAAGGAAATATTGATTTGTTACAAGATGAAAACATAAAAAAGTTTGGAAAAGAAAGACAAATGCTATGGAGAACAGCAGACGTTATCAAGCAGTTTTGGGGTTTCGAAAATGAGGCTCATGTTTTATCAAATGCTTGTGTATCAGGAGTAGAAGCAATTGCTTTAGCCTCACAGTTTCTTAAAGCAGGTTTATATGATCATGCGGTGGTGGTAGGTGCCGATATGCTAAGTGAGTTTGTGGTGAGTGGATTTATGTCCTTTCAATCATTAAGCAGTAAAGTATGCAAACCTTTTGATAAAGACCGAGATGGACTTAATTTAGGCGAAGCAGCTGCTTGTGTTTTCATGTCAACGGATAAGTCCTATTTAGATAAAAAGAATGAAGTGGTGGTAGTTAGTGGTGGAGCATCTAGCAATGATTCTAATCATATTTCTGGTCCTTCACGAACAGGTGATGGGCAATTCTTTGCTATTTCAGGAGCTTTAAAAGAAGCAGGAATAAAAGCCAATGAAATAGATTATGTTTCTGCACATGGTACGGCAACTCCATATAATGACGAAATGGAGAGCAAAGCACTGACTTTGGCCGGATTGCATAATAAACCTATTCATTCACTTAAAGCGTATTTTGGTCACTGTCTGGGTGCTGCTGGTCTTGTAGAATCTGTTGTAGTGATTCGTAATCTTAGAGATCAAAGAATTATTAAGTCATTGGGCTACAAACAAAATGGCCTACCTTTGCCTTTGAATATTATTGAAGAAACAAAATCTTGGCCTTTAAAAAATGCGCTTAAAACAGCAAGTGGATTTGGAGGTAGTAATGCAGCTGTTATTTTTAGTAAAATAAGAAAAAGCACTATATGAGTACTTTGAAACATGTGTATTTATCAAACTCATCCCTTTTTGTAAATAATAAGCTTGTTTTACGGGGTGAAAATCCTATTTTTGCTAAGTTTTTAAAGGAGGTATATTTGTACAACCTATCTAGGTATCCAAAGTTTTATAAAATGGATGCTTTAAGTAAATTGGCTTTTGTAGCTTCTGAAGTTCTTTTAAAAGACTATAAACATAAACATCAAGCTGAAGAAGTAGGTATTATATTGCAGAATAAATCCTCTACTATTATTGTAGATAAGAAGCATCAAGCAAGTATTAGCAATAGAGAAGAGTATTTTCCAAGTCCTGCTAATTTTGTTTATACTTTACCTAATGTAATGACAGGTGAAATTTGCATCAGAAATGGTTTTAAAGGTGAAAATGCTGTTTTTATAGTGCCTGGTTTTGATGCAGCTTTTCTTATGAATTATTTGCAGATATTATTCGATAATGATAAAACAAAAATGATGCTTGGTGGTTTTGTTGATGCTGGTGAAGATTATTACGAAGCATTCATGTTTATTATTGATGAACAAAATTACAAGGAGATTCAAGCAGATCAGCTGTATAATTTGTATAAAGAATTAAAAGAAAACGCAGAAACAAGCTAAAATATTGAATAACATAATATAGAAAATGGATAAATTAATACAAGAATTAAAAGAAGAGATCATAGAAGCACTTAACTTAGAGGATATGGAAATTGATGAAATTGATGAAGAGCAAGCTTTATTTGGTGATGGTTTGGGTTTGGATTCAATTGATGCTTTAGAGTTGATAGTGTTGTTAGAAAAAAATTACGGTATAAAAATAGAAGATCCAAAACAAGGAAAAGATATTTTTTATTCAGTGAAGTCAATGGCGGAATATATTACAGCACACCAAAAATAATAGGTGCATGGGCAATCGGATCGCAATAACAGGCTTGGGAATAGTAAGTGCTTTGGGTATGAATGTATCCGAAAACTTAGATTCACTAAAAAAAGGGATATCTGGAATATCTTCCTTAGCGCTTCTCGATAGTGTTTATAAGAATATTTTACCTGTAGGAGAAATAAAAAAAACAGATAAGCAACTAGCTGATATTTTACAAATTACTTACTCTGAAGAATACACAAGAACGGCATTGTTGGCTATGATAGCTGCAAAAGAAGCTTGGGGCGTATCAGGGAATAATACAGATAGATCTGGGATTATTTCTGCTACTACGGTAGCAGGTATGCGTACTTCTGAACAGCATTATGTTGATTTTTTACAACATAAAGATAAATCTCATTTTGTAGAAACTCATGATGCAGGTGATAGTACTGAAAAAGTAGCTGATTATCTGGGAATAAATGATTTTGTGACTACCATAAGTACTGCTTGCAGTAGTTCAGCAAATAGTATTATGCTGGGGGCTAGGCTTTTAAAGGCTAATAAGCTCGATAGAGTCTTGGTAGGCGGAGTAGATGCTTTGTCCTTATTTACTATTAATGGGTTTAACACATTAATGATTTTAGATAAAGAGCCTTGTCGTAGTTTTGATGATGATAGAGCCGGTTTAAATTTGGGTGAAGCTGCTGCATTCTTGCAGTTGGTGCCGGAGGATAAGCTAAGAAAAACAGATCATGTTTATGGTTATATAGCTGCTTATGCTAATGCCAATGATGCTTATCATCAAACAGCTTCATCGCCAGAAGGTGTTGGTGCTACATTGGCTATGCAAAAAGCTATTGATTTGGCTGGTATAGAAAAAAGTGAAGTGGATTATATTAACGCTCATGGTACTGCCACTCATAATAATGATTTATCGGAAGGTTTATCAATAATGAAAGTTTTTGGAGATGAAATTCCTGCTGTAAGTTCTACTAAACCTTTTACCGGGCATACTTTAGCTGCAGCGGGTGCTGTAGAAGCTGTTTTTTCAGTATTAAGTCTACAAAAGGGACTTATATATCCTAACTTAAATTTTTCCAATCAAATGAAAGAGCTTAGTTTTTCACCAGTAGTAAAATTATTGCAAACAAATGTGAAATATGTTTTGTCTAACTCATTCGGTTTTGGAGGTAATAATTCAAGTATTATATATTCAGGAGATTAAATTATGAGTGTGTATATTAATGGAATAGGTATAATATCTCCTCAAGAAACTATTGATAACAATAAGTTTCTGGAAAAGATATATCCTTTTGATAAGGACTACTTCAAAATGATTGAACCTGCTTATAAAGAATATATTGCACCTCGTGATTTGCGCCGGATGAGCAAAATATTACGAAATGGTATTGTAGCTGGTAAAATTGCATTAAAGGAGTCGCAATTAGCTATGCCACAAGCTATTATTACCGGTACTGGTTTGGGTTGCGCCATAGATACTGAAAAATTCCTGATTAAAATGATTGAGAACAAAGAGAAGTTTTTAACGCCTTCTTCCTTTATTCAATCAACTCATAACACTTTAGGTGGGAGCATAGCTATTGGTTTGGGATGTCATGAGTATAATATGACTTATGTCCATAGGGGCTTTTCTTTTGAGACAGCATTGTTAGATGCACAAATGATGATGCAAACGGGTGAGATTAATAATGCTCTGGTTGGAGGTTTCGATGAAATGACTGATAACCATATTCAGCTTCTTCAAGCTACTGAAATGTACAAACCTAATTCGGGAACTGTGGCAGGACAGGTTTCAGGCTTTTTTGTTTTGGAAAATGAAAAGAAATCAAATTCCTACGCTAAATTATTGGATTTAGAAATGATATATAAGCCAAAGCAAACTGTAAGTACTGTTTCTGGTAGAATAGAGAAAATGTTGCTTGATCACAAAATAAATAAAGAGAATTTGGTGATTGTTATGGGTTATAATGGAGTTAAAGCTGAGGAGGATGTGTATCAATCAATAAGTAAACAGTTATTTGAACACCAATCTATTACACATTTCAAGCATCTTTCTGGAGAATCATATACAGCATCAGCTTTTGCTTTTTGGATGGCAGCACAAATGTTGAAAAAGCAAAATATCCCACAAGCTATTTTGTATTCAGAAAAGAGAATTAGTAAAATTGAAAATGTACTTATTTATAATCAGTACCAAAAAACAGAACACTCATTAATGTTATTGGGTAAATGCTAAAACTCCAACCCATAGTGATATGTTGTACAGCCGTTTTCTTACTTTCTTTGGCTGTGGTGTTTTTCTTTGCTTTTTCTAGTGCATATTTTTTTATTTTTTTATTGATTTTTGCTGTATTCCTAATGGTTGGGGCTATTCAGATTCGATTAAATGTTTATTTACATTCTATCACGCATTGTAATACTCGAGATACTGTTTTATTAAGTTTTGATGATGGTCCCCACCCAATATACACGCCCTTACTTTTAGATGTATTAGATCGTTATAAAGTGAAGGCGGTATTTTGTATTATAGGAAAAAACGCCAAAAAACATCCCGAATTAATTAAAGATATCCATAATAGGGGTCATTTATTAATCCATCATTCTTATTCTCATTCTTGGTTTTTTCCTTTATTATCGGTAAAAAAAATGTTAAAGGAAATACAGTATACAAATGAGGTTATAGAGCCTCTTATTAAAGAAAAGTTATTGTTTTTTCGTCCGCCTTTTGGAGTTACCAATCCAAGGATAAGCAAAATGCTTAAGAAAAGTGCCCTTATTTCCTTGGCTTGGAGCTATAGAAGCTTTGATACTACTTCAAAAAGTTCTGAGCAAATTATTAATGAAATTAAAAAGCGTATTAAAGGTGGCGACATATTGTTATTTCATGATAACCTTCCGAATACTCACCTATTGATTCAGGAAATATTACCCTATTTAGATCAAGAATTCAAGATGAATAGTATTCCTCCTAAATCATTGATATATGACATATAATGATTATGTAAGCCGTATTAATATAAAGCATGTTCGTATTTCCAGAATTATAATATTACTTTTCTTTTTTGTTGCTATTTCTTCTTCTGTTGTAGCACAAAATCAACTAACAGTAGTTGTTAAGAATATTGAACTTATTCAAGGTACATTAATGCTGCAGTTATATAAAGACTCTACACTATTTCCAAATGGACACCCTCAAAAAGAATTTATTAAAGAGAAAAAAGTAGATTCTTCAAAAGCTGTTTTCGTTTTTGATAATTTACCTGATGGAAATTATGCTATGGCCATATTTCAAGATATTAATGGAGATAGACTATTGAATACAAAAAAGTTTGGCATTCCGGCAGAGCCTTTTGCCTTTAGTAATAATGCAATTGGTAAATTTGGTCCTCCACATTTTATACAAGCACAATTTATTCTTGATGGTGCTTCAAATCATCAGCAAGAAATGAGTCTGATTTATAGGAAACCTAAAAAAACAAGAAATAATTAAGGCCTTCTTAAGAAGGCTTTGCCCAATCAGGGAAAATACTCAAATCGATATCAAAAATATAGCTACCAAAGTAATATACCCACAGACTTAGGATAATAACCGCTACAATATTGATAAGGAAACCCGTTCGCATCATATCTTTAATTTTCAATTTGTTTGTTCCAAATACAATAGCATTTGGTGGTGTGGCTACAGGAAGCATAAAGGCTAAAGAAGCTGCTAAGGTTGCAGGAAGCATAAATAGCAATGGGTTAATTTCTATGCTAACAGCTAATCCGGCTAAAATAGGGAGCAACATTTCTGTGGTTGCAGTATTAGATGTGAGTTCAGTAAGAAATGACATGAGTAGGGCAATAGTAAAGATAACTAGTAATGGAGCATAAGCACTTACCCATTTAAGTTGTTCGCCAAACCACATAGACAGTCCAGACTCAGTAAAACCGCTGGCTAAGGCAAAGCCACCACCAAATAACAATACAATATGCCAAGGCAATTTGGCAATTACACTTCCGTCTAAAATGCGTTTTGACTTTTGCTTGTTTTTAGTAGGAATCATAAACATAATAAGGGATAATAAAATAGCTATGCTGCCATCATTAATATATGTAGGTTTTGGAAATAAGTTGCTCCAACCAGGGATTTTGAAATCACCAATGGTAATACCATGATGAGTTATCCATAAAAATGCCAAACTTACAAATACACCAAAAACAACTTTTTCCTCATAGGACATCTTTCCCAACTTACCATATTCCTTTTTGAAAAGATCTTTAGAGGTATTGGGCCAATCTTTTCCAGGATGGTAAAGGTAAAGCAACCAAAAAAAGATAAAAGCAAATAAGATGATACTTAAAGGGAGTGCAAAAACAAACCAACTCACAAAACTTATCTCAGGAGCTTGTGGAAAAATAATTGAGAATATCCGTGTGAAAGATAAGTTTGGAGGAGTCCCCACTAGTGTAGCAATACCTCCAATACTTGCAGAGTAGGCAATCCCTAATAATAATGCGATTTGAAATTTACCGCTTTTACCTTGTTTCAAATCTAATCCACTAATTACAGATAAAACTATAGGAACCATCATCATGCTGGTAGCAGTATTCGACATCCACATACTCAAAAAAGCGGTAGCCAACATAAAACCAAATAAAATGTGTGATGGCTTGCTACCAGACATCATCAAGAGTTTTAAAGCTATTCTTTTATGAAGATTCCACTTCTCCATCGCTAAAGCCACCATAAAACCACCAATAAATAAAAATATAACATGATTAAAATAGGTTGCAGCCACATCTTTGCCATTCATAACACCTAAAAAAGGAAACAAGGCTACGGGTAATAAGCTGGTTATTGCAATGGGTATGGCTTCGGTAATCCACCAAGTAGCCATAAGTACGGCAACAGCCAAAGTATAAGCTATTTCAGGCTTTCCCGGATCGATATCACTAAACAAGATAGCAATAGATAAAATAGGACCTAAATATAAACCAATCTGAGATAATTTTTTTTGAGGCATGAAAAAATATGTTATTAAGCAAACAAATGTAACTAAAGAAGTATATATATGCAATGTTTAAAGGCTTAATATCTTCTAGATTGAATATTTTTCCGAATATTTTTCTCTAATTTCGCTTTCTTTTTTTATAATTGTTGAATCTTTAATACTATAAAACAATGAATAAATTAGCTGTAGTAGCATTTGGAGGTAATGCGCTTCTTAAAAGTGGACAAAAAGGAACGGTTTCCGAACAAGAAGACAATATCTATGAAACTTGTTCAAATTTACTTGATTTAATAAAAAAGGGTTATGATATTGTTATTGGGCACGGAAATGGACCACAAGTAGGGAATGTATTACTTCAGCAGGAAGGGGGAGAAAAAGTCTTTGGTATACCTAAAATGCCTGTTGATATAGCAGTTGCCGAAACACAAGGTTCTATTGGCTATATGATTGAACAACAAATGAGAAATGTGTTGTATAAAGAAGATCTTGAAAGAGATATAATTACTATAGTTACTCAAGTTCTTGTTGATAAAAATGATCCTGCTTTTAATAATCCAGTAAAACCTATCGGACCATATTATACAAAAGAGGAAGCTGAAAAGATAGCAAAGAAAACAGCTGCAAAATTTCAAGAAGATGCAAGAGGTAGAGGCTGGAGAAAAGTAGTAGCATCACCTCGTCCTGTGCGTATCAATAATCGTAAGTCTATCGAAAAATTAGCACGTGATGGTCAAATAGTTGTTGCTGTTGGTGGTGGTGGAATTCCCGTACACTATGTAGAGCCTAATAAACTTCAAGGGATTGATGCTGTAATTGATAAGGATTTGGCTAGCAGCATGTTGGCTTCTCAGATTAGAGCAGATGAATTCTATATTTTAACTGATATCTCTAAAGTATTTATTAATTTTAATACACCAGAGCAAATAGCATTGGATAGAGTAACAGTAAAGCAAGCAAAACAATATTTATCCGAAGGCCAATTTGCTGAAGGTAGCATGGCACCAAAAGTACGTGCAGCAATTGAATTTGTTGAAAATGGAGGCAAAAGATGTATTATTACAAAAGCTAATGAACTGGGTGTTGCTAATGCTGGCACTCGTATTGTTTTAAGCTAGTTTTTTTCTTGTTAATAAAAGAGAGTAGGGGAGATTGCATTTTCTTCCCATATCATCAATACAAATCGATAAGAGGAATTTTATCGGTTTTTTTTATGTATACATATGTATCATTGTATTACTGATCTTAGAAGTGTTATGACCGTAACATGGTGATTCTTTCTCAATAGACTAGGGTGATACGTATATTAATCTGAATCTGCAAAAGCAGCACTAATAAATATTCAATTACAATGCAGGATGTTGTTTATCAGTGTAATATATTGTTTATATAAAGTGCAGATTTAATATATTTGAGTAAATATATTTATTTGCAATTTCAAATTAGTATATTCGTATCTCTCTCATATAAAACAATATAACTCTATCTACTAGAGTTTAGCTTTAATATAGTAAAATAAATATTCATATTACAATTGTAATTTACATATCTTTACAAAAGTAAAAACAATTAGGGGTTTACGGTTGTAATCACCCCTGAAAAAGTTACAAATGTAAATATGATAGAAAGAGTGAAAATACTAATGTCGGTAAAGAATTTAACCTCTTCCGACTTTGCAGCAAACATTCAAGTTCAACGATCTGGAATATCTCATATTTTATCCGGACGCAATAAACCATCATTAGATTTTGTGATGAAGGTGTTGGAAGCTTTTCCTGATGTGGATGAAGCTTGGTTACTTTTTGGAAGGGGTGAGATGTTTAAAGGAAGTTTACCAGTTCCGCAATCAGAAAAAGTATCCAATATTATTAGCGAGGTAGAGGAAATACCTACAGGACTGAGTGAGGAGAAAGAAGACGATAGAGCTGAGGGTTTTGTTTTCAAGCAAGAGCAAGAAGCGTCTTATGACTTAAATATAGAGGAAAATGCTTCTGAAAAGAGTATAACTGAAGCCATTCAAAAAGATAATGAACCTTCTAAAGAATATAGTAATCCGCCTTTTAGAAAGAAAATCGTAAAATTATTGGCTATTTATAATGATGACAGCTTTAAAGAGTATTATTTACACGACTAAGCATTAAAAAAGCTTCCATAAATATATGGAAACTTTTTAAGAATCTTAAACTACGCCAGTAATCTGTAGCCCAAGGCTAAGACAGTATCTATAAAGAAGAGAATATTCTAATGTAGCTCTCTTTCACTAAAAAAGAAATCACCTTCAATTTTAGCATTATCATCACTATCTGATCCATGAACAGCATTTTCTCCAATACTTGTACCACACATTGCTCTAACTGTACCTTTCTCAGCCTCTGCTGGGTTAGTAGCACCAATTAGCTTGCGATAATCTTCCACTGCATTTTCCTTTTCTAAGATAGCAGCTACAATAGGTCCAGACGACATAAAGTCAACCAGTTCACCATAAAACGGACGTTCAGCATGTATTTCGTAAAACTTTTCAGCGTCTTTTTTCGACAGTTTTGTGATTTTCATTGCTGCAATATGAAAACCACCTTCATAAATTTTTTGAATGATTTGTCCAGTACAGTTATTCTTATAAGCTGTAGGTTTAATCATTGTAAAGGTTCTCTTTCCACTCATAATCTTAATTATTGTTAATTTGACAGCAAAATTAATATATAATAGCTTGCCAGCAGCTTTTTTATTAACTAAAAAGCTAATTTTGCGTTTCAAATTTAACTAAAAGCACATAAAGTATTGAATTACAAGGATTATATAGGTATCGAAAGCTTTTTACGAAAAGCAAAAAATATTATTTTAAGTACACATAGCAATCCGGATGGGGATACACTAGGGTCTGCATTAGGTCTGTATCATTTTTTGAATAAAATAGGCATTCCCACACAAATAATTTCCCCAGAGTTAGCTTCTGAAAACTTAAGGTGGCTACCTTCTTATGATATTATAAATATATTTAAGGAAAATCCTGTTGAAGTTCAAAAGCTGATTATGAATGCTGATTTAATCGTTCATATCGATTATAATGCTTTCCATCGAACTGGTGATGATGTTGCAAAGGTATTAAAACAGGCCTTACAGGCGAATCATATAATGATTGACCACCATCCTAATCCACAAGATGGTTTTGATGCTTATATTAGTGACCCATCTGCTTGTGCAACTGCTCAGTTGGTATTTAATTTGAATCGTTCGATGAATGCCAACCTTACTAAAGATGCTGCTACTTGTTTATATACTGGAATAATAACTGATACGGGTTCTTTTAGTTATGGAATGGAGGATGAGCAACCCTATTTAGTAGCTGCCGAATTGGTAAAACAAGGTATTAATGACAAGTGGATTCATCAAAAAATTTATAGTAGCAATTCTTTAAATCGTTTGCGTTTATTAGGTTATGCTATGTCGCAAAAGCTTGTAATTATTGAAGAGGAGAGATGGGCTTTCATTTCTTTATCTAAAGAAGAATTGCAAAAATATCACTACCAATCTGGAGATACTGAGGGTTTGGTTAATGATATACTATCTATTAATAATTTAGTAGCAGCCGTTTTGCTTAGTGAGAAAGAAGGTAAAATACGTTTATCATTTCGTTCGAAAGCTAACTTTGAAGTAAATATAATAGCTAGAGAAAACTTTGAAGGTGGAGGTCATTTGAATGCAGCTGGTGGTAATTCTTTTGAAAATATGGAACTAACTATTCATAAGCTTAAAAGAAGCATGCATCAGTATAGAGAACAACTTATTAAGATAGAATTGTAATGAAAAACTGGATCTTTTTATTCTTCATATCTCTTGTGCTAATATCTTGTGGTCACTCTACCGAACCGCATCAAAAGTCATCAAAACCTAGTAAAGCTTTAATTCGAGAGACTCTTGTGAAAACCAATAAGCATTTGGTTAAAGTTGAAGATAGAAACATCAAAGATTTTATTGAACGTTATGGTTATGAGATGAAAGAAACAGGTTCGGGCTTGTTTTATGAGATATATAAGTTCGGTAATGGCGAAAAAGCTGCAAAAAATAGGATTGCAGAATTAAATTTTTCTGTTCGATTATTAAATGGAAAAGTAGTCTATAATTCAGAAAATGAGGGAATAAAAGAATTTGAGATAGGGAAAGGTGGTGTGGAAAGTGGATTAGAAGAAGGGATTTTATTACTATCAGTAGGTGATAAAGCCCGATTTATTATACCTTCGCACCTCGCTTTTGGATTATTAGGTGATTTAGAAAACATACCTGAGAAATCAACTATTGTGTATGATGTTGAATTATTAAATTTAAAAGATAAATAAAGACATGTTTAAGAGATTTGTTTTATTGTTTACAATTGTAAGTGTATTTTTAGTTTCTTGTAATCGATCAGAATTTTCTGGTTTTGATGAAACTGAGAGTGGATTATTATATGATATTCATATCAATAAAGGTGAACAGAAGGCTGTTCCTGGCGATTTTATCAAAGTTGAAATGACTTATAAAACCAATGAGGATTCTTTAATATTTGATGCCGAAGGTGAAACTTTCCCATTACAACTGGAGAAGCCTTTATTTGCTGGTGATATTAACGAAGCTTTGGCTATGTTAGGTGTTGGTGATAGTGCAACATTTGTAATTAGAGCTGATAGTTTTTTAATCTTAAATGCAAAAATTCCAGTTTCTCAATTGCCTGATTTTGTAGATGAAAACAGTAAATTAATTTTTGATGTGAAACTGCATAGTATCCAAACTCTACAAGAAATAGAAGAAGAAGAAGATCTACGCATTCAAGAGGCAATGGCTAATGAAGATATCATTATTGAAAAATATGTAAAAGAGCATAATGTGAGTGTAGAACCAAACTCTTCTGGTTTGTATTTTATTCTAAACAAAGCTGGTGATGGTACCAAAGCCGAAAGTGGAAAAATGGTAAAAGTGCATTATACAGGTAGATTTTTAGATGGTATTAAATTTGATTCCTCCTATGACAGAAACCAACCCATTGAATTTGTATTGGGAGCTGGTAGAGTTATCTCAGGTTGGGACGAAGGTATTGCAATGATGAGAGTAGGAGATGAAGCTACCTTTATTATCCCTTCTTATTTGGGCTATAAAAGTGGTCGTGGTCAAATACCTCCATATACTCCATTATTATTTGATGTAAAACTAATTAATGTAAAATAAATATTTAAAAAAAATGAAGTTCAAATTCTTTCAACAAGTAATGATGCTAGTGGCTATTGTTGCCTTCTTTGCATCTTGTGATAACGCTCGTCCTGGTTTTAAATCTACTAAAACAGGGATTGAATACAAGATTATATCTAGTGTAGATGGTAACTCACATATTAAAGTAGATAGTGGTATGCTATGGGTTATGGGTATGAGTTATGGAACAGAAGATAGTTTGTTATATGATTTCAGTAAAAATCCAAATTATTTCCCTATGCCTTATAAATCTCCTGAGTATGCTGGAGATATCAATGAAGCTTTAGCTCTTTTAAGCAAAGGAGATAGTGCTCATATTATCATTAAGGCAGATTCGTTTTTTCTGAAAACGGCTAGAGCTAGAGAAGTTCCAGCACTTTTTAATGACAATAATGATTTACATTTTTATGTAAAAATTGATGATATTGTTACTGCCGAAGAATTACAAGTTCAAAAAGAAGCTGAATTAGAGGTACTAAAAGCAAAAGAACTTAGTGATCTAACTGTTTATCTCAGTGGAAACTATCCGGAGCTAGATCCAAAGGAAAGCGGATTATTTTTGATTAAAGAGAAAAATGGAAAAGGAAAAATGCCAAAAGATGGTGATGTGCTTAATTTTGATTTTAAAGTTTCTCTGTTGAATGGAGAGCAACTTTACGATTCGGAAGAAGCTGGTAGAGCTGTAGATCATGAAAAAGGAAAAGTATTTGATAGCGAAGGCTTTACAGAGGGACTGAACAGTATGCGTGTGGGTGATGAGTTAACTTTGATCGTTCCAAGTAAATTAGCTTTTAAAGCAGAAGGTCGTCAGGGATTAATAGGACCTTATACTGCTATAGTATATTGGGTTCGTTTGAATGATTTCAAAACTAAAGCTGAACATGAAAAAGAATTGGCCGTGATAGAAATGGAGAAAGCAAAAAAAAGAGCTGAACAAGAAAAGCTTAATAAAGTGCAGGAAAAACAAGAAAGCGCAACGATAGCCAATTATATCGAAATTAACAAAGTAAAGGTTAAGCCTACAGAAACAGGATTATACTATATCGAAACTGCTGAAGGTACAGGAGAAAAACCTGTTGCTGGTGATAAGGTAAAGGTTCAGTATCTTGGTACTTTACTTGATGGCACTAAATTTGACTCGAGCTATGATCGTGATGCACCTTTTGAGTTTACTATAGGAAAAGGTCAGGTGATCAAAGGTTGGGACGAAGGAATAGCTATGATGAAGGCTGGAGGAAAAGCTACTTTGATTATTCCTTCTAGTATTGCATATGGTGCTAAAGCTCGTGGTGGTGTTATTCATGCTTATGCTCCCTTAAAGTTCGATGTTGAATTGCTGGAAGTAATTAAAGCAGAGTAAGATAACGGTAGTATTTACAGATGTAAACAAAGGGTGTTGTGATGTATTTCGCAACACCCTTTGTTTTATTATTCAAATATTTTGTATTTATTTTCAATAGTCCCCTTTTTTTTTTAAATTTGAACCAAATAACTGACAAACTAATATGATATGAATTATTAGTTCATTACACTTTCTTTTTTTAAGGAAGATATATTTTTAATAAGGCTAAAATCAAAATACTTAAACAAATGAAGAAATTTTTATCATTATTTATTCTAGGACTTATTTTTTTTCAAGTAAATGCGCAACAATCTGATAATCTAATTGTTGGAGAATTTTTAGCAACTGAATCGGTTGATATTTTTAAACCTACATTTGCTGATGTGGAAAATGTAAATGGTGATTTATTTACTGATAAAGACCTCATTAGGTTTCCATATATGCAAAATTATGATTTCCGACCACAAAAAGGAGATAGATTAGAGTGGACCGACTTAGGTTTATTAAAATGGCGAAATGCATCAGTAAGGGATAATCAATCTATCCATATTAAGGCATATGATTCTGATTATCAGATGGCATTTGTTGCATTCTATTTGCAAAATAATGAGTGGGCAAACCTTGATTTTGAATTTACTAGTGGACAAATGTTAGAAGTTTATATCGATGGAGACAAAAAGGAAGGAAAATATACTTGGGAAAAACAAGGGGAAGAGAAGAAATTGAGCTTTAATTGTCAGTTGTCAGCCAATAACCATGTTATATTAATTAAAACACTTTATAGCAAGAAAGAAAGTAATATTTGGAGTTTGTCTTGTAGTATTGATGTTAAGAATGATTTAAATAGGGTAAAATTAACTCCTAGTTTAGATTCATATTCATATATGGATATTAACCATCTGATGAATGGTGTAGATATACAGACCACAAAAATATCTGCTGCTGGTGAATATTACTTTGTAACCTATAAAATGACAAACAAAGAGGGTAAATCGCATGTTATAACTGATGTTCGAGCTATTGCTGACCATTTAACCATGCAGTTATATCACGGATCAAATGCCTATAATATAAAATGGGCACCTCATGGTAATGTTTTAACTTATTTAACTAAAGTAGGAGAAAAAACATGGTTATGGGAATATAATATGGATAATGGTCGTCGATTTCCTTTGGCCACCGATCTCGGTGATATTACAGGGTATGAATGGGCTCCTAGTGGGGAGTATATCATATTAATCTGCCAGGAAAAGGCTAAAAAGAGTTCCTCTGGACTTAATAAATTAGAAAGTATAGAAGATCATTGGCCTTGGTATCGAAATCGTGTAAATCTATATATGCTAGATATTCTGTCTGGTATTAAAACACCAATTACCCATGGATATTTGTCAAATCAATTAGAAGATATCAGCTATAATGGTAGGTTTATATTGTTTTCTCAGCGAATTTTTGATCAAACAGAGCGACCATATACCAAGCAGATACTTATTCAATATGATAAGAAAACTAAAAAAACTGATACCATTTGGAACAAGTTTGGGGCCTCAAATGTACATTATTCACCTGATAGCAAACAATTATTGGTATTGTCCGGACCTTCTTTCTTTGGTAAACAGGGAATCAATTTAACGACTTCTGAAATTCCTAACGACTATGATGGACAAGCCTATATATATACACTAAAGGATGGTAGTGTTCAAGCTATTTCAAAATCCTTTAGCCCTTCAATAAATAGAGCCGTTTGGAATAATAGTGATGCTAATCATATTTATTTTTCTGTTGCAGAACGTACTTATGTAGGTGTTTATCAATATTCTATTAATAGCAATGAATACAAATCATTAAATCTAGATATGGATGTAGTAAATTCCATTGATTTTTCCACAAAAAAACCATTAATTGTATTTTATGGCTCATCCATCTCAACACCAAAAAAGGCTTATATGAAGAATATTACTACTGGCGAAATTGTTCAGTTGGACTATCCTGAAGAGAAGTTTTTTGAAGATGTTGAATTTGGTAGCACAGAAGATTGGAATTTCACCAATAAAAAGGATATAACTATTGAAGGTAGATTGTATTATCCACCAAACTTTGATCCCACTAAAAAATATCCAATGATAGTATATTATTATGGAGGAACAAGCCCTACAGAAAGAAGCTTTAGAGGGAGGTATCCTAAAAATTTATTTGCGGCTAAAGGTTACTTAGTATACGTTTTACAACCAAGTGGAGCTACTGGATATGGTCAAGATTTTTCAGCTGAACATATTAATAACTGGGGGAAAACTGTTGCTGAAGAGATTTTACAAGGTACAAGAGAACTTTGTCAGACATACACATATATAGATTCTACCAAAGTAGGATGCATGGGTGCTAGTTATGGTGGTTTTATGACTATGTATTTAATTACTCAATCCGATTTTTTTAGTGCAGCTATTTCTCATGCTGGTATAAGCTCTATTAGTAGTTATTGGGGCGAAGGGCATTGGGGTTATTTGTATAGCCAGGTTGCATCTGCTAATAGTTTCCCTTGGAATAATAAGGATTTATATGTTGATCAAAGCCCACTTTTTAATGCAGATAAAGTGAATACACCAATTTTATTATTACACGGTAAAAGTGATACAAATGTACCACCAGGCGAGAGTCGACAGTTCTACACTGCTCTTAAACTTTTAAATAAAGATGTGGAATTGATAGAAATAGATAATCAAAATCATCATATTGTTGACTATAATAAACGAATTATGTGGCAAGAAACAATTTTGGCTTGGTTTGATAAGAATCTAAAAAAACAACCCGACTGGTGGTTCCATATATATCCAAAAAAGAAATTGTAAGTTGAGAGATACCAAGCATCAACAGCTTTTAAGTAAACTTCTAGAAATGGTAAGTGTACACAAAAAGGACTTATTTTCTCAAATAATAAAAAATCGAAGCCGTCATCTCACAGTTGTGATGGAAGATATCTTTCAATCACAGAATGCTAGTGCTGTTTTACGTTCGGCTGATTGTTTTGGTATACAGGATGTACATATTATTGAGAACCGAAATGAATATACCCTAAACCCACAGGTATCTCTAGGGAGTAGTAAATGGTTAAGCCTGTATAAATACAATTCTGAGAAAAATAATACTCAGGTAGCTTATGAAAATCTTCGTAAAAAAGGTTATCAAATTGTAGCAACTACACCTCATCTCAATGATGTAAGTTTGAATGAATTAGACATTTCCAAAAAAACAGCTCTAGTTTTTGGGACAGAAATGCAAGGCTTATCTACTTATGCGATTGAAAATGCCGATATTCATATGAAAATACCGATGTATGGCTTTACCGAAAGTTTTAATATTAGTGTTTCTGCAGCCTTATGCATGCATTTCTTAAGTGAAAAGATGAGGAATAGTAATGAAAATGATTGGCAATTAAGTGATAGTGAACAAAATGAAATACTACTTTCTTGGGCAAAATCTGTAGTTAAAAGCTCCAACGAAATTGAAAGGAAAATTTTAGGTATATAAAAGCAGCTGTTTTTATTCACATTAATACGTATTGCTTAAAGTTATTATGCTTTCAATACTTTGATTTTTATTTGTTTAACTCGAGTATTTTTCCTATTTTTACCATCCGTTTATATAACTAAAACAAATCAAAATGGGTAAAGGAGATAAGAAAACAAAAAGAGGCAAAATTAGTGCAGGATCTTATGGTGTAAACAGACCAAGAAAAAAAGCTGCAAAGTATATTGCACCTGCTACCAAACCAAAGAAAAAACCAACTAAGAAAGAAGATAAACCAAAAGAAACAGAAGTAGTTACTCCTGAAAAACCAGTTAAAAAAGCGGCTGCAAAAAAAACTGTAGCAAAAAAAACCACTACAAAAAAGACTACTGAGAAAAAACCTACTGCAAAAAAAACAACTAAAACTGCAGAAAAAAAGGTGACTAAGAAAGCGACTACTAAAAAGACTGAGAAGAAAGAAGATAAAGAATAGTATATTCTAAAATAGATTATCAAGCCACAAATATTATTATTATTATTTGTGGCTTTTTATTTACCCTTAAAACATAAGCTTCAAGGAGAAGATGAGATTTCGTCCAGCGGCAGCTATTCCTGAGCTATAGGTACGATATCGTTGATCACTGATATTCTCTAATCCTGCTGAAAGGTGTAACATATGATTAATTTTATATTGTAATTTTAGGTTAATAGTGTACCAGGCAGGGGAGTAGGGATTGCCATTCTTATCTTTAGCATATAAATATGTTTTCGACTTTTCGCTATCAGCTAGTGATTCATAGCTTATTTGTCCACTATATTGAGCGTATAGATTTACAGTCCATTTTTCTTGAGTATAAGATAATCGTGTAAGGCCAAACATTGGAGCAACATGTCGGCTAGGGCTAGTTGATCCATCCGGCATTTCATCTACTCCTTTTTGATAATTAAACCGAGAGCTCAATAGAAGGCGTTCTAACAGTTGTGCCTCCAGACCAAAAGAAAAACCCCAAATACGTGCTTGTGCAGCATTTTGTATAGCTTGTATTTTGCTTAGTTCACCATTATACATCATGCTGTCTTGGCCATTTACTGAAAAATCACGCCTAACCATAGCACCCTCTAATATGGAATAATAAGCACGAGCATCAATACTAACTTTTGCATCAAAGCTTTTACTAATGCCAATTTCTGCATTATAGATATACTCTATTTGAAGATCAGGATTGGGAACAACAACAGCTCCAGGTTCTGAATCAAAAACTTTTCCCATATCATCAACATTAGGAGCCCTGAATCCAGTGCTAATATTTCCACTTAACACTAAATTATTACCAGGCTGATAATTTATACCTAAATTCCCAACTAAAGCACCATGATTAATATTTGCTTCGGTAAATGGAAAAGGATAGAACTGCGTATCAAACTGTGAATTAATAATATAACGGCTATACCTTGTGCCTCCTGAAATCAATAATTGTTCATTAATATGCATATTATAGCTTAAATACAATGCATAGGAAGACCAATTGGAATTGGGATAACGAGAAGGCCCTAGAGTGCTACTTTTAGCGATAATATTTTCTGTTGCTCCTTGACTATTTACAGTATTCCAAATCCATTCAAAACCATAAAAAAGTTGATTATTTTGTTGAATATCCTTCTTGAAATCTGCATTAAAAGAATAGGCCTCTACTTTTTCTTTGGTCTTTCTCCGAATACTGTCATTGAAATTTCTATCATTTCTACTTTCTTCAAAATGTTGATATGCTCCTTTGATACTAATATTATCATAGATCTTAGTTTTTTTCTGATGATTGATACTCAATAAATTCATCATCCATATTTGCGGACCATAATTCCATTCGGCATATTTTGGTAACCCATCTTTTGTTCTGATTAAACGATCGTAACGAGGAACATCAGTTGTGGCCGAATAATGAAAGGCATACTCAAAATCCCAATTCTTATTAGGTTTAAACAATAACTTTTGCATAAAATTATTTTGAGAATACCCTGTTGGTTTTTGTATACGCTGATCAGGATTAGATACCATGCTATCCTTATTTCTTTCAGTAATCACATAAAAATCTCGTAAATAATCATCAGGACCATATGAACCCATTTTTAAATCATCGTAATTAAAATGTGAAAAACTACTTAGTAATGCCCATTTCTCCCAACCTACATTTAAATGAAAGTGTCCTGTTTTCTCACGATTAGCTGAAGAGTAACGAAAATCAAGTTCCCCATTAATTTTCATCTTTTTAGTATTAGACAGTTCTGGTTTCCAAGTGAAAAAACTTATAACACCGCCAATAGCATCGCTACCATAGATAACAGAACCTGGTCCAAAAAGAATTTCAGTATTACTAATAGCAAAGGGATCTAACGAAATAACATTTTGCAAATTCCCTCCACGAAAAATAGCTGTATTCATACGAACACCATCTACTGAGATTAATAACCTATTAGCTGAAAATCCCCTAATCATAGGGCTTCCTCCACCCATTTGGCTTTTTTGAATAAAAACTTCACCAGAAGTATTTAATAAATCAGCAGTCGTTTGAGGATTTTCAATCTCAATTTGCTCACTAGTAATACTAGTAACTTTTGATGGAAGCTGTGCTTTTTCGGTAGACCACCGTTGCGCAGAAACTACAACTTGATTTAATAAATAGTCTTTTGGTGATAAGCCAATAATAAAATTGTGCTTTTTGAGATCAGTATAGCTAAGTGATAATTCGTTATAACCAATAAGTTGTATTTTAAAAACTTCAGAAATATTTATGGAAGTAATATCAGCAATACCTTGATTATTGGTAATAACCGATTCGTTAAGATCAGGTGAGATAATACTCACCAATCCTAAAGGCACTCCAGTTTCTTCATCAAATATTTTTAGTTGTTGAGCAGTAACTAAACTGGAGAAGAATAACAAAAGGCTTATTATAAATAAAAATTGTGGTCTCATATTTCTTGCCCGATTTATGTTGCAAAATTATAAAAATAGTGCAATTTAAATGACTAATTCTATAATTTACTTTTTATGGAAAAGGGTATTTTTAATGAAAAAGAAAACTGTCGCCCCATATTATTATATCCCAAAGGTTTTAATGTTGATAAATGATCAATATATTCCTCATTTAGAGCATTATGTACAGAAATTTGCCATATAAGATTTTGTTTCTTTATTTTAAAAGTGCTTCCAATAGAAATATGCAATAAATAATAACCTTCGGTTTTTGTTTCAAAAATTGAAGCATGATTTTGTTTAAAAACAATTTCATTTTTTATTTCAAAGAAAAAATGATCAAATAACCCCATTTTCTCTTTGGTTGTTTTAAAACTTAGTTGCCATTTATTTTGCGGAATAAATGGTAAATACTGATCATTATCTTGTTTAGCCAATAAATAACTATAGCTTGTTTTCACATTAAACCATCTAAATGGAACATACTCAATAGAAGATTCAAGACCATAAATAAATGCATGATTTTGGTTATATCTATAAATCTTAATTCCCTGTTCAGTGGTGTCGACAGTGGGAGAGAGGTAAATATAATTCTGTATTCTGTTATAGAAAATAGCCAGATCAAAACTTAGTGCCTGAATATGATAATGGGTGCTGAAATCAATTTCATAATTTCTTTGTGCTAATAAATCTCTATTGCCTATTTCGTACCTATTGGCATGAAAACCATCTTGAGTGAGCTCTGCAACATTTGGAATACGATAAGCTGTAGCTAAATTAAAACGCAATAGTAGTTGTTGGTTTATTTCATGAGTTAATCCAGCTGAAGCTGATAGATTTTGATATTGCTTATCAAGTGATGGCAATATATTCTGATCATTTTCCAGGCCTGATGATTTTTGCTCAGGAATCAAAAGTCGTCGTAAATCATATCGTAATCCAATTTGCAAATGTGTTTTATCTTGAATAGAAAACTGATATAAAGCTAATAAACTATGATCTCTTTGTGTGTAATTTGGCAAAATATGCTGTGGTGCTAATCCATTTTTATTCATTTGATACATTCCTTGATAACCCACAATAAATTTTTTATTTTTGCTTATATCCCAATGACCTTTTAGCTCATTGTTTAGGGTTTGTAAAAGCATATCAGTTGATATAAAATGCTCATTTTCAGGAGATGTTTTTAATAAGCGATGGTTATTTTGATAACTAAAATTAGCTTCAATTTCCCAAGTATTTAAAAAGAGTTGATTTTTTGATATCAAAATATGATTGTGTAAGTCTTGATACCAATTTTTATTTTCTCTACTATTTTCTTCCACCGTTTTAATAGCTTGTGGAATAACTAACCCCAGTTGCATTTCATCATAACTATAAAATAGTTTGAAAGAAGTTATATTTTTGTGCCAACCCGTAAATAAATGAGCATCTTTCTGGTTAAAACGCGAATTAGGAACAGTTTCACCATTGGCTTGCTTATAATCTTTATGGCTTTTTTGTGAAGCTCTAATACCCCAAAATATATTATTCCCACTTCCTTTAATGCCTATATTTGCTTGAATACCCTCGGTATTAGAAAAGTATTTCATATAAGCATCACCAATTATGCTTTCAGCTGCAGCAGGTCGTTCAGGAATAACATTGATAACTCCACCTATAGCATTAGAACCATAGAGTAGGGAGGCCGGACCTTTTATAACTTCAACTTTTGAAATGCCAGCTTCATCAATCATATAAGGATGATTTACAGAGAACTGAAAGTTCTCTAGCCGCACTCCATTATTGAGCATAATAATATTACTAGTTGAAAGACCACGAATTACTGGGCTAACCACACCTTTGCCTTTGCTTATCATACTTATTCCGGGGATATGACTTAAGTTCTCAATTAGACTTAATCCTGTTTCATGCTGCAAAGCTTCTACACTAATACTTTCTATTTTAATAGCATTTTCATGTTGAGAACTGTAAGCTCCAGCAGATACTACAATCTCTTCTGATAAGATATAAGTTTCTTGTAAATTAATATCTAGGTTTTCATCACTAGAAAAGGCAGTAATCTTCTTAATATTAGTTCGATAGCCCAAATAGGAAAACTGGATAGAAAAAGTCCCATTAGGTATATTTTCAATTATGTAATATCCATCCATGTCACTTAAGCAACCTTTTTGAAGAGCAGGAATATAGACTTGAACTCCAAAAAGTGGAGTTTGGGCATTTTTGTCAGTAATTATTCCGGAAATTTGATTTTGTGCATAAAGTTGTAAACTGGCAAATAGGGATAAAAGAACAATGATGTGTTTCATTAATATCAATTTATCAATAATTAAATAATAGCTATTTATTGCAATGTATAAATCGCAATGTTATTTGTTAGCTGAATTTTATTAAAGATAAGGAGGAGCACGAGGAGTACTGAAACTGAACAATATTTCTCTAAAAAACCTAGGGGTAGAAATTTGAAAAATATTGGAAATTGGAAATAAAACAGAATAGTAAGTTTGAATGTTTAGTTTATTTGATAAACTAATATATTCAAATGTTAGAATATAACAATGATCTGTTGCGGATTGAAAATGTAAATCTTGATCTTTATGCATCTGGTGGTGTCCATGACTAGTATTATGCAAAAGATGTAGAAGCTGATCTAATCCTGGAAATAAAAATAGGAATATAAAGAATAAAAGAACAATCCTTTTATCCAATGCTGAAATAGCTTTATAACTTTTTGAGTCCATATACTGCAAATATACGGGCTTTTTACTAGTATTCAAATGCCCTATAATTAATATTATGTTAAATAGCAGGTTTTGAATCACCCTTCCTATTTTCTAAATATTCTAAGGTAATACTTGAATTGGTCTTTTTTAAATAGATTATTAAAAGTAAAAGCCTAATCATATAAAATGCTTAGGCTTAATCGAATAAGTTATTATTCTAAATAATACTATCTGTTCTTCAATTCACTAAGTTTATCTAACTGATTAGTCTTTTGATAAATCATTATTAATGAATTTATTAAATTTTTATCATCAGGTAATTGAACTAAAGCTTTCTCAAAATATGGTTGCGCATCTAAAAAATCTTTCTTTGCAGTATTAGTCATCTTTTCATATTCTTCAGCAGCATCTAAAGGCAAATCGTTGGCCTGAGCATATATCTCAACAGCTTTATTATAATGAATAGCACCTAGATTAAAAAGAGCATCTGAATAATCAGCTTTTATCTCCAATGCTTTAAGATAAGAAACTTCAGCAGAATTAAAATCATTCATTTTTTCGTAAGACTGACCTTGAACAAAATACAAAGTGTAATTTTCAGGAGCTAATTCAATAGCTCTATTTAGAGTAGTTATTACTTCTTCATGTTTCTCCTCTTCTAATAAAATATTTATTTGTGCAAATAATATGGTTGCTTCGTTAGGGTATTTTGAAATACCATCTTGCAATACTAATTTTGCTTTGGCTAGATCACCTTCTTTCTTATAGATATTAGCTAAGTCGCTGTATATGGTAGCATTATCATAGTTCATCTCAATCAATTCTTCATACCCAGCTTTAGCTTCAACATCCATTTCTCCTGAAAAGGCAGTCATTGCAGCAGCATACATGGCTAAAGTATCTACATTATCCAGTGCATTATTAACTTCAACAGCTTGAGAGAAATCCACATAAGCAGCTGGATATTCTTCTGCCTTATAATGAGTTAAACCTTTGGTATAAAAATTATTAGAAATGACCAACATATCTTGCAGTGTCTGAGCATAATACCTTTTCTTTTCATCAAGCTCCATACACTTCTGATATCCTTCATAAGCTTTTAATAAAGCATCAGGATCAATATCTTTATACTGTTCATCATCCGTTGTAGCTAACTGAATATAAGTATTGCCATAATAAAACCAAGTTTTGGCATCATGCATTGTCTTTTCGTTTGCAACAGCTTTATCAATGTTTTCTTTTGCCAAATCCAACTTCCCTTTTCTAAGATAGTTATAAGCAGTTGTTCTTGTACTGTTTTGGGCGTTTGCTATCAATGTTACTGATAAAAACAAAACCGCTAAAAATATTACTTTTTTCATTTCTAATTGTTTTTGTAATGCTTAATAAACTAAATGTAAAACTTTAGTCTTTACATCTTCAACTATTTATTATTTTTTATTATAAACGGTAAAATTTATTCTGTACTATTCTCTTCTGTAATATCTGTATCATTACTTTCAATAATTGTGCCATCCTCAGATATTTCCTCCTCTTCAGCTTCTACATCAACCTTAGCAACTGATGCAATACTATCGCCTTCTTTAATCTTTATCAGCCTCACTCCTTGAGTATTACGACCCATCACACGGATTGGTTTTACAGGAATACGGATTAAAATACCACTCTTATTGATAATCATCAGATCATTATCATCAACTACATTTTTAATGGCTATCAAATGACCAGTCTTCTCTGTTACATTAAGAGTTCTAACTCCTTTACCTCCCCTATTAGTTTCTCTATAATCTTCTAATAAAGAGCGTTTTCCGTATCCTTTTTCAGAAACAACAAAGATATTGTAATCTTTATTTTCTAAACATACCATACCAACTACTTCGTCTTTTTTAACTTTATCATCTAAACGGATACCACGTACTCCAGCAGCATTTCTTCCCATTGGACGAACATGACGTTCATTAAAACGAATAGCACGACCACTTTTTACAGCAAGTAGAATTTCATTTTCACCATTAGTTAATTTGGCTTCCAATAAAGTATCACCTTCACGAATAGTAATGGCATTAATACCATTAATCCTTGGTCGGCTATAAGAGGCTAAAGATGTTTTCTTAATCACACCACCTTTTGTAGCTAGAACAATAAAGTTACTATTTACATACTCTTCATTTTTAAGATCTTTTGTATTAATGTAAGCTCTCACTTTATCGTCTGGCGGAATATTAATAATATTCTGAATAGCTCTACCTTTAGTAGTTCTACCACCTTCAGGTATTTCAAATACACGTAACCAATATAATCGACCTTTTTCGGTAAAGAATAGCATATAATCATGCATGCTAGCCACAAATAAATGTTCTAAGAAATCTTCATTCTTAGTGCTAGATCCTTTTGCGCCTCTTCCTCCCCTAGCCTGACGACGATATTCTGTCAAGTTGGTTCGTTTCATATAGCCAGCATGAGATATGGTTATCAACACATCATCATCTGGAATAGTATCTTCTATACGGAAATCAGCTGCACTATATTCTATTTTACTTTTACGCTCATCTCCATATTTTTCTTTTATTTCTTTGAGTTCATCCTTAATAATATCCATTCTCATTTCTAAGCTATCTAGTATATCTTTTAAATGTTCAATGGTTTTCATTATTTCTTCATACTCCAGACGTAATTTTTCTTGCTCTAGCCCTGTAAGTTGTCTCAAACGCATTTCTACGATGGCACGGGACTGGATATCGGAAAATTCAAATCTTTTCACTAAAGCACCGCGAGCTTCTTCTGTATTTTGAGATGCTCTTATTATCTTAATCACTTCATCAATATTATCTGATGCAATAATTAGCCCTTCTAAAATATGGGCTCTTTTTTCAGCTTGTCTTAATTCATATTCTGTTCTTCTGGTAACCACATCATGGCGGTGATCAACAAAGTGGACAATGATATCCTTTAAATTTAATGCAACAGGACGCCCTTTAACAAGAGCGATGTTATTAACAGAAAAAGATGTTTGTAATGCTGTATATTGATATATTTTATTTAATACAACATTTGTATTGGCATCCCTTTTAAGTTCATAAACCACACGAATACCATCTCTATCTGATTCATCACGAATATCACTTACCCCTACAATTTTTTTCTCATTTACTAAGTCAGCCGTTCTTTTAATCATTTCGGCTTTATTCACTTGATATGGGACGCTAGTGGCCACAATCATTTCTCTACCAGACTTGGTTTCTTCAATATGAGTTTCACCACGCATAACAATACGACCTCTTCCGGTTTCAAAAGCACTAATTACTCCATCATACCCGTAAATGATACCACCAGTAGGGAAATCAGGAGCTTTTATATACTCCATTAAGCCTCTTATATCAATATCTCTATTTTCTATATAAGCTAAAGTACCATCAATAACCTCGCTTAAATTGTGAGGAGCCATATTAGTAGCCATTCCCACTGCAATTCCAGAGGTTCCATTTACCAAAAGGTTAGGGATTCGAGTAGGTAAAACTGTAGGCTCTTTTAAGGTATCATCGAAATTGAATTGAAAATCAACAGTCTCTTTTTCGATATCTATTAACATATCTTCCGATACTTTTCTTAATCTGGCCTCAGTATAACGCATAGCTGCTGGGCTATCGCCATCTATAGAGCCAAAGTTTCCTTGTCCATCGACTATTGGATAACGTAATGACCAATCTTGAGCCATACGTACCATAGCATCATATACAGAGGAATCGCCATGTGGATGATACTTACCTAGTACTTCTCCAACTATTCTGGCTGATTTTTTATATGGTTTATTGGATAAAACACCCAAATCAAGCATTCCAAATAAAACTCTTCGGTGAACAGGCTTAAGCCCATCACGAACATCGGGTAAAGCTCTAGACACAATTACCGACATAGAGTAATCAATATATGCCGCTTTCATTTGGTCCGAAATGTTTACCTTAATTATTCTTTCTCCTTCGTTCATAGAATATTATAATGTATTTTCTGTAGTAAAAAAATCTTTGTTATTTCTATAAAATAGCTATGCTATAAATAGGTGGCGAAGATAAGGATTTTCTTGATATGTTTTCAGACTTTTTCTTTCCAAAGAATAAACAATTTTAACAAGTTCTTGTTGAAAAAACTCTTAACAAAAGAAAAATCATTGTACTTTTGTTTCCTAGTTTTGAAGGACTTTAAAATTTTTGTAATAAAAGCTTATGGAAGCAAAATTCTCACCCGAAGTAAGGGAAGTACTGACGCATAGCCGAAAAGAGGCTATCCGACTAAAAAACAGCTATATAGGAATTGAACATTTATTTCTTGGAATGATAAAAGAAGGCAATGGTGTAGCTGTTCAAATGATGACAGATATGGGTTTACCTTTAGATATATTAAGAGACGAGGTAGAAAAAACAGTAAGGAATAATGAAATAGAGCCTAACAACTCCAATAATATTCCTTTTGTCAGGCAAGCTGAAAGAATCATTAAATTGACTTATTTAGAAGCCCGGCGATTTCAATCTACTTTAGTGGGAACAGAACATCTGTTATTGGCTATTCTTAAAGATCCTGATAATATGATAAGTCAGATGCTCGAAAATAACAACCTTGATTATGCACAAGTTAGCACAATGGTTGCAGAGCATGAAAGTAAAGCTAATGCTAATGAAGAGAATATTGATAAAATAGACGATATACGGGATGAAATTCCTGGTGGTTTTGCTTCGGACCCTGGCGAAAAAGGTCCTTCAAAGAAACCTACTCCAGGAAAAAAATCTTCAGATACCAAATCAGCTACTCCTGTTTTGGATAATTTTGGTAGGGATTTAACCAAGATGGCTGAAGAAGATAGACTGGATCCTATCGTAGGTCGTGAAAAAGAATTAGAAAGAATAGCTCAAATATTAAGTCGAAGAAAGAAAAATAATCCTATCTTAATTGGAGAACCTGGTGTTGGTAAATCGGCAATTGCAGAAGGATTAGCTCTTAGGATCATTAGCCGTAAGGTGAGCAGGGCATTATTTAATAAAAGAATATATACCTTAGATTTAGCTTCTATTGTTGCAGGCACAAAATATCGTGGGCAATTTGAAGAACGTATGAAAGCCATATTGAATGAATTGACAAAAAATCCCAATATCATTTTATTTATTGATGAAATACATACTATTGTAGGTGCTGGCAATGCCAGTGGATCCTTAGACGCCTCAAATATGTTCAAGCCCGCATTGGCACGTGGTGAACTGCAATGTATTGGAGCTACTACATTAGATGAATATAGACAAAACATTGAAAAAGATGGTGCATTAGAAAGAAGGTTTCAAAAAATAATTGTGGATGCTACTACTCCTGAAGAAACCAAAGCTATTCTTATTAATATAAAAGAACGCTACGAAGACCATCACTTAGTCAGATACTCTGATGCTGCTTTAGATGCTTGTGTTCAGCTCACCAACCGCTATATTAGTGATCGATTTTTACCAGATAAGGCTATTGATGCATTAGATGAAGCAGGATCTCGAGTACATTTAACTCATATGAATGTGCCCAGCAATATTATTGCAGTTGAAAATAAGATAGAGAGTACCGTTAATGAGAAAAAGAAAGCAATAAAACAACAACAGTTTGAACAAGCTGCTCAACTAAGAGATACTGAAAGAGAGTTGCTTGAAGCTTTAGATAAAGCAAAAAAAAGATGGGAAAAGGAAGCTCAAATAAACAGAGAAGAAGTTAATGAAATTGATGTAGCTGAAGTAGTGGCTATGATGACTGGTGTTCCTGTTCAGCGAATCGCACAAGATGAAAGCGATAAATTAATGAATATGGAAATTGATTTAGGCAATTCTGTTATTGGTCAAAGTGATGCTATTCAGAAAGTTACAAAGGCAATTCGTCGTAACCGAGCAGGCTTAAAAGATCCTAATAAGCCCATTGGAACCTTTATATTTTTAGGTCCTACAGGTGTAGGAAAAACCTATCTGGCAAAAGTTTTAGCTGAGTATATGTTTGACTCTGCTGACACCCTGATTAGAGTAGATATGAGTGAGTATATGGAAAAATTTGCCGTAAGCCGATTAGTAGGAGCTCCTCCTGGATACGTTGGTTATGAAGAAGGTGGGCAGTTGACTGAGAAAGTTCGCCGAAAGCCCTACTCCATTGTATTGTTAGACGAAATAGAAAAGGCACATCCTGATGTTTTTCATATGTTATTACAGGTATTGGATGATGGGCAACTAACAGACAGCTTTGGTAGAAAAGTTGATTTTAAAAATACCATTATCATTATGACCTCTAACATCGGAAGCAGGCAACTTAAAGATTTTGGCTCTGGTGTAGGTTTTAATACTACTGCTAAAAAATCCAGAAAATCGACCTATGCACAAGGTGTTATTGAGAATGCACTAAAAAAGGCTTTTGCTCCCGAATTTTTAAACAGAATAGATGATGTGATCGTTTTCAATAAATTGGAAAGAGAAGATATACATAAAATCATTGAGATAGAATTACAAGGATTATATGGTCGTATTCATCAACTTGGGTATAAAGTAAAAGTTACAGGAAAAGCTAAAGATTTCTTAGCTGAAAAAGGTTGGGATCCTCATTTTGGTGCTCGTCCGCTTAAGCGTGCTATTCAAAAATATATTGAAGATGAATTAGCTGAGGAAATTATTAAAACGAAAATTAAGAAAGGCGATACTATTACTATTGATTACAGCACAAAAGATGATAAGATTTCTATTAAAATAAGGAAGAAACGAAAAATTATTAAGAAATAGAAGATCTATTTAAATCAATTGTATAATGTAAACCTAAATACTGGTGCATAAAAAAAATCCTGAGAAAATCAGGATTTTTTTTATAATACAAATAATGTAAAAATTATTTTACATTGTCTGCTAACTCACTACCTGGCTTAAACTTGATAACTTTTTTAGCTGCTATCATAATCTCTTTTCCAGTTTGTGGATTTCTACCTTTTCTAGCTTCTCTCATGGTTACTGAGAAAGACCCAAAACCTACCAATGCTACGCGATCACCTTTTGCAAGAGCACCACTTGTAGATTTGATAAAAGAGTCTAGAGCTTTTTTTGCATCAGCTTTTGTTAAACCTGATTCATTAGCCATTGCTTCAACTAATTCTGCTTTGTTCATTTTGTAAGATTTTAATTAACACATTTAATTTTTCACTATTGCAAATATAACGGATAATACTAGAAAAACAAGTATTACAGCCCTTTTTTAAATAAAAACTTAATAATTATGCATTTTTGTTAATAAAACAGACTAATAAAACGCTTTCTAGTGCCTACTAAGGCTTTGAGGAGGTTGAATATGTTAAGTTTGTATTATATTGAAAACCTCGTAAAAAATCAGCAACTGGCATTCTTTTTTTTCCTTGAAGCTGTAATTCCAATATATCAATGCTATGATCCATTGTTTTTACTCTAAGATAGTTTTTACCATCACTATAGATATTGCCAATTTCTATATTATTTATACTTTCAACGATAGAAGCTGCATAAATTTTCATAGTTATGGCTTCTTTTTGTGATTTATTATTCAAATAAGTCCATGCTGCAGGATATGGGCTTAAACCACGAATAAAATTATAAATAATTTTGGCATCTTGATTCCAATTTATCAAGCAATCATCTTTATATATTTTCGAAGCTGTCTTTAATTGAATCGTATCGCTAAATCCTTCCTGATCAACAGCAATAGCCTTGTCTTGTCTAATTAACTCTACTGTTTCTATAACTAATTGAGCACCCAGTAGCATCAATTTATCATGAAGGCCTCCTGCTGTTTCTGTAGAAGAGATATCACATCTTTCTTGTTTGATGATTTTACCAGTATCTATTTTTTGGTCTAGCAAAAAAGTAGTTACTCCAGTTTGTTTTTCGCCATTAATAATGGCATAATTAATAGGAGCTGCACCACGATATTGTGGCAAAAGGGATGCATGCAAATTAAATGTACCCATAAGTGGCATATCCCATACTTGTTTTGGGAGCATACGAAAAGCCACTACAATTTGCAAATCTGCCTTTAGTGCTTGTAGTTCTATTAAAAAACCAGGATCTTTTAGATTTAAAGGAGTTAATACTTTAATTTGCTTTTCTTGTGCATACTTTTTTACAGCAGAGATCTGCAGTTTTTTTCCTCGCCCAGCTTTTTTATCAGCGGTTGTAATCACACCAACAATATTATATCCGTTGTTATATAAAGCATCTAAACTAGAAACCGCAAATTCAGGTGTACCCATAAAAACAATACGTAAATCTTCCCTATTTTTCATCAAATATTTCTTAAAATTTACTTGCAAATATACAGATATAAAAAAATACCTAAACAATTAAGTTCAGGTATTCCTAAATATTTTTAGTATAATAACTATTTTATTTTTTCTTCTAAATAGCTAATATATTTCTTTGCTTCTCTACCCTCTGTTGTATTGGCAAATTCCTTACTAATACGTTTTTGCATGTTTAAAGCTTTTTCAAAATCACCCTGACTTTCGTAAGCCCAAGCTGCTTTTTGCAAAAATAAAGGCGAAGTAAAATCATTTACACCTTGATTTGCAGCATCTAAATAGTAATTTATTGCTTTATCAGTTTCTCCAAGTTCCATATAAGCATCGGCAATGGCACCCATAGCCATTGGAGCTACTACTAAATCGTTGGCACTAAAACCTTTTAAATAATCAATGGCATTTTGGTATTCTCCTAATTTAAGATAACAAATACCTGCATAATAATGAGCTAAGTTTGCACTTTTAGTCATTCCATATTCGTCAATAATATCAAGAAAGCCTAAGTGTTCGTCTTGTCCGTTAAGGGCAATGTTCACAGAATCTTGTGCGAAAAAGTTTTCAGCTTGAGCCATTTCTATTTGAGCTTCTTTTTCTTGTGGTTGTAGATAGTATTTATCAAAAGCAAAATACACTACTACTATTAAAACTACTACACCTATTATAGTTAGAATACTTTGTTGGTGTTTTTCAATTATTTGTTCCGATTTAGACAAAGCTTCTTCTACTGCTTCAAATCTTTCTTCAGTTTGATCGTTAGTATTTTTTGATTGAGCCATTATATATATTTTTTTGAAGTGCAAAAATAGTTTATTTTATAAAAAATCCGAATGAATTTTAAAAAAAATAGTAACTATTTCATTTTTTTTTAAATTTACTTGTAATATTAAAATTCTTGGCTACTTTTGCACCGCTTTTTTATGAAGATTTAAAGGTGATAAATGCCGATGTAGTGACGTTGATCAGAATCAGTGGTTAAAATCCGTTCATCGGCTCGTTCTTAAAAATATTGGGGAGATTCCAGAGCGGTCAAATGGGGCAGACTGTAAATCTGTTGGCGAAGCCTTCGGAGGTTCGAATCCTCCTCTCCCCACCCCTTTTAAGCTTACAATATTTTATGTTGCAAGCTTTTTTTATACC
>JAOZUW010000005.1:14154-40188 GCA_029938465.1 Bacteroidales bacterium | reverse complement strand
ATAGTCATTAAAAATAGGTCCTCCCGCCGCTTTCCTAAGGGCTGTGCAAAGCCCATCAAAGATAATTTTTCCTATGTTATGCATCTGGTGAGAGTTGTGCTTAGAGTACCATACATGCCTCCAAGGCGGATATTAATATCTTTTTTTTAGTAAGTGTGAGTTTGCCCTGAACATTAATGATCACCTCATTTCATGGTCCAAAATAAAAACTAAACCACCAAACTATAGTTATACTAAACCGTGATAGAATATTCTATGGTGGGTTAGTATAAATACCCTAATCCTTCACAACTTTTTCCATTACCACAACACCCTTTTCATCAATAATCTGAAGAAAGTAAATACCTTTTTGCCAGAATTCACCAATCTCAATATATTTCGTCTGGGGTAAATATTTTTCTACTATTCTTCCAGATAAATCATAAACTATGATTTGAGATATGATATTCTGAGATTGCACTATTGTTTGATGATAAAAAGGATTGGGGAAGATATGCTGCTTGGTTTTTTGAATGTCGTTTTGTATTAACCAAGTATCATCTTTTAAATAGGTAAGATATACATTATGACTGTTGGGATTAGTTAATTCTAAGGGATCTAGTTTGCCAGTAAAATTTCCTGCAATAAATATCTGATTCACCTGAGGTACTGCTAGAGCCTGAACAAAAGAACCTGATCCTGATAATTGTTTCCCGGTAATATTCTGTCCGTTTCCTGATATTTTTACAAAAAATATCTCAGGTTCGCCTCAACATAAAGTATATAAGAAAACTAAATTATCAAAATGAATATCATCACCATAATGTCCTGAAAGATATACATCCCCTAATCTGTCCATCTCCAGTTCTACTACATACTCCATGGAAGAGCTATAAAAACGTTTTGCCCATTCTACTTCACCATCAGAGCTGTAGTATACTGTATAAATATCTTCATCAACATCAGCTGTATTTAGTTGGTAACTACCAAACTGTATTCCTCCTGTAAAAACTCCACCTATTGCAAAATTACCATCCGATGAAACACCAATTTTTACTTCAGGCTTCATATCATCACCTATAATCTGCTGCGCCCATTGTAAATGCAAAGCAGCATCGTATTTTGCTACATATAGTCCCAACATTTCGCCTGCTTCAAATGTTTCATCACCAAAAGTAATGTTTTGATAAAAATCACCAACCACATAAATATTCCCATACTTATCGGTATCCATATCAGAAATCATATCTACACTTTCGCCTCCAAAACTTGTACTCAACAATAAGTCTCCCTGTAGATTAAATTTTGCAATAAAAGCATCGGTACCATCTTGCGAAAACAAAGTATCTTCCTCAATAACAGTGTAATTATAAAACCTTCCTGCCACAACAATTCTATTGTAACGTATTTTCATAGAAACCAAAGATTCAGAATTGGGACCACCAAATACTTTACACCAAATAAACTCACCTGCATTAGAATATTTTGCCATAAACATATCAAAAGTTCCATTGCTTTCATATTCCACATCATTAATATTCAAGGTGTTATTAAACTTGCCCATAATATATACATTACCATCAGCATCGCAAACCACATCTTGAGCCAGTTCTTTATCCTGAGCCCCCTCAGTAATTGCCCATTCTATTTCGCCATCTTCACTTACAGCATAAAGCAATAAATCAGATTCTCCTTCTGCCACAAAGACTTCTTCTCCAACATCAAACTCCCCCTCAAAATCTGTAAATACAAAAACTTTGTTTTCATTATCAGAAGTGATGGATTTTACAGCATTAGCATTATTAGGACTACCGTATTGTTTAGCCCAACTAAAATTAAGCTCTTGTGCGAATGAAAAATCTCCCATTAAAATGGCAAAAAACAGTAATAAAATTTGAGTTTTATATTTATTCATGGTGATAGGGTTCTTTATTAATAATTGTAAAAGCACGATATATTTGTTCCATAAATATCATGCGTATAATTTGGTGAGAAAAAGTCATTTTCGACAAAGCCATCTTATGTTGTGCTTTTTGATACACATCTTCACTAAAACCATAGGCTCCTCCAATAAGAAAAACCAAATGGCGCGTTCCGTGAATCATTTTATTTTCAATAAAAGAGGCAAAAGATTTCGAATTATACTCTTTCCCTTTTTCATCAAGAAGCAATAAAAAATCTCCTGCTTGAAGCTTGTTCAAAATCATTTCTCCTTCTTTATTTTTAATCTCTTTCTCACTCAGATTCTTTGCATTTTTAAGAGCTGGAATAACTTCAATCTTAAAGGTGATATACCTTTTCATACGCTTGAAGTATTTTTCCACACCCATTATTACAGCCTTATCTGTAGTTTTTCCAACAACTATTAAACTTATTTTCATTTAGGCTTTGTTTTTTTTGCAAACTGCTGCAAATATATACAGTTTTTAAGAGTAAGTATTATTTCTACTTCATGACTTTGTTTTTTTAATTTAGTTGTATAAATATGCTATCATAATTGGTCTTTGCTTTAAAAGAAGCCAAAAAATATAATCATAGAACCTGAAAATTGTTAAATTTGTAAATTACTATATTAAAATAGCTAAAGACCAACAGAATTTGAATATAAATGTCTTAAAAAAGACAAGCCAATGAAGACTCTATTTCAAATACTTACTTTCATCTTAATGAGCAGTGCTATTTATGCACAAACTAGCGAGCAAAGCTTTAATAAGATTGCAGAATCAATGAATGATAGAAATGCTAAAAATCTATCAAATTATTTTAGTGATCCTATCGATATGACAATTGGATCAGACGATGGAACCTACAGCAAGCCACAAGCTAAAGTTTTATTAGAAGATTTTTTTCGTCAGAATAAACCCACTGAATTTGTTTTTACTCATAAAGGTTCGAGTAATGAAAAAACGCTTTATGCTGTGGGTACTTTAAAGAGTAAAACAAAAAACTGGAGTGTGTATATATTAATGAATAAAGAATCGAAAATTATTCAATTACAAATAGAAGAATAAACCATGACTATTGATGAAATAATTATAAAATCTCTAGAGGAAGATTTAGGAGACGGAGACCATACTTCTTTATCAACTATACCTAAAGATTCATCCGGAAAAGCACAATTAGTTGCCAAAGAAGATGGAATAATTGCTGGTGTAAGAATTGCCGAAATGGTTTACAAACAAGTAGATAAGAATACTCATTTTCGAGCTTTTATTAAAGATGGCTCACCAATAAAAGTGGGTGATATAATTTTTGAAGTCTCCGGAAAGAGTATTTCAATACTATCGGCAGAGCGTCTGGCTTTAAATTTTATGCAGCGTATGAGCGGTATTGCAACTACTACAAAAAAATATGTAGATCTTATAGCAGGCACTCCTACTACCCTTCTCGACACTAGAAAAACCACACCTCTTATGCGACTATTAGAAAAAGAAGCTGTAAAAATAGGTGGAGGCGATAACCATAGAATGGGGCTCTACGATATGATTATGATTAAGGATAATCATGTAGATTTCGCAGGAGGTATAGTTCCAGCTATAAAAGCATGTCATGAATATTTGGATAAGAATAATAAAAAGCTGAAAATTGAAATAGAAGTTCGTAGCTTTGATGAACTACAACAAGTTTTAGATTTTGGACAGGTAGATCGAATTATGTTGGATAATTTTAACCCAACTGATCTCAGCAAAGCATTACAACTGATTAACAAACAATATGAAACCGAAGCCAGTGGTGGCATTACTTTTGAAAGTATAAGAAAGTATGCGGAAACCGGTGTTGATTATATTTCTGTGGGAGCATTAACACATCATATAAAAAGTTTAGATCTTAGTTTAAAAGCAATAGCCTAAAAAACTAATATGAATAAATATACTATCATAAGGAAACTAAAAACAATCACCCTTCCGGGATTTGATGGAATTGCTATGGCAAGAGTTTTAGATTTCTTCTTTAAAGGAGTGGTAAATGGTGCTATAACTACACGTGCATCAGCTATTTCCTTTAGTATGTTTACTGCTCTTTTTCCTGCTCTAATATTTATATTTACCCTTATTCCTTTTATCCCTGTCGATAATTTTCAAGATGTATTATTGGGTTTATTGCATGATGTAATCCCCAATAAAGCCTGGGAAGCCGTAGAATCTACTCTAATAGATATTATTATGCAACCACGAGGAGGATTATTATCTATTGGTTTTGTTTTGGCTATGTTTTTCTCCACCAATGGAATAAATAGTATGATTGATGCCTTTAATGCCAGTTACCATACTATGGAATTTCGTGGCATATTTATGCAAAGATGGGTAGCCATTGTTCTAGTTGTTTTATTGGTTTTTTTATTGATTATCGCTATATCAACTATCGCCATTGGCACTACCTTCTTTAATTATTTATACGATGCACATATAATTAAAGATCAATTCGTTATCCTTCTCATACAATGGATTAGATGGGTGGTTTTAATTGCACTTACTTATTTTGCCATATCATTCATCTATTATTGGGGACCTGCAAAAAAAACGCCTTTTAAATTCTTCTCAGCAGGAAGTAGTTTAGCTACTATTTTTATGATGCTGAGCAATGCCGGATTTAATTATTATGCCAATAATTTAGCACGATATAATGCCCTTTATGGTTCTATTGGGACACTACTACTTATATTACTTTGGGTTTATTTTAACTCCATTATCATTCTTATTGGTTTTGAATTAAATGTAAGCATATATAATGCTAAACAAAGTAAACAAAAACTGGAAGAACTGGCAAAGAAAAGAATGGCAAATCGACTTGAAACCGACAGCGTTCTAAGGAACTAAAACATTAAACAGTGTTTTCCACTAATTATCTGAAACTGTGAATTAAGTTTTAATCGAACTCAATAGGTAATTCAGCTCTAAAACCAATAAAAAGTCCCAACTTATAGAAATTAAATGCTTTTATGCTAATAGGGCCATTTATCAAGGATTTTTTTAAGGGTTTTCTTAAAATCAGGAAAAACCATCTTACCACACCTATAAGATAATATTGATGCAACTTTTTATAAACCTTAAGCAATTGCACCATATTGGCTAATTGAGGATCATCATTCATATATTTATAAATGAGCGCTAAATTCCGCACACCTTCCTCCGTTTTATATAAAAACACCTCATTATCTTCTATATCTCCATTTTCAATGGGATTTTCGACATGAGTAATTTGTATATTATTCTTCCATAAATCAAAACCAAAAAGAGTGTCTTCATGTCCATAATTCTCCAGACGCTCATCAAATTTAATCTCTTGAAGAAGTCCTTTTTTAATCACAAAATTATTTGTCATAAAAGAGCGATTTGGCTCTCTTCTTCTTTCTTTTGCTCTTTGACTCTCACGTTTTACTCCATATTTCCATCGCAACCATTTTTTCTTTTCAGGCTTATTAAGACTATATACTCTTCCTCCACAAATCACCTGATCTTGAGACTGCTGAAGCCTTTTGATGTAATTTACAATAAAATTGTCTTTAATTATTAAAGAGTCACAATCTAAAAAAAGCAAATTCTCGTAAGAAACATAATCCAGAAAGAGATTTCTGATACGTGATCGACCAATATTTTTTGCTAATTTAATATATTGGTGTTTTTGGCACTCTTTTTCATTAATTTCTCTGAAATAATGAGAAGAAGCATCATCAATTAGTATCAACTCTACATAATCTGATAGTTGCGCAATTTCTTTGTCCAGAGATGTAATTAATGGCCTGACGTCGAAATTATAAATGGGTATACAAACAGATAACACGATAGATTATTTTTTAGGTTTCAAAATTAAGATTAAATTTGTTTTAAACAAGCTAAAACTCCCTACCTTTGACCCATGAAATTTGTATTTAAAACTCAAGTAAGAGTTCGCTATGTAGAAGTGGACCAATCAGGATTTGTTTATAATGGTAATTATGCTACTTATTACGAGGTAGGGCGTACAGAAGCTCTACGACAAATGGGTCATACCTATAAAGAAATGGAAGATAGTGGAATAGTGATGCCCTTAATAAATCAGTACAGCAGGTTCTATAAACCAGCTATCTATGATGATTTACTGACCATCGTTACTACAATTCCTGAAGTACCAAAAGTAAAAATCCGTTTTGAATATGAGGTATTTAACGAAAAAGGTGAAAAACTAAATGAAGGAAGCAATGAACTTGCTTTTTTAAACAAAGAAAGACAAAGAACTCAAAGAGCACCGGAATGGTTTGTCAACCTATTTGTGGAATATGCTAAAAAACAAGGATAATTGAAATTCTCTGATTAATAAGAAGAGTTATAAAAAAAAGAGCTGCCCAATAAGAATAATTAGGCAGCTCTTTTTGAGTTTTAATGGATTAGCTACTCAGTTGAAAGTGTTCTAAATCTTTTATATCGAAATTTTCCATATAATTGAATTTTTCTTCATTTTGCGCCATTCCTTTTTGAGTGAAAATATCAGCAGATTTTTTATAGTTCATATCACGCATAGCATCGTCAAGTAATAAATACCCAATAATAATATTAGCGGCCATTTCTACCATTCTTCGAGCATGAAAATCCCATAGCTCACTCATTTTGTCTTTTTCTACTATAGTAACAATCTTTTCAAATTTCTCAGTCATCTTTATCAATCGTGATTTAATAGTATTCAAGTCCTCATTATATTCTTGAGCTTCAAATTCTTGAATATATTTTAAATAAGAACCGTTACCTATTCCACGAATTGCAGCAACTACTTGCAACTGAGAAGTTCCTTCATAAATTGTTGTAATTCTGGCATCACGATAAATACGTTCAATAGGAAAATCTTTCATAAAACCTGTACCACCATGAACCTGAACTGCATCGTAAGCAATTTCATTGCTATATTCACTGGCAATAAGTTTCAATAAAGGGGTAAACATATCAGCTTTGCGAGAATAATATTTTTGATCTTTTCGCTCTTCTGGTGTCAGGCTTCTGCCTTCCGATAAAAAACCATAAGATTTATATATATCTACCAAGCGAGAAGTAGCATACAACAAACTCCTGATGCCGTCGGTCTTTACTTTCATATTAGTAATCATCTCATAAACAGCTGGGTAATGAATAATAGCTTTCCCAAATTGTTCACGCTCTTTGGCATATTTTAATGCTTCACGATAAGCTGCTTCAGCAATACCTACCGATTGTGCACCCACGCCTAAGCGAGCAGAATTCATCAAAGACATTACATATTTTATCAATCCTAATCTACGATTACCTACCAATTTTGCTGGAGCATTTTCAAATACCAGCTCACAGGTTGGTGAACCTTTAATACCCATTTTATTTTCTATTCTACGAACCACTACCTTTTGTTCAGTACGATCGTAAACGAATAAAGATAATCCACGACCATCGCTGCTACCCTCTTCGGAGCGTGCTAAAACCAAAGAAATATCTGCATCACCATTAGTGATAAAACGCTTCACGCCATTTAAATACCATTGATCTTCTTCTTCATTATAAGAAGCTTTAAGCATAACTGCTTGCAAATCGGAACCTGCATCGGGTTCTGTTAAATCCATTGCAGCTGTTGCGCCATCAAAGAAACGAGGTAAAAACTCATCTTTAATGGCATCATCGCCAAATTCGTGTATGGTTTCTGCACAATCTTGTAATCCCCAAATATTGGCAAAGCCTGCATCGGCTCTTGAAACTATTTCGGCTGCCATTACATAAGGAACAATAGAAAAATTAAGTCCCTTATACTTACGAGGTAAAGACATTCCTATTAGCCCTGCATCCACCAATGATTTGTAATTCTGCGAGGTGCCTTTGGCATAAATCACTTCGTTATCCTTCAATTGTGGACCTTCTTGATCTACACTCTCCGCGTTAGGTCCAATAATATCGCCACAAATTTCACCGACAATCTCTAGTGTCTTATTGTAGGTATCCATAGTATCTTCAAAATCCAGCGGAGCAAAATCAAAATGCGCTGCATCTTTATAATTATCTTCTTTTAAATCCACACATTTTTTCATTAATGGATGGTTTAAATGAAAGTTCAGATTCTCATTATCGTTATAATAATTTGCCATTGTTTTTTTTTGTTTAATGTGGTGATTACTTAGAATTCTTCTTGTAGTACTTGATCATCTTTGGGATAACATCTTCTACTCTCCCTGTAATTGCAAAGTCAGCAATATTATTGATTGGAGCTGCTTCATCAATATTTATTGAGATGATTTGCGAAGATTCATCCATTCCTGCTCTATGCTGAACTGCGCCTGAAATACCACAAGCTATGTACAGTTTAGGGCGCACGGTAATACCGGTTTGACCAATCTGGCGTTCATGAGGAGCAAAACCTGAATCTACTGCTGCTCTGGATGCGCCTACTTCACCACCTAATACTGAAGCCAAATCATAAAGTAATTTAAAGTTTTCAGGGCTACCTACTCCATAACCACCAGCTACAATAATTTGTGAGCCTTTTATATTTACCTTAGGTGGTTCTATATGTCTTTCTATAATCTTTACAGCCAAGTCAATATCATCTAATAATCCTTCAACCGAAAAATTCTTTATCTCACCCTTATATTGCTTATCATAAACCTCTTTTTTCATTACACCTTCTCTAACAGTGGCAATCTGAGGTTTTGTTTCAGGGTTTATAATAGTAGCAATTATATTACCACCAAAAGCGGGGCGAATCTGGTATAATAAGTTCTTATAGCTTTTCTTTGCTTTCTTATCTTCGTGATCACCAATAATCAAACTGGTACAATCTGCTGTTAAACCACACTTTAAAGCACTGGCTATTCGTGGACCCACATCACGGCCATTAGCTGTTGCACCAAACAATGCAATCTGAGGCTCTTCCTGTCTTAAAATAGCAATTAAAACTTTTGCATGAGCACCACTGGTAAATGGTGATAGATTTTTATCATCAGCAATATGAACTACATCAGCACCATATGGAAATATCTCTTTCTCTATGCCGCTTAATCCATGACCTATAACAATAGCTTCTACTTTAACACCCAATTCATTGGCCAAAGTCCGCCCTTTGGTTAGTAATTCCTGGCTCACATCGGCAATACGTAATTCCTCAGTAAGTTCACAATATATAAATATGTTATTCATTTCTCTCTTTTTTAATATTAACCAATAATATGACCATCAATAAGCTCTATCATTAGGTCTTCTACTTCCTGATTGGAATCACCTAAGGATTTAGATTCTTTAGCTTGAAAAACCACATTTTCGATGGTCTTCACTTTTGTTGGCGAACCAGATAAGCCTAGAGCTTCCACATCTGCTTTAATATCTGCTACTGACCATTCCTCAATCATTAAATATGGACGGCTTTTATACAATTCGGCATTTTCTCTTTCTTCGTTTTTCAACTCTGTAAGTGTACGAGAATGCTTGAATTGCATTAGTTTTTTAGCATTTCTGGGGCGACAAGAATCTGCAGAACCATGAACAGTAACTGCTATAGGATATTTAGCTGAAACCGTTTCTACTCCTCGCTCAATACGACGTTTTATAGTGATTTCTTCCTTATTTACTTCAATCAGTTTTTCCGCATATGCAATTTGTGGTATCCCCAACTTCTCAGCAGTTTGAGGTCCTACTTGTGCAGTATCCCCATCAATTGCTTGACGTCCTGCTACCAATAAATTGAATGAACCTAGTTTTTTTACTGCCAAAGAAATAGCATATGAAGTAGCCAAAGTATCGCTACCTGCAAATTTCCTATCTGTAATCAAATAACCTTTATCAGCTCCTCTATACATAGCTTCACGAATAATTTCGGCAGCTCGATAAGGTCCCATAGTTAAAATAATAACTTCTGCACCTTCTATTTTATCTTTTACTTGAAGGGCAAACTCTAATGCATTAAGATCTTCTGGGTTAAAAATGGCAGGAAGAGCAGCTCTATTTACTGTTCCATCAGCCTTCATAGCATCTTTTCCCACATTTCTAGTATCTGGAACCTGCTTTGCAAGTACAACTATTTTAAAGCTCATATATATATTTTCTTTTGTTTTCCTTGAATAATCTCGAATTCCCCTTGTATTTTATCTAAAAAAACACAGCCCTCTATTCAGTTTTTTTCGGGAAACAAAAATACTTAAAACCATTAACTATCCAAATTTTATTTATTTTGAGGATACTAAACCACAAATCCCATATAAATAGTACCTTAACTCAACTAAAACCCATTTATATAAAAACAGTACGCTCTAGCTTATCTCTAATTATCATTCTTCTTATTTCTGTACTTACAAACAATCGGGCACAATCAAAAAAAAATTTGGAATACTTGCCTAATTACCGCTTTAGTTTAGTAGATAATATTGATTTTGATAAATTAACACCATTAAATATTGCCTTTGCCAATCCTACTGCAGATACAAACATCATCGTTTCTAAGGAGGATTATGATTATATTATAGATATGGCTCATCATTCCTAATACAAAGATCTGTATATCATTGGCTGGTGGTGCTATAAATAATCCAGAGTATCAACGCTGGATAGATTTTACTGAAACAGATGCCCTTCCTTTATTTGTTCATAACATAATGAATTACTGCAGAGTACATCATTTTGATGGTGTTGATTTGAATTGAATTGAAATAAGTTTGGGGAAACTAAGTTCTGGAATATCTGTTTTTCAGGTTTATTTTAAAGAAAGACAGAAAAATGAATCTGTAAAATTATAAATCACCAACTTCTTTACAAACACCTGATTATACGTTTATCATAAAGCATTAAAAACTGCAATTAACTAAACTTTCGTTTTAATTTCCAGGCCACTGAAAGATACCATGGTAAATGGTTACAGAAAAAATGTGGGTAATGAATTTTTGAAGCACCAAAACTTTTATAGAACCGAGCCAAATTAGGGTCATTAGAACCTTCAAAATCTAGAATATTTTTGGTTTGAGAATGACTATCGATAAAATGATCAATCAAAAAAGGCATAGCACTTAATTTTTTGGCTTCGGCATTTGTTGCTGAGAACAAAAAAGTATGTTTGTGCTGATCTTTCATAAATATTGCACCAGCGCATAAATTATTTTCTGCAGTAAAGACTCCCCATACGCTAGCTTTACTTAAACCAATAGCTTTATATATTAAACGCAAAAGTTTTTGATAATCCTCTTCACTATACGCTTTTATTTCTTTTCCTTTATTATTCTTAAAAAGCTGAATTATAGCATCTGGTTTCAAATTTTTAAAAATGGTTAAGTTTTCCTTTTGTGCTTTTTTTATATTGCGCTTTAAATTTTTTGAGTATGCTTTTTTGAGCTCTTCATAAGGTGAAATTAAATCAAGCTCGTGGTTCACTCTTTTTTCGACCCTAAAAACAGATGCTGATATTTTATTATGGCTATTCAAATTGATTTGAACCAAAGGAAATTGTTGTTGAATTTTTTTCAGAAAAGGTTCTAAGAGTTTTGAAGTAAGTAAAAGTGGCGTAAAAAGTCCTAGCTGTTGAGTAAACACCGGCTGAAAACAATATGACACACCCCATTTTTTTTGCGTAAAAATAGGGAATACTGCATGATAATCATCTAAAACATAGGCACTCCATTCTGGTGCAACTATATCTAAATACCAGGAATAGGCATATATGCGAGAGTTGACCGAATGTCCTATACAACGATCCCATTTGAGTTTATTGATATGTTCGTTTTCTATATATCTAATCACTCTTTTACTTCCTTTAATAAATGTTCATAAACATCAACCCAATCCTCCCATTTACCCATATCACTAAAACTCTCATTATGCCATAAACTAATAAACAAACCATCAACAACCTTTATTTGTTTTATCATTTCTGAAATGTTTTGTTTGGCTGTTTTTGCATCTAGTTTCAAATAATCCTTTAAAGTTCCATCCATTATAGCAAAAGGATGTATACGTAATTGAGTTTCAGTATCCAGATCTAAATCATAAAAGAAAAATGAATGAGCAATACTGGCTCTAAACCCAATCTGACTTGCAAAACCCATTGAATAATCGTGCTTAATACCCAAGTTTAATAAATTTCTATAAGTAGAAGGTAAGTTTAGTTTCAAATAATGTTGTCGGCTTCTAATAATATCAAAATGAACGGTATCTGATAAGTCTTCTATTTCTCTTTTTAGTTGCTTAACATTTGAGTTAGAAGCATAGGAAGGATGAATCCCAACTTTGGCATAATCCCTTAAATCCTTTATTAGCGTTTGAAATTCTGAATTATTTTTCGATGTGTTTTTATCAAAAGGGCCTAACTCACCATAAAGAATAAAATATATGGATTTAAGCTGTTGTTCTTTTTGCCATTTTTTCTGCAAATCAAAAGTATCATACGGATCTTTCTGTTGCCCAAATAATACTTTCATTCGGCAATAAAAACCCTCAAAATCAAATCGTAACAGATCTCTTATGCTACCACCAACACTTCTGGTTAAACCTTTATTTTTATAGGACCAAGCAATATCTATATCATAAGTTGGGATATGAAGAAATTGAGGAGGATTTGTTTTAAAATCAGGATAAACTTCTTTTATTTTTCGCTCTAAATCTTTTGCCCAGATATTTATGACCGGAAGATGTAAAAAATTTTTCTGAAAGGCCAAACTTTCTGCTGCCACAAAGCGATGATGCATGTCTTTTTTATGTGGCAAATACTCTTCGTATCTACTTATTAAATAAAAAGAAGCTGTAAAAATATCAAAAGGCAACAATGAATCTTTAGAATAAGAAGGAAACGGACAAGAAATATCCATATAATCAACAAATTGAATATCTTGATTACCAATTCCTGTTTCAAATAAAAGATTCTTAGACTCCACAAACAAATCTCCAGTTGAAGCTTTCTTAAAAGTGTATTGTAGTTTTACTCCTTGTTTTTTAACAAATTCATCCTGTGAAGAAGTGAAACTATAATCAATACCCATCAATTCTTTAAAGATTATTTTAAGAATATATTGTAATCTCTTACTATTTTTATGACTGTATATGTGAATCATATTCTTTTCTCAAATCGTTTCTACTATTAGCGAACACAAAAATTGGGCAAATAACAATCCCAATGATAAAAATCTTTTTATAAAGTCTTATATATCTGACCTTTAAGAATACTTAAAACGCAATAAATTCAAGATATTACTCGCGACTTTATGACCAAATCTGGATTTCAGCAATGCTAATCTTTAGCAATATTAATGAATTATGTCAAGATTAGCAGTCTTTAGCTAAAAAATTTCCGAATAAATTGTAATTTCACGCCAAAATTGAAAGATGTAGATTTTCTTTAAGGAAATATACAATAAGTCATAAATACAAACTCATGAAGATATTAGTTACTGGTGGAACAGGGTATATTGGATCACATACAGTGGTTGAATTACAAGCCAAAGGCTTTGATGTGATTATAGTAGACGACCTCTCTAATTCACATATTACAGTATTGGACAAAATTGAAGAAATCTCAAGCATTAGACCTGAATTTGAACAATTCAATTTGGCTGATGTGACAAAAACGAAGGAATTCTTTAATAGACATCATAATATTATGGGCATCATACATTTTGCAGCTCATAAAGCTGTTGGAGAATCTGTAGAGAATCCTTTAATGTATTATCAAAATAATATTTTTTCTTTAATAAATATTATGCAAAACATGAAAGACAAAAATATCCAAAATTTGGTGTTTTCATCCTCATGTACTGTTTATGGGCAACCAGCAGAACTGCCTGTATCAGAGAACTCCCCAATTCAAAAAGCATTATCACCCTACGGCAATACAAAACAAATAGCTGAAGACATAATCCAAGATACTTGTAAAGCTTATGATACAAACGCGGTGATGTTACGCTATTTCAATCCCATTGGCGCTCACAAATCAGCACTTATTGGAGAGTTGCCACTGGGTGTCCCCAATAATTTAGTGCCATTTATTACACAAACAGCCATTGGAATTCGTAAACAATTATCCGTTTTTGGTGATAACTACAACACAGCTGATGGAACAGCTATAAGAGACTATATTCATGTGGTTGATTTGGCTCAAGCACATGTGGTTGCTATAGATAGAATGGTTAACAAAAAACAAAAGAAAAAGGTAGAAATATTTAACTTAGGTACAGGAAATGGCTTTTCTGTTCTGGAAGTCATTCGCTCTTTTGAGAAAGTTTCAGGAGAAAAATTAAATTATAAAATAGTAAATCGTAGAGAAGGAGATGTGGAACAAGTGTATGCTGATACAAAATTCGCCAATGATGAATTAGGCTGGAAAGCAAAAAAAACATTGGATAATATGATGGAATCTGCATGGAATTGGGAATTAGCATTAAAAGAAAAGATCTAAAACATATATTTGAAAAGAAAAAACATAAAATAATGGATTATAAAAAGAAAATATTAATAACAGGTGGTGCAGGATTTATTGGCTCTCATTTGGTTCGTTTATTTGTCAATAAATATCCAAATTATCAAATTGTAAATCTAGATGTTTTAACCTATGCTGGTAATTTGGCCAATTTAACAGATCTGGAGAAAAAGTCTAACTACTCTTTTGTAAAAATGGATATTGTAGATGCTTCTTCTATTCAAGAATTATTTGAAACAGAACAATTTACTGATGTTATTCACTTAGCTGCTGAATCACATGTGGATAGATCCATAACTAATCCAACAGAATTTGTAATGACCAACGTGATAGGCACTGTAAATTTGCTTAATTCTGCCAAACACATTTGGAATGATCATTTTGAAGGTAAAAGATTTTATCATGTATCCACTGATGAAGTATATGGTAGTTTAGGAAATACGGGTATGTTTGAAGAAACTACTGCTTACGACCCACATAGTCCTTATTCAGCATCAAAAGCCAGCTCCGACCATTTTGTTAGAGCTTATTTTGATACTTATGGTTTACCTTCAGTTATTTCAAACTGCTCTAATAACTATGGAAGCTACCAATTTCCAGAAAAACTCATTCCATTGTTTATCAACAATATACAAAACAACAAAGCTTTACCTGTTTATGGAAAAGGTGAGAATATAAGAGATTGGCTTTGGGTTGAAGATCATGTTCGTGCTATTGATCTTATCTTTCATCAAGCAGAATTAGGTACTACCTATAACATAGGAGGTCATAATGAATGGACAAACATTGATCTTATTAAACTCTTATGTGAAATAATGGATAAGAAGCTAAACCGCAAAACTGGTGAGAGTGAACAATTGATCACCTATGTTAAAGATAGAGCAGGTCACGATTTACGTTATGCTATTGACAGTTCAAAACTACAAAAAGACTTAGGTTGGAAACCCAGTTTGCAATTTGAAGAAGGCTTAACAAAAACCGTAGAATGGTATCTGGAAAATAGCGAATGGTTAAACAGTGTTACTTCTGGTGACTACCAAAAATACTACAACGAACAATATCAAAAACGATAGACTAAGACCTTAAATCCGCAAAGGTATTTATAATGAAATATAGGCAAGTGGATCTACAGATGAACCATTTATCCATAGTTCAAAATGAAGGTGTTGACCAGAGCTTTGTTCTCCGGTATTTCCAATAATTGATATTAATTCACCAGCTTTTACAAATTCGCCTGCATGTTTTAATAACGCAGAATTGTGTTTATATACTGAAATTACATTTCCAGTATGCTGAAGCACTATAACATATCCGGTATTAATAGTCCATTCTGCCAAAACTACAATCCCATTATCAATTGCTTTTATAGCATCGTTTCTTTTCGCGACAATATCTATTCCAAAATGATTATTATTAGCATTAAATTTATTCGTGATAATACCTGTAAGCGGCGAAAAATACACTTTAGGTCCATCATTAAATGATTCAGTATAAACCTTCTCCGACTCATGATAATAAATATTATACTCACTTTGTTTTTCTAGTTCAAACCTCAACAAGCTATCCTCTTTTGATTTATCATTTGTAATATTACCATAGTCATGTACATTCTCAATATTACTACTATCTCCTTCTATCAAATCTTCTCCTCTAAGTAATCTACGAATATTCTCAATATACTGTTCGTTATAATACAATTGTGTTTCTAAGGAATCTAAAGTAAGATTAAGTTGGTATATTTTTGGTTTTAACTCAGGATCTGTATAACCGGGTATATATTCTCTAAGACTGGTAAATGCCATTAAATATATCATTATAAAAACCCAAAAAAGAGATAGTGCAGCAAATAAAGAAAATACATTAAGTCGGGATAATCTCAAGCTAAAACGTTCTTCAAAACTATCTTCATTTATGAGTACGAAACGGTATTTATTTCGTAGTTTGCCAAACTTCTTTTTGCTTTTTGTATTTTCCGACATAGATGGCAAATATCATAATTTTTTACAAGAACACATATTATTATTGAAAGATTGATGTTTTTTATAAAAAATAAAATATTTTTGCAAAAAAGAAGTTACATACATATCAAATAGCGTTACGCTTTTGATATGCAAAATCATCATAAAATATAGTTTTTGGAAACAAAAAGTCTACCATATTATCGTTACTTAATATTGCTATTTGCACTTGGCTTGCTCTTAAATAGCTGTTCCACTAAGAAAAACACTTGGACTCGTAGAGCCTTTCACAATGTTACAGCACATTATAACGGCTGGTGGAATGGTAATGAAAGTTTAAAAGAGGGTGTTCAAGAGCTTGAGAAAAATAGGGTTGACAACTATAATAAAATTCTATATGTATACAACTATGGCGATGAACAGCTTGGGCAAAGCCTTTCATCATATAGCGATAGAACTATAGAAAAAGGATCAATGGTAGCACAACGACATACCATGTGGTTCAAAAAGAGAGAGCATTGCAACTGGGTTTCGGAAAGTTACCTACTTATTGGAAAAGCTTATTTCTATAAACATGAATTTCAAAGTGCTCGAATGACTTTTGAGTTTATCACAAAAAAATACTATTACGATGATATACAGTTTGAAGCTATGCTATGGTTAGCAAAAACTTATATAGAATTAGAGAATTATCAAAAAGCGGAAACTTTTTTAGATCAACTTAACAGCAAAGTGGGACGCGAAAAGATGGATAAAGAGGTTATTAAGGATCTTAATGCCGTTTTTGCCGACTTATATATTAAACAAGAAACTCCTGAAGTGGCTATCCCCTATCTTGAAAAAGCTATTTTCGATATTAGGAATAAAAAGCAGAATACCAGAATGACGTATATTCTGGCACAAATAAACCATGCAGATGGCAATACTGAAGAAGCCCAAAGATTATACAGACTTGTTCTGAAAAGAAATACGAATTATAAGACTACTTTTAATGCTGAAATGAATCTAGCTCAACTTTACGATGCTAAAACAAGTGATAGTAAAGCTTTGGTGAAGAGCTTAAAAAAGATGCTGAAAGATTTTAAAAACATTAATTATAAAGATCAGATATATTACGCATTATCTGAAGTTGCTATAACAGATAATGAATATGGTTTAGCAAAAGAATATTTACAAAAATCGGTAGCTTATAGCGTAGAAAACGATTTCCAGAAAGCAGTTTCATCTCTTGATGTAGCTCAACTCTTTTATGATGATAAAAATTACCAAATGAGTGGAGCCTACTATGATACTGCCATGATGTATTTGCCCGAAGATTACCCTAACTATAGTAATGTAAAACGCCAAACTGCCATTGTAAGCGAATTGGTAAATTATTTAACGATAGTGCAGATAGAAGACTCTTTACAGGTTTTAGCGGCTATGCCTCGTCCGGAACTTAATGCAATGATTGACTCCATTATCCAAGTAATTATTGAAGAAGAAGAACAACGAATGGAAGAAGAAAGAATGCGGCAGCAAACCATTGCCATGGGTGCTCAAAACCGAAGCATGGGGCCGGGAATGAACGCTACAATTGGTGGAGGGTGGTATTTCTATAATCCACAAGCCATGAGTATGGGATACTCTGAGTTTATTGCTAAATGGGGTAATCGTAAACTAGAAGATAATTGGCGCATTAGTAATAAGCAACAAGCAAGCTTTGCATTAGATGATGAGCTTGAAGAGGGTGCTGTATCAGATAGCTTGACTTTAGATTCATTAGGAGTGGCTGTTAGCAACAACCCTAAAGATAGAAACTATTATTTGCAAAGCATCCCTTTGCTCCCAGCGCAAATTGAAGTGTCAGATGAAAAAATCTCACAAGCATTATATCATGCTGGTTTTATTTATAAAGAAAGCTTACAAGAATATCCTGAATCCATTTTTACTTTTGAAGATTTTTGCACCCGAAATCCCGAAGACCACGAATTAAGTATTCAGGTATATTTTCAATTATACTTACTCTATAATGATGCTGGAAACGATGAAAAAGCAGGCGACTATAAAGACCTAATTATTAGAGAATACCCTGAAAGCGATTATGCCAAACTGCTTTTAGATCCCAATTATTTTAAAGAATTGGAGAAAAAGAATAACTATTTGACCGACTTATATGAAAAAACTTATGCAGCATATGAAAAAGGTCAATATACGAGAGTAGTATACAATAGCAACCAAGCTTTAGAAGTGAACAAAGATGATCCTACCACTCCTAAGTTCTTATACTTAAAAGCCATTTCTATGGCAAAAACTGATATCGTAGATTCTATGACGGTAAACTTAGAAAAGCTTATTGCACAATATCCAGATTCAGAGGTTACACCATTGGCTGAAAACATATTACAAAACCTTGGCCTTTATGATCCTAACGCCAAACTTAGCCCAGAAGAGCTAGAGGAACAGCAACAGATGGAGGCTGCTCTTTCTATGTATGAGATAAATAAAGATATGCCACACTATGTTATTCTTGTAGTTAACGGAAAAGAAGTAAGTATAAATGCCACGAAAATTCGTTTATCAGATTATAATAAGAAATCACATTCGGTTGACAAGCTTAATGTAAGTAGCCTAATGTTTGATGGAATATGGCAAATGATTACTATTAATAAGTTTAAAAATGCAAGCCTGGCAATGATGTACTACAGAGATATGAGATCCAATACTTATGTTTTTCCTGATGGAATTGAAGAGAACGTAAAACCAATGGTTATCTCTGTAGATAATTATTCTAAGCTATATCACGATAAAGATGTAGAAAAATATTTGAAACTCTTTCAAAAAGAATACGAAAAAAAATAGTAGTTTCGCTATATGTTTAATCGCAACGAAAAAAAATTGGAGAGAAAAATGGGGAAAAATACAAATTACGATACCAATTCAATAAATACAATAGGACAAGGTACAACGGTAACCGGTGATATTATTTCGGATGGCGATTTTAGAATTGTAGGGACTTTAAAAGGTACAATTCAGTCAAAAGGAAAAATTGTAATTGGTAAAACAGGTTTGGTTGAAGGAGATATATTCTGCAAAAATGCTGATGTTTCAGGAAAAGTAAAAGGAAGTATGAAAATTGATGAGCTGCTAAGCTTAACAGCTACATCTGTTCTTGAAGGTGAAGTATCTACCGGGAAAATATCTATTGAAGCTGGGTCAGTATTTACAGGGCAATGCCATATGAATAATAAAAATGAAACAACAGGAGCAGAAAGAGAAAAAAAATAAACTTAAAGCCTATGCTAAATATTCCAATATGGCTTTTCAAATGGTCGCTATTATTCTTATTGGAACTTATGGCGGCATAAAGCTTGACGAGTATATTGCATGGAACATACCTGTATTTACTGTTTTATTTTCATTACTATCAGTAATCATTGCCATTTACATTTCAATTAAAGACGTTTTAAAATAACCTATGCAAACTATATTTAAAGATTTTCTATATAAGATCATTGTATTTACTTTGATTGTTTCTATATTGGAATTTGGGCTGTATACTCTTATTCCTGAAAGGTTTATAACATCAACGTGGCCCTATATTATTATTTTCTTCTTTGGTTTCACTCTTTTTATGCATCATCATTTATTAAAAGCTACTCAGGGGAAACCTCAGAAGTTTATTTTTACATTTATGATGTTTACTACCATAAAAATACTTTTATACTTAGCTCTAATCCTGATTTATGTTTTACTTAACAGGGCTGATGCTGTGGCATTTATTATGGCCTTTTTTGTTAATTATTTCTTATTTACTCTATTCGAGATAATAGCAGTATTGAAATTTTTACAGCAGGAAAAAACAGATTAGAATAGCTTATCTAAATTAAAGCATTATTTTTGCCTTAATATTTTAATTGCAATTTGATTGATATGATAGATTACGAAAGAATAGATCAGTGGGAGCCTGAAAAATTAAAAAAACTCAGCCACCACTATTATGAAATTCTAAAACTAATTGGTGAAAATCCAGAACGCGAAGGACTTGTAGAAACCCCATTAAGGGTAGGCAAAGCCATGCAATTTGTCACTCAAGGTTATGATCAAAACCCTGAAGAAATTCTCAAATCGGCTATGTTTAAAGAGGATTATCGTGAGATGGTTATTGTTAAAGATATAGAATTATATTCCATGTGTGAGCACCATATGATACCATTTATTGGAAAAGCACATGTTGCTTATATTCCCAATGGATATATTACTGGTTTAAGCAAAATAGCTCGTGTAGTAGAGGCTTTTGCACGTAGATTACAAGTACAAGAGCGCCTAACAACACAAATAAAAGATTGCATTCAGGATACTTTAAATCCTTTGGGAGTAGCTGTTGTAATTGAGGCAAAACATTTATGTATGGCCATGCGAGGAGTACAAAAACAAAATAGCGTAACTACAACTTCCGATTTTACTGGTGCTTTTAGAAATAAAGAAACCCGAGAAGAATTTATTCACCTGATCAGCTCTAAACTATCATAGTCTGAACTTTACAGCATACAAATTAGAAAAGCTAATTATTGTTAAACAAAACATATAAAGCCTATAAGTTTTATAATTTTGCAATAAACTAAACTAGAATTATGATGTTATCAAATAAAAATACTTATTCACAAACCTACGATCAAAATATTTCGTCTCAAACTTTAGCACAAACATTTATGGCTAAAGTATTTTCATGGATGTTTTTAGCCTTAGCAGTTACTGCTTTTACGGCCTATATGTTTGCCAACACCCCATCGCTTTTGGGTTTATTGGTGAATATGGAAACAGGAAGCACCAGTATTTTAGGATGGGTAGTAATGCTTGCTCCATTTGCCTTTGTTTTGTTTATGGGAATAAAATTCCAAAGCTTATCGAAAAACACAATGTCTCTTATGTTTTTGATTTTTAGTGTGCTTATGGGCATGAGTTTGAGCTTCGTACTTTTAATCTATACTGCAGCATCCGTTTTTTCTACTTTTATCGTTACAAGCGGAACCTTTGGATTAATGGCTGTTGTAGGCTATACAACAAAAACCGATCTCACCAAATTTGGTTCTATTTTAATGATGGGTTTGGTTGGAATTATTCTGGCAAGTATTGTAAATTTCTTTATGCATAGTAATACTATGGAATATATCATCTCTATTTTAGGTGTTTTGATATTTACAGGATTAACAGCCTATGACGTGCAAAAACTGAAAAAAATTGGGATGGCTACAGGTCAATATCAAGGCGTACAAACTGAAAAACTTGCCATAATGGGTGCTTTAACATTATATCTGGACTTTATAAACCTATTCTTATTTTTATTACGTTTTTTAGGTGATAGAAAATAGATTAGAAAAAAAATATTTTATATCATTACACGGACAAATTTTGTCCGTATTTTTTTTAAAACAATAGAGCAAAACAATAATTAAACATACTTTGGAATGGCAATACCAAATAAGCTAGGTCAATCCAAAGAAAAAAAATATAAATAGATGAAAGCATATGTATTTCCTGGTCAAGGTGCCCAATATGTAGGAATGGGAAAAGACCTTTATGATCATTCAGAAAGCGCAAAGGCTATGTTCGAGAAAGCCAATGAAATATTGGGATTTCGTATTACCGACCTTATGTTTAATGGTACAGATGAAGATTTGCGTCAGACAAAAGTAACACAACCAGCTATTTTTCTGCATAGTGTAATTCTAGCCCATGAATTGGGTGAAAATTTTAAGCCTGATATGGTGGCAGGACATAGCTTAGGTGAATTTAGTGCTCTAGTAGCAAATAAAACACTTTCATTCGAAGATGGTTTAAAGCTTGTTTACCAAAGAGCTTTAGCTATGCAAGATGCATGCGAAATAGAACCGAGTACCATGGCTGCAATTATTGGCTTAGAAGATGATGTTGTAGAAAAAACCTGCCAGCAGTTAGACGAAATAGTAGTTGCTGCAAATTTTAACTGCCCCGGACAGGTAGTCATCTCAGGAAGTATAAAAGGAATTGATAAAGCCTGTGTGATATTAACAGAGGCCGGTGCAAAACGGGCTCTTCCTTTAAAAGTTGGGGGCGCTTTCCATTCACCATTTATGGCTCCTGCGGGAGAGAAATTGGCCGAAGCCATAAAAAACACTCCTTTTTCAAAGGGCATCTGTCCTGTATATCAAAACGTTAGTGCAGAAGCAATTACTGATCCTCAAACTATAAAAGAGAATCTAGTAAAGCAACTTACTGCACCTGTACGCTGGACTCAAATAATGAAAAATATGATTGCCAATGGCGCCAATCATTTTGTAGAAGTTGGCCCAGGTAAGGTATTACAAGGTTTGGTTAAAAAAATTGATAGAAAAATACCTACAGAGAGTGCTGCTATATAAATAAGTTAATAAGGAAATTAAAAGGATGATATTGCTATAAGCGATATCATCCTTTTTTTTATATAAATAGCCGAAAAAAGAATAGCTTTTTAAGGAGAAAATAACAAAAACTTTTCTTGATTTTTAATTAATTCCTGCTATCTTTGAAAAATAATTTATGAAGTATTATTAATATAATTTAAAATCCTATGAAAAACATTTTGCGATTTGCTTTGGTTTTGGTAGCAGCACTGACGATACAGATAAATACTTCGTCGGCACAAACGCCATTAACTATAGCTGTAGACTTTACGGTCACAGATGTGGAAGGTAACACTTTCTCATTATTTGACATATTGGATAATGATAACCAATATGTATTAATTGATTTCTTTTTCGTCAATTGAGGATCGTGTAATGCGACTGCACCCTATTTTCAAGAGTCGCACGAATATTTTGGTTGTGGAGATCATGATGTAAGATTTATTGCTATGAACACAGGAGACAGTGATGCTCAGTGTATAGCATTTGACGAGCAACATGGTATAACATTCACTACTGTAAGTGGTAACGAAGGCGGCGGTACAGCCGTTTGCAACGCTTATAGCATTGGAGCTTATCCAACAACTGTTTTAATTGCACCGAATCACGATATCGTTATGCAAGATTTATGGCCTATACCAAATGCACAAACAATAATTAGTGCATTAGAAAGTCATGGACTTGAGCAAAACGATTGTGGTGGCGCTACCCTAACAGCAGATTTTACTGCTGACCTAACTGATATTTGTTTAAATAATGAAGTTCAGTTTACTGACAATTCAATTGGTGATCCAACAACTTGGGCATGGACTTTTGAAGGTGGCGATCCTGCTACTTCTGATGAACAAAATCCTGTAGTTACATATAGTGAAGCTGGAAGTTATACTGTAACTCTCACTGTTACTAATGATGTTGATCCACCTAGTGAAATTATTCAAGAAGATTATATTACAGTGAATTCTTTAGCTGCAGCATTTATGGCCAGCACTACTGATCTTTGCGATCAAGAGCAAGTTCAATTCACTGATATTACTAATTGTAATGCCACATCTTGGGAATGGACTTTTGAAGGCGGCGATCCAGCTACTTCAACCGATCAAAATCCAATTGTTACTTATAATACTGCAGGAGTATATAGTGTTTCTTTAACGGCTTCTAACGATGCTGAAGAAAACAATATTACTGAGGATTCTTATCTTACAGTTCATAACTGTACAGGACTTAGCTCATATGCAAAATTAGAGATGAGCATTACTCCAAATCCCGGTAATGGATTATTCATATTGCAATTCAGCAATCAGGATTATTATGAAGTAACTGTTTATGATATAACCGGACACCTTCTTAATAGAACTACTCTTTCAAATAACAACAATCAATTAAATATTTCTAATCTAGAAAATGGTATTTATATCATTAAAGCTAGCAATGGAAATACTGAAATGACAGAACGTGTTGTTATTAGAAAATAATATAAGTAAACCCATAATTAAAAAAGAGGCGAAAAGAATAATTCTTTTTCGCCTCTTTTTTTACTGAGAAAACTATATTTTCACATGGCCTAATAAACATATACCAGTTTTTCTGTTCGAGCCTTTACTTCACCCATTACCACAGTTTCAGGATAACCATTTGCTATTAAATCCTTAATAATTGCCTCTTTCTTATCAGGGGCAATACAAATAAGTAAACCGCCTGAAGTTTGGGCATCATGTATCAGCATTTTATTTTCATAAATAAGCTTTTTATCGAAAAAACAAAACTCTTCAACATAATCTTGATTTAAAAAACAAGCACCCGGCAAACATCCCATTTCTGCTAACTCAAAAGCACCATTTAAATAAGGAACATCTTTGGTATTTATTTGAATACTCACTTCACTAGCCATAGCTAGTTTCATAGCATGCCCAATCAAACCAAATCCTGTAACATCTGTGGCACATTTCACATCATATTTCTGCATCACTTCGGCACCTTTTTTATTTAGGTGTTTCATATTATCTAATGCTTCTTGATAGTCGCTGTCCTTTACTTCACCAATTTTCTTTCCCGACAATATAATCCCGGCACCTATAGGTTTGGTTAAAATAAGCAAATCTCCTGCTTGAGCTCCTGCATTGGTAATCACCCTATCGGGATGCACTAAACCGGTAATGGCTAGTCCATACTTTGGAGTATCATCGGTGATAGTATGCCCTCCAACAAGAAACCCTTCGGCTTCAGTCACTTTATCCTGACCTCCTCTTAGTATTTCTTTTAGCGCATGCATTGGCTTATCAGGCGGGTACATTAGAATATTCATAGCAGTCAGCACCCTTCCTCCCATAGCATACACATCGCTCAAGGCATTGGCAGCAGCTATTTGCCCAAACTCATATGGATCGGAGCAAACAGGTGGAAAAAAATCAGTTGTTTGAATTAAAGCCGTTTCATCATTTATCTTTATCACCCCGGCGTCATCGTGAGTATCAATATCCACCAACATATCAGGGCTCGATATTTTCGGCAAATCAGCTAATGCCTTATCCAGTTCTTTTGCAGGTAATTTTGCAGAGCATCCACCCTCTCCTGCAGATTTCATCAAATCGTATTTTATTATCTTCATATTTGTTTTATTCATAATCCTTTATAATAAGGATTTCAATTTTTAGGGATTAAGAATTTTTCCGGCATTTACAATTCTTTCTAAAATATCTAGCATATTTGAAACTTGACCAACCTCAATGTCATCCATTTTTTCATAATACTCTAGACAAGTTCCACAAACTAAAATTTCTATACCTTTTCTTTCTAGTTTTTTTAAAGCATCAAGCACCGGTGAGTTTTTTAATGTTAAAAAGATTCCTCCATTTACAAATATGATAGATGTTGGCAATTTATCCACATCAGGAAGCGTATTAAAAAAACCTTTTATCAATAACTTGCCTAAATCATCATCACCTTCACCCATTTTCCCTGTTTTCACACAAACTACATAGTTACCATCACTCACAATAGGGATTTCACAATAATCTTCTGGTGTACTCTTTTCAATTGTTCCGCCTTTCTTAACAACTAATAGCTCATATATTTTACCATCTAAATATACCTCTACTTCCATATTATTATCACTCAAATATTTGGTTACGTTGAATTTTGACGATTCATTATCCAGAAATATTTGCAATGTTTCATTTTCATCCATACTCATTAATGCCTTTTTTGTCATTATTAGTGGCTGTGGACAAAGTTTCCCTTTTGCATCTATTGTTTTCATTTTATATGTTTTATTTAATGGTAATTATTTTTTAAACTCTTAATTCTTCACTCGCACTCTTAAATCT
>JAOZUW010000005.1:0-14054 GCA_029938465.1 Bacteroidales bacterium | reverse complement strand
TCTTCACTCGCACTCTTAAATCTCCTTCTTCCCTTTTGCAGTAATCTTAGCATTAAAACTATTCCTATTATAATCAGAAATAGTAACAAAACCCTCCTCTTCAAAATATTCCATCATAATTGGAGCCAATTTTTTCGACATTCCAGTTATTTCTCGAATTTCAGCTAAATAATAGCCCTCATTATTTGACTGCAAGAATGTTAATACCTTTTTTATCATTCTATCTATAACATCTCTATGTATTAACTCATTTTTAAAATGCACTAAAAACTTTTTTTGTGTTAAATAGCCTATATACAGTTTTAACTTTTCAATACTTATCTTTTTTTCCTGAGCTAGATTTTTTATTTCCACAAAGGTTGGTTTTCGCATATCAAAACTCTTGATGGTTTGATTTAACCAGTCAATCTCCATTTTCGTTTTCGAATCTATTACTGCTTTATACCCAGGGATAATCCAGGAATTTTCAAAGGTTTCTAACTGATTATCCTGCTTCATTTTGTTTAGTAGAAGTCCAGTATATTGCTTTCCTATTTTACTTTTTGAAAAACCAAACTTACCATAGAACTCCACTTCTTCCAATCCTGAATTTAAAATATAATTCTTTTGATGATGTTGATTAAGCAAGTCCAATATTTGCACAGTGTAATCATTTTCTACAGATTTCAAAACCAATACATTTTGATTTTCTTGCAAATAACATACAATACTTTCAAGGTTTTCAACTTCCATTAACAACTCTTCCTTTGAAATATTCAAACTTTCAGCCAATACTTCAACAAGTACAGGATTATTTTGCTTCTTAAGCTCTATTTTAATGAGTTCGGCAATATTACCTTCATTTAATATACCTGATGCTAATAAGTCTAGAGCTTCCAAAAGCTTGGGGGTTCGTTTTCTATGATGTAAGGGATTTGCATCAATAACTATACCACCACCATATGATTTATTACCGGAAGTGTTTCGAATAACAAATTTATCTTTATTAAGTAGAATTGTTTCTTTCTCTAAGTGTATTTGCACAATAGCGTCCTCCCCAACTTCTAATCTTTCCTTATTAAGCAAGTGCATACGTGCTTGAGATTCAAAAGTACCCGAATGAAAAACAATACTGGACCATAACTTTAAGGTATCAGTATTATCAAACAAAGATATGTGAGCATCAAGCATAACAGTAGTTTCTATTTCCTTATTGGTAAGCAACATACCTCTTTTAAAATCTTCGTTTTTAAGACCGGTCAGATTAAATGCAGCTCTATCACCAGAAACAACTTTATCTACAGTTTGCCCATGCCTTTCTATTTTTCTAATTCGAAGTTTTTGTTTATTCCCGGGTAGCAAAAGCAAATCCTGCCCTACACTAATCTCACCGTTTAACACTGATCCTGTTACCACAGAGCCTAGCCCTTTTACGGTAAATATTCTATCGATAAACATCCGAAAGAAATTCCCTTTCTCTTTTTCTTCTATTTGAGGGATAAACTTATCTATTTCTGAAATCAAATCATCAAGACCTTGACCTGTGGTACTTGAAACTCCAATAATTGGTGAATCCTGATAAGAAGTATCTTCAAGCCATTCCATAATCTCCAACTTTGCAAGTTCCGCAAGCTCTTCATCTACCAAATCAATCTTATTAAGAGCAATAATGGCTTTTTTAATATGCAAGGTTTTGATAATATTAAAATGCTCCATAGTTTGTGGCATAATACCACTGTCGGCTGCAATAACCATCAATACAAAATCGATACCACTGGCACCACCTACCATAGTATTAATAAAATCTTTGTGTCCCGGCACATCAATAATACCCACAGAGTTTCCTGAGGGCAAATCGATATGAGAAAAACCGAGATTAATAGTAATACCCCTTTCTTTTTCCTCTTTATGAGTGTCGCAATCAATATTTGTTAGGGCTTTTATTAGCGATGTTTTACCATGATCCACATGGCCAGCAGTACCCATTATCAGATGCTTCATATGTTTATTTTTTATTCCTATTATAAACCTCTTTAAAAGCCAAGTTTATGTTTTCAGTAATTTGGGGTATATCTTCTTTTTGCAGTGTTAGAGCATCAAAAAAAATGGCTCCACTTTTAAGATTTGATAATACGGGCTGCTCTTGCTCTAATAGCTTATGATAAAGACTCTTAGCTAAATGATTATCACTATCCTCTGGCATAAGCTTAAGAGAATAACTATCCAATTCCAAATCGGGTAAGGTACCACCACCATACTTGCCTTTACTGTCCACTATTTTAGAGCATATATCATATTTATCAAGGCTTTCTTTCAACAATACTGCAATTTCTTTTATCTCTTCTTTTGATTTATTAAGAGTATTAAAAAGCACATTATGTTCAAATAAATTCTTATCGTTTAAATAGTAACTACAAGCTGTTTCCAAAATAGCTAAAGTTGTTTTACCTACGCGCAATGCACGCATCATAGGTTCTTTCTTTAATATATCTATGTATTTCTTCTTTCCTGCAATAATACCAGCCTGAGGGCCACCTAAGAGCTTATCACCACTAAAACAAATCAAATCAATACCACTTTCTAAAGCTTGTTTCACATCAGGCTCATTCTTTAGTGCTCTTTCATTCACTTTTCGTAATAAGCCTGAACCTATATCGTAAGCTACCGGAAGCTGATATTTCTTTCCAATAGCAACAAGCTCAGCGATGTCTACCTCTTGTGTAAAGCCTTTTATTACATAATTGGATTGGTGTGCTTTAAACAACAAAGCAGTATCTTGAGTAATGGCTTTTTCATAATCCTGAGGTTTGGTTTTGTTGGTAGCTCCTACTTCAACCATCTTACAATCACTAGCTGCCATAATATCCGGGATTCTGAATGAACCACCAATTTCTATCAATTCACCACGTGAGACTATGACTTCTTTATTACGTGCAAAAGTTCGCAGGATAAACATCACTGCGGCAGCATTATTATTTACGATAACAACATCTTCGGCTCCAGTTAAAAACTTAAGAATTTCGCTAGCATGATCATTCCTTTGCCCACGTGAACCCTTAGCCAAATCAAACTCCAAATTATTATAGCCCTGCAACACCTCAAAAACACTATTAAGCAGATGTCTACCATATGGTGCTCTACCCAAATTGGTATGAATAATAATCCCGGAAGCATTAATAACCGGCCTAAGACTTTTATCGGCAATTTTCTTTGTTAACCTGAAAACTTCTTCAATAATCTCTTCTTTTGATAAGGTTGGATTTCCTGATAAAATATCATTACGGCAACTATTAATAACCGTTCTTATTACATGGGTTACCAGGCCTAAATGATACTGCGCTATCAGGTTTTTAATTTCTGATAAGTGTAGCAATTTATCAACGCCTGGAAGTTTTCTAAATCCTTCCTGAGCTGAGTTCATAAAGATAATATTTGATATGTATAATTCATATTTTATTTCCAAATAAAAATAAACATTTAATTAAACTCCAAGTACCTGAAGTACTTTAAGTACACTAAGTGCTTAAAAAGCAGAGAGGGCAGGAATCGAACCTGCCACAGCCGGTCTTATCCGTCTGCTACTGGTGTTGAAGACCAGGTGAAACACCAGTTCCGTCCTCTCTATTTTAAAGATGCCAATATTACAAAAAAAATAACTACTCCTGCTCTGTATTAACACTTTTAACTATTCAGACACAAATAGTCAAAAATAGTTGCTTCACAAGCTTTTATTATGGAATCTATGATTATTTAGCTCCCAATAAATTATTAATGTACCTTTGCCCAATGATATTAGTAACAGGGGGAACAGGATTATTAGGTGCACATTTATTATATGATATCCTACAAAGTGAAACAAAAGTAAGAGCTTCAAAACGCGCCAACTCTTCTCTAGAATTTGTACAACATATATTTTCTTATTATTCACCACATCATCAAGAACTTTTCAAAAAAATTGAATGGGTGGATATGGATCTGGACGATGAGTTTTCAATAGAAAATGCTTTGGAAAATATAGATTATGTATACCATTGTGCTGCAGTAGTATCGTTTCATAAAAAAGATGCTGCTTTAATGAAGAAAAGTAATATCAAGGGAAGTAAAAATTTGGTAAATGCTTGCTTGCATAAGCATATAAAAAAACTGATTCATGTGAGTTCTATTGCTGCCTTAGGAAGAGCGGAGAGTAAAGAAACAACTACCGAAGAAACGCCTTGGAAAGACAGCGATAAAAATTCAGCCTATTCCTTAAGTAAAAAAGGTGGTGAATTGGAAATTTGGCGAGCTATGGCAGAAGGTTTAAATGCTGTGATAATCAATCCTTCAGTAATTATAGGCCCTGGCAATTGGAGTCAAGGTAGCCCCGAATTATTTAGTTTGGTCGACAAAGGTTTAAAATATTATACGCATGGAATTAATGGCTATGTGTATGTGCGCGATGTAAGCCGTGCGATGATAGCATTAATGAATAGCAATATCAATAGTGAACGTTATATCATTAATGCAGAAAACTTAAGCTATATGAAACTTTTTAATTCTATTGCGGAATCACTAAAAAAACCATATCCCACAGTAGAAATAAAACCCTGGATGGCTGAGATTGCCTGGAGAGCTTATAAAATAAAATCATGGTTTACAAGGAAAGCTCCTGCTGTTACAAAATCTACTGCTCGTACTTCTTTGCAAAGTTTCACTTATAGTTCAAGAAAACTTGAAAATGATCTTGATTTTGAGTATACTACCATGGAAAGTGCTATTCAAACAACAGCTGTACAGTTTTTAAACGATAAAAAAATAAAACGATGATAATACCAGACACACTAAACAGAAAAGAAATAAATCAGGAATACAAATGGGATTTCACACATATATATCCCCATTGGGAGGCTTGGGAAAAAGATTTTGATCACTTAAAATCTCAAGTTCAAGAAATAGAAAAACTAAAAGGAAAGCTAAAAGATAGCGGAGAACAACTGCTTACTGCTTTTTTATTACTAGATGAAATAGAAAAAGTTTTATACAAAGTATATGCCTATCCTGCTCTACAAAAAAGTACTGACAACCGTGATAATTCAGTATTGGCTAAAATGCAAGAAGTGAGTATGTTTTTGGCTCAGTTTTCAACCGCAACATCATGGGTATCTCCCGAGATAATGGAAATTCCTTATAAAAAATGTATGCAATGGGTTGATGAAATAAAAGATTTACAGATTTATCGCTTTAATTTAGAAAAAACATATCTGCAAAAAGAACATATACTATCTGATGACAAAGAAAAGCTACTATCGTTTTTTGCCAACCCCGTATCAGCAGCCAGCAATACATACACAATGCTTACCACAGCTGATGTAATATTTCCTGAATTAATCTTGAAAAATGGTGAAAAAACCAAGCTTACTCATGGCAACTACTCCAATATCTTAAACACATCAAAAATACGTGAGGATCGAAAAAATGCCGCAGAATTATTTCATCCTTTATATGCCGATAAAAAAAATACTATTGCAGCTTTATACAAAGGCATTTGTGATAAAGATTGGGCGTTTGCCCGTAGCCGAAATTATAAAAACAGCCTACAAGCCAAATTATCTGCCAATAACATACCTCAGGAAGTATATTTTAACCTCATCGAAACTGTTGGGAACAATACCAAACCCTTACAAAAATACCATCAACTAAGAGCTAAACATCAAAACCTATTGGGCGATTATCACGCTTACGACAGCCGTGTTAGTCTAGTAGATTTCGATAAAAAATATGATTTTAATAAGGCTAAAGAATTGGTGAAAGAATCTGTTTCCATTCTGGGTGAAAACTATTCTAAAAAATACAATAATGCCTTGGAAAATGGCTGGATTGATGTTTTTGAAAACGATGGTAAATCTTCAGGAGCGTATAGTATGGGTGTATACGGTGTTCATCCATTTGTTTTGATGAATTATAATGGAACACAAGATCATGTATTTACTTTGGCTCATGAAATGGGGCATAGTTTACATACCATGTTATCCGAAGAAAATCAGCCTTTTAACCTTCACGAATATACTATTTTTGTAGCCGAAGTAGCTTCCACTTTCAACGAGCGTTTGTTACTGGATTTAATGCTAGAAAAGTCTACAGATAAAAAAGAAAAAATAGCCTTGCTGCAACAAAGTATTGAAAATATTATCGGTACTTTTTATATACAAACTATGTTTGCCGATTTTGAATGGCAAGCTCATCAGTTAATAGAAAAAGACCAAGCTCTGACAGCTGATTCTTTAACCGAATTGTGTGAGAAGCTAGATGAGAAATATTATGGTGAAGAAATATTTACACGCGATAATAAAAATATCTTTTGGGCTCGAATTCCACATTTCTATCGTTCACCATTCTATGTGTATCAGTATGCAACAAGTTTTGCAGCATCAGCAGCATTATACCAAAAAGTAAAAACAGGTCTTGAAAAAAATGACACCAAACCTTTAGAAAAATACTTGAATCTACTAAAATCAGGTGGAAATGATTATCCCGTTGAACAATTGGCACAAGCTGGAGCAGATTTGCGTAAAAAAGAAAGCGTTTTAGCCGTTATACAGCAACTAGATGAGCAAGTAGACAAATTAGACAGCCTCTTAAAACATGGATAAATCACCATATTTAGGTATTTTATTACCAAATTTATTAATCTACATTTGCTGCCCTAATTTAGTTATATATGCTTAGTTTTTTCAGAAAATATCATAAGTGGCTGGGATTGTTTTTTGCAGTTTTTCTTATTTTCTACTCTCTCTCAGGTATCATACTTAACCACAGAGACTTATTATCAGGTGTGGATGTAAACAGGAAAGTGATGCCCGACAGATACACTTATAATAATTGGAATATGGGAGCACTGCGAGGTAGCGAAATAATAGCCTCTGATAGTATTCTAATGTATGGAAATATGGGTGTATATTTAGCTAATGATTCATTAGAAAACCTAAGAGATTATACTCAGGGCTTAGCTGCAGGAATGGATAACAAAAAAGTATATTCCATTTATAAATCCACTAGAGGAAATTTATATATGGGGACTTTAAAAGGTGCTTTTTATAGAGATTTCTCAGCAAATCAATGGGTAAAAATTATTTTGGAAACGGAGGATGAACGTATTGTTGATATCACCGAAAAAGATGGCCAAATTGTTTTTTTAGGCCGGAGCTTTATTTTTATTTCTAAAGATAAACCAGAAAAGCTTCTTTTTGAAAAAATCCTCCCAAAAAACCCTGATTACTATGATGATAAGATTGGTTTATTCAAAACGACATGGCTTATTCATAGCGGAGAAATATATGGCATTATTGGTAAACTATTGGTTGATTTAGTAGGTGTTATCTTTATATTATTGAGTCTTGGTGGCATAGCCTACTTTTTTATGCCCAAGAAAATGAAGAAAGACTATAAAGATGGTAAAACCATTAAAAAATTTAAAGGTTTTCACAAATGGAACTTACGATGGCACAACAGGTTGGGATATTGGTCTATTATTTTTTTACTGATTACTACGATCACAGGTATTTTTCTTCGGCCACCGGGTTTAATAGCTATTGCTGATGCCAAAGTGGGTAAAATTCCGTTTACAAAAATAGACAACCCTAGCGCCTGGTTTGATAAGCTTAGAGCTATTCATTACGACAGTATTAATCAGGAATACATTATGCTAACAGATGAATATGCTTATGCAGTAGATCATAGTTTTAAAGAAAAACCAAAGCTCTTTGAAACCCAACCTCCTATTAGCATTATGGGAGTAAATGTTTTTAAGCAGATCGAAACAGACACCTATCTTGTAGGCAGTTTTGCTGGTTTGTTTTTATGGAAACCTAATGAAGCATATATCTATAACTATCAATATCGAAAAGATTATGTAAAAGCAGAAACTTCTGGCCCATCTATTCAGAATAGCAGCATCACAGGCTGTGTGCAAAATGCAAAAGGTCAAGGATTCTATATTGATTATGATTCAGGCATACATAGTATTAATCAAGGCATTACACTTCCAAAAATGCCTCAAATTATTAGACAAAGCCCTATTTCTATATGGAATTTAGGTCTTGAAGTACACACCGGACGTTTCTTTAGTTTTTTATTGGGAGGATTATATATTCTAATAGTCCCAATTGTAGGATTAGCTGCCATATTTATTCTTATCTCAGGTTTTATAGTGTGGTGGAAGAAATTCAGATAGAAGAATTGCCAAAAACTCTTCAATCTGATAACTACCAAACGGAAAGCTAGATTTATAAAGAATAACTCACCCAATCTCTAAACAGCCAACACCTATTTAAATTACGTATTCCACGTAACAAAATAACCATTAAATCATATGGTTTATTTGAAAAAACTATATAAATTTGCCGAGTATTAACGATTCTTCAGGGCAGGGTGTAATTCCCGACCGGCGGTGATAGTCCGCGACTCTCCATAAAACGAGACTGATTTGGTGAAATTCCAAAACCGACAGTAAAGTCTGGATGGTAGAAGAACAAAATCTTAACGAATTAGCTACATTTTGTGGATTATTTTTGTTTTGATATATGCTGCCCTGTTGATGAATAAGGGCTTTTTTTATGTCAAATAATAATGCTGAATTTAGTCAGTTCGATAAAGAAATAATGAACCGTTGCTTTCTTTTAGCTATAAAAGGAAGTGGCTTTACCGCTCCAAATCCTATGGTGGGCGCCATTATTATAAAAGATGGTCAAATTATTGGCGAAGGCTATCACGAATATTTTGGTGGTTCTCATGCCGAAATTAATGCCATTGCAAATGCTACTCAAAGTGTAAAAGGAGCTAGCATATATGTAAACCTGGAACCTTGCTCACATTATGGCAAAACGCCCCCCTGCTCTTTAGCGCTCATTAGTAATGGATTTTCAAAAGTTTTTATTGCCAATTTAGATCCAAATCCGCTGGTAGCTGGAAAAGGTGTAAAAGCACTAGAAAAAGCTGGTATAGAAGTAAAAACAGGATTACTTGAAAAAGAAGGGCTAAAATTAAACGAAAAGTTCTTTCATTTTATCACCACAAAAACCCCATTTGTAGCTTTAAAAACAGCAACTAGTTTAGACGGGAAAATCGCTACCTCTATGGGAGAAAGTCAATGGATTACTGGTGAAAAATCAAGGAATGAAGTGCACTTATTGCGACAAGATTATTCAGCTATATTGGTGGGAATAAATACCGTATTAAAAGACAATCCATCCTTAAACGTACGATTGAAAGGTGCTATAAAAAATCCTATTCGCATTATATTGGATAGTCAATTACAAACGCCAGAAGATTCGAATATTTTAAAAAGCACTGCTCAAGTAATTATTGCACATACCCAAAAAACAAAATCATTCCAGAAGGATAAATTTCACGATAAAAAACATATTGCACTAATACAATGCCCTAAGAAAGAAAACTATATTGACTTGGAATATTTATTTAAAGAATTGACTCACAGAAATATAGACAGTATATTAATTGAAGGAGGAGCAGAAGTAAATTTCAATATTCTGAAAAATAATTTAGCACAAAAGATTTATGCTTTTATTGCACCTATAATTATTGGAGGACAAAATAGCAAAGCCGCTTTTGGCGGATTGGGTTTTGAGTTTTTACAAGATGTAAAGACTTTAAAAGAACTAACTTATAAAAAAATAGATATGGATATTTTAATAGAAGGATATTTTTAATGTTTACAGGATTAATAGAAGAAATTGGTATCATCAGTCAGATAAAAAAGGGAGCAAATTCTTTTGCTTTCAACATAAAGGCTGAAAAAGTATTGAAAGGTATGCAAATTGGTGATAGCATATGCACCAATGGGGCTTGCCTAACCCTTATAGACATTCAAAAAAGTAATTTCACTGTTGATGTGATGTCCGAAACGGTAAACAAAACAAATTTTGCTGATTTAAAAATAGGATCTCAAGTGAATCTGGAACGCGCTTTACAACTTTCTGACCGCTTAGGAGGACATCTGGTTACAGGACATATTGATGGTACCGGAAAAATTATTTCCATAAATAAAGATGATATAGCCTGGAGAATAAAAATTGAAACCAATCATTCCATAATCAGACAAATGCTAGATAAAGGTTCTATAGCCATAGATGGGATATCATTAACTATTGTTCAGGTTTTTGAGCATAGCTTTGAAGTTTCAGTTATTCCACATACAGCCAAAGAAACTACACTTTTACATAAAACTGTAAACGAAAAAGTAAATTTAGAAACAGATGTCATAGGTAAATATGTTGAAAGGTTTCTGACACACAAAAAAGAAGACAAAACAACAGAGAGCACCTTAGATTTAGATTTTTTACAAAAAAACGGATTTATATAATGAATACATTTTTTAATACTATAGAAGAAGCCATCATCGATATTAAAGCAGGAAAAATGCTTATTGTTGTTGACGACGAACAACGAGAAAATGAAGGTGATTTAATTATGGCAGCCGACAAGGTAAGAGCCGAAGATATAAATTTTATGGCTAAACATGCTGGTGGATTAATATGTACACCTATGAATGGCAATAGATTACGAGCTTTAAAGATTGGGAAAATGGTAGAAAACAATACTGATGAGCTACAAACTGCTTTTACAGTATCGGTAGATGCCAAAGAAACCAAAACAGGTATCAGCGCACAGGAAAGAGCTTTTACTATTCAGCAGCTTATCAATAATCAAACGATGAGTCTAGACTTTAAACGTCCTGGTCATATTTTTCCTTTGGAGGCAAAAGAAGGAGGCGTACTGCAACGTCAAGGACATACCGAAGCAGCAGTAGATTTGGCACAATTAGCAGGCTTTTCTCCTGCCGGAGTTATTTGCGAGATTATGAATGAAGATGGAAGTATGGCACGAGTACCTGATTTAATAAAATATAAAGAAAAGCACCAAATTAAGCTTATTACTATTGCTGCTCTGGTGGAGTACCGAAGGAAAACAGAAAGCAAAGTAAGCAAAGAAGGCATTGCTGATTTACCCACAAAATGGGGGCATTTTAATGCCGTTGGATTTAGATGCAAAACCAACTCACAAGAACATATTGCTTTAATAACAAAAGATTTTGATGCCAACAAAGAAACTTGGGTACGTGTGCATTCAGAATGCCTAACCGGTGATGTTTTTGGTAGTTTGCGTTGCGATTGTGGAGAGCAAAGAGATCAAGCAATGCAAATTATTGCTGAAAAAGGCAATGGGATTTTAATTTATTTACGACAAGAAGGAAGAGGAATTGGACTCAATAATAAACTCAAAGCTTATCATTTACAAGAATGCGGTATGGATACTGTGGAAGCAAACGAAGCACTAGGTTTTGCCGCAGATCTAAGAGATTATTCTGTAGCAGCAGATATTTTGGGGCATTTTGGAGTTAAAGACATTAAACTCTTAACCAATAACCCCGATAAAATATCAAGCTTAGAGAGTAATGGGATCACTGTTAGCGAACGTGTTCATATTGAACCTAATCACAATGAACGAAATGCATTTTATATGGCCACAAAAGCTCAAAAAATGGGACATCTATTAAAATTCACCCAAAAAGTAGAATTAAAAGTAGAAAGATAAAGGCGTAAGATATTAAGGGATCATATTGAGTTAATGATACAATAAACCGCATTGAGCTAACCCGATAACTATCGGGTTGAAGTGTGAAGAATGAGAATACAGAAATAAGAAAAAAAACAATTACATAAACAAAAAAAATGAAAATAATAGAAGGAAATTTAATTGCAGGAAAACACCGTTATGGGATAATTGTTGGTCGATTCAACGAATTTATTGGTGGGAAATTACTCAGTGGTGCTATAGATGCCTTAAAACGACACGAAGCCATTGAAGAAAACATAGAAATAGTTTGGGCTCCGGGTGCTTTTGAAATTCCCATAGTAGCACAAAAAATGGCCAATACAGGTCGTTTTGATGCCATAATATGCTTAGGTGCTGTTATCCGTGGTTCTACACCACATTTTGATTATGTTTCAGCAGAAGTCTCAAAAGGCGTAGCCACAGTGTCTTTAAATAGCGGTATTCCTGTTATTTTTGGTGTACTTACCACAGATACTATAGAGCAAGCTATTGAAAGAGCTGGTACAAAAGCAGGAAACAAAGGTTTTGAAGCAGCAGTAACTGCTATTGAAATGGCCAATTTAATGAAAGAGATTTAAATTTTAGTCTCCTTTAATAACTTGAGTTCGACATATATTTTTAAGCTGAACTAAATTATCTGCCTGACCTTTATTGCGAAGCTTTTGTGCTTCCGGAGTAAAATATTGATGTGTTTCTAAAAACCCTTTCTCAATTGCTATCCATTGATCAAAAGGCATTTTATTAATCCCCATCCTACTCCACTCCAAATGCAATTGCGAAGCCAGGACAAAGAAATCATCACGTCCAAGATAATCAAGATCAGCATCACAAAGCAACTCATCCAATTTACTCTTTGGCGATTGTGGCAATTCTGTAGATTTAATCATCTTAATAATGAGGTTGATTTGTTCTTCTGTAAAAGAAAAACCAGGTAAAACCTCACGAACAATACTTATTCCTTTTTCCTCATGACCTTCAGATGTATAAATCAAACCAACATCATGATAAAGAGCAGCTGTTTGCAAAAGCAACAATTCATCATCATTTAAATTTGCAAGGCTACCAAGCTGAGTGGCAGACTTATACACATCTAAAGTATGGTTCAAGTCATGATAAATAAAATCAGAACTTAAATCAGAACTTAAAAGATTAATAATATATTGCTTTGCTTTTTGGAAATCGGCCATATATAAAAAAGGTCGGCGTGTACCGACCCTTCTCCATATTTTAATATCTTAATAATTTACTATTTTCTCCCAGTTAAATTTTCTTGGATTGATACATAATGTTGGGATTTGAGAAGTATTAAAAATAATATTCTCATCATAAGAGCCCAAGAAATATGAAGCCCAATTGGTATCAGGATTGGTCATAATCATAATCAAATCTGAATTGATAGAGGTAGCATAATCTATTACCTTCTGTACAAAATCACCACCTTTACCCATTACTTTTACAGAGTATTTTACTTTTGACTCCTCAAAATTATCAGTCATTGTTTTTACTGTAGTATCTAAAGCAGCACCCTCTAACTGAATAATTTCAATGGTAGCTCCAAATTGCTTTGCTATAAATGTAGCCCATTTTGTTTTTTCCCATGGTCCAGCATCACTGGTAATAGGTAATACTATCTTCGAAAATCCTTTTTCAAATTTACGTTTCTGAACAGTTACCACAGGTACTGGGGAGTTTATAATTACTTTAAGTGCAAAACTACCGGTAAGTTTTTGCATTCCTACTTTACCATGAGTACCTAAGTATAATAAATTCGCTCCAATCTCCACTGCCACATCCGAAATGGTAGTAAAAATATCACCTGCCTTTGAACTATAACTAACTTTTACGTCGTATTTCTCACTCAATTCATTGGCTATATCTTTCAATCGAGTATCAATACTTCCAGCATCAAGGTTTTCTTCTTTTAGAAAAGCTTTAGTATTTTTATCAATCACGTGAAGTAATTTTACTTCATAATTAAAGAATTTAGCAGCTTCTGCAGCCTGATTAGCAGCATTTTCACATACTTCTGAAAAATCTGTTGGCACCAAAATAATATTATTCATATACAAAGTTTTTTAAATTTCAATAATTATTGATGAGCAAACATAAACACTTCCTTCACTCAGCTAACAAAAGTAATAAATAATTATCAGATATTAATATTTTTCTTTTCCTATGGTATCACGAACTATCCTAGCCTCAACCCCAAAGCGGGTTACACAAAAAACTATAAAACAACCACATAGAACCCCACTTCGGGGGTTCCTAAATATATTTCACATGCAATAGCCCAGCACTTTGTACTGGGCTATTGGTATTGAACCCGCTTTGGGGTTCATATTCTATATATACAGAAATCGGCCCCAAAGGGCAGCCTGCAAATAGCCATATATACAGAGGCTAACCCCAGCGGGGTTATACGTTAATAACCATAGGAGTAGGAATAAGCAAAGCGTTTCCTACTC
>JAOZUW010000255.1 GCA_029938465.1 Bacteroidales bacterium | reverse complement strand
TTAACTTTTTACTTTAAACTTTCCTTTTTAATGTATATTTGCTTTATAAAAGTTTAGAGGTCAGTAGATAAATACCTATCTTTGTTGTTAATAAAATCAAGGTATTTATGAAATTATTTACAGGTCAAAACCTTATAGAGTTCACTGATCACTTCAAATCGGATCTAGATTGCTTAGAATACTTGGCACAAATGAAATGGTCAGGTGGTTATGAATGTTTGAAATGTGGTCATAAAGCCAGTCAAACTAGAAATAATTCAGCACGGATCTGCAATAAGTGCAGCTATATAGAATCAGCAACAGCAAACACTTTGTTCCACAAAGTTAAATTTGGGATTCGTAAAGCATTTTTTATTTGTTTTGAAATGACCACTACTACAAAAAGCCTTTCTGCAAGCTATGTGGCAGTACGTTTTGGGATAACGGAAAAGACGGCTAGGCTTTTTATGCATAAGGTTCGGGAAGCCATGAAATCAAGTGGTAACCATCCCATAGTCGGCACAGTCCATATAGATGAATTTGTTGTCGGTGGTAAAGAAGAAGGTAAGGTGGGTAGGAGTTATGACAGTAAGAAAAAGAAAATTGTATGTGCCGTGGAGCTTACAGAAAAAGGGAAAGTAAAGCGTATGTATTCTATGAAAATAGATAATTATTCAGCCAAAGAATTAAAAAATATATTTGAAGCTCACATCTCAACTGATGCTACGGTTACCACAGATTTATGGAAAGGATACCGTCCATTAATGAAAGATTACAATATCTCACAAATAGAAAGTGCAAATGGGTTAAACTTCAAAGCCTTGCACACAATGATACATCAAGTGAAATCATGGATAAGGACAACCTATTCATGGGTAAGCGATTACAATATAAATAGATACCTTGATGAATTTTGTTATCGGATTAATCGTTCGCAGATGAAAGAGGGTATATTCAACAATATAATTCACAGGATGGTAGTGGCAGATAAAATATATCAATCAAAATTAATAGGTAACTAACTACTGACCTCTATAAATCTATTGATAAATGGAAGCAAGAAGAGCACAAAGATAGGATAGAAGAGTTTTTGAACACAAACAAAGTGAAAGAATTGAATAATATGATACACAATTATACTGTTAATTTTAATAAAAAAGAGTAACAAAACTTGAAAATTCCAAATAAAACACAACTTATACACCTCCCAAAAATAACCGACCCCCGAGGTAATCTTAGCTTTTTTGAAAATAACAAGCAGATTCCTTTTAAGATCAAAAGAACTTATTGGATTTACGATGTTCCTGGCGGAGAAATAAGAGGAAGTCATGCTTTTAAAGAGTCAAAGGAATTTATCATAGCCCTTTCGGGTAGTTTTGATGTGGTTTTACACGATGGAGAAAAGGAAGTAAAATATAATTTAAACCGCTCATATTACGGCCTGTATATACCCAATTTAACATGGT
>JAOZUW010000254.1 GCA_029938465.1 Bacteroidales bacterium | reverse complement strand
AAAGGATTGAAAATCCTTGTGTCGGCGGTTCGATTCCGTCTGGCGCCACCATTACCCCATACAATCCAATTCAACAAAACATCATAAACCCCCTTATATGCGAGCTTTAAGCCTATTTCAGTAGTTCATTAGCGTATAGCGTAGTTCAATAGAATAGTAACTCTTTAGGGTATTTTTTAGGGGTATCTTGCTAAAGTACCTTATAGGGTACTCAAAAAGTACCCCAAAATATAAGGAAAGTACCCTATGCCTAAAGTAAAAGTAAATGCCCTAAATGATAGAACTATCAAAACAGCAAAACCCAAAGATAGAGATTATAAGCTTACAGATGGAGAGGGGCTCTTTTTACTGGTTACTAAGAACGGTGGGAAAAGATGGAGGTTCAAGTACCGATATGAGAGTAAAGAGAAAATCTATTCTATTGGAACTTATCCAGCAATAACACTTGTTCAAGCTAGAACCATCAAAAATGATTTACGTTCTAAAGTTGCTTTGGGTGAATCTCCAGCAGATGAGAAGAGAAAAGATAAAACCCAGAACCTCATCAAGAAACAAAAATCTACTTTTACCTTTGAAAAATTAGCTGGGGAACTTTTGGAAGAATGGCTCTCTAATGAAACCATAGGAGATGCACACTACAAGCGAACCAAACTCTATTTTGTAAATGATACCTATCCTATTGTAGGAGAGAAACATATCGGAGATATTACCGTTCACGATATCAAAACCGTTATTAGTAGAGTTCACAAAAGAGGAAGAAATGAGAGTGCCCGTAAACTCTTCTATGCTCTCTCAAAGGTATTCAGAATATTTGTAACTAGAAATAACCCAGATGATGCGAATCGTAATTATGGGATAGATTCCAATCCTTGTGCATCCATTGATATAACCGATTTAATTGGAAAATCCACAGAGAAACATTACCCTACCATTACCGATGATGATGGAATAAAAGCTCTACTATTGGCTATTGATGATTACACAGGAGATTTTGTAACCAAACAAGCATTAAAGATAATGCCTTACACAGCCCTACGCTCTCAAAACATACGCTTTGCGGAATGGAGAGAAATTGATTTTAAAAATAAACGCTGGAATATCAAAGCAGATAAAATGAAAACAAAGCAAGATTTCACCCTACCTCTTACAGATTCAATGATTCATATTTTAGAGGAAACACAAACTCTTACTGGAGATGGGAGGTATATCTTTCCCTCATTCAGAGATAACACCCGTCCAATGAGTGATAACACTCTATTGGGAGCCATTAGAAGATTAGGCTACACCAAAGATGAGTTTGTTCCTCACGGTTTCCGTTCAATGTTTAGTACGGTTCTAAGAGAAAAAACATCCTTTAAAGATGAACTTATTGAACACTCTTTAGCTCACAGTATTGGCAATTCAGTATCTAGGGCTTACAACCGTGCTGATTACTTAGAACAGCGCAAAGAGCTTGTAGAGT
>JAOZUW010000182.1 GCA_029938465.1 Bacteroidales bacterium | reverse complement strand
GAATAGTGATTTAAGAGTTAAGAATAGTGATTTAAGAGTTAGGAATAGTGATTTAAGATTTAAGAATAGTTATTTAGGATTTAAGAATAGTGTCCCGAAAGCTTTCGAGAGAAGAGTTAAGAATAATATTGACCGTTTTTACTCACTTTATAGGATACTACCTAATTCATTTTTTAATTCCTACGCATAATACCATAAAATAAGATCTTAAGAACATAATCCACTCTTCTTTCCAAGCTTTTTTTAGCCCCTTTAATAAGTAGAGGAGCTTCCAGGCCTTTTATTGCAGTTACCAAGGCTATAGCGGCAATCTCGGTGTCTTGAATGCTGAATTCTCTATTTTTTACTCCATCAGATAATATATCTTGTAAAATGCTGATTTCTCTTTGGTGGTATTTCTGCTGCAAATTTTCAATAAATTCCATAGAAGTAATAAAGTTGTTTTCTAAAACGTCATAAAAGTTAGGCAACTCTCTTATATTGTTCAAACGAGTAAAAACATATATGCGAAATTTTTCTTTCGCAGGGATAGGATGGTTAATCTTTCTGGAAATATCATCAAACAATAACTTGGATTCTGTTTCTACAACAGCTTCAAAAATCTCTTCCTTACTTTTGAAATAATAATAAATACTACTTTTCCCCTTTTGCGCACCTTGTGCAATATCATCCATGGTGGTTTTTTTATAACCATATTTGGCAAAAACAGAGCGAGCTACTTCAATTATTCTTCCTCTTACTTTAGATTTATTTCCCATTATTTTTTTTTGAATTTTTTAAATTTCGACTAAAAAAGTAAATCAGTCAATAATACAAAAATAGAACTATTTATTTAATTTGGAAATATTTAGAAGAAAATACTTTAATATATTATTAATTGACTAAAAATCATTACCTTTACAGTTGGTATTTTTTAAAAAATCAAGAGTTATGTGTGTCTTATTTATTGTTTTAGGAGTTATAATTGTGCTATTTCTTTTATATTTGATTCAAGTAAAAAAAGTCAATAAGGGTAGGCAAAGGGCAGAGGAAGTGTATAGAAATACAGTAATTCCTAAATTTGAGGACAAAGGTTCATTAAAAAAACTGAGTATTTTGCCCTTGATTGATTCTAAAAGTTTAAATGATGATTTCAGAACAGAAAATGGAGTATCTTATTTTGCTTCGGCAGATGATAAAAATATACTATTGGATTTGGGTTTTAATAGAAAAAAAGAACATCCATCACCTTTGCTTTGGAATATGGAAAAGCTAGGGAAATCATTTAAAAATATTGATTTTCTGGTTTTCTCGCATGCACACCTCGATCATCTCGGAGGAATGAAAGAGCATAAAACAAAAACATTTAGTATTTCACAAGGAGTAACTGAAACTGGGGATATTAAAGTGTATGCACCAGTCCCCTTAAAGGCTTCTGCTTTTAATCCACAATTAAGTAATATTACTGTGAGTAAAGAGCCTACTGTAATAATGCCAGGCGTTTATACTATTGGATGTATTCCTAGGCATTTGTTTTTAATGGGTAATACCGAGGAACAATCGCTTGCTTTTCGTATAGAAGGAAAAGGAATTGTTCTACTCATTGGTTGTGGCCATCAAACCATACAAAGGATAATTGAGCGAACAAAGATGCTTTTTGATGAAAAAATTTACGCCATATTTGGTGGTTTGCATTTGCCAATATTAAATAAAGGGAATGTTTCTTTATTGTCGCTTGTCCAATATGCCGTTGGTAGTGATTATGCACCTCATCAAGGATTAAGCCGTAAAGATGTATACGATGCCATTGAAAGTATAAAGGCCGAAAATCCAAAATATGTTGGGATATCACCTCATGATAGTTCCGATTTTAGTATTAATGCATTTAAAAAAGCTTTTGGTGATAAGTATGTGGATATCAATGTCGGCCAGGTGATTAATCTATAGAACTTGTTTGTAGTTTATCTTTAATATTAAGAGTAAACTCTTGTCACCATTGGTTTCGTAGAATTATTTTTTAATAGTTTATTGGTCTCAATCGTTAGTTAAAACCCTGCCTTTGCCATCCCTATCGGGAGGAAATCCGGCAGGCAGGTATGCACTTTCAGTTTCTGCAAATTTTTGGTTTGAAATTGGAACTCCAAAGCTAGAAGTAATCTAAAACTGACTTCTAACTCATTTAGGATTAAAATAGAAACGAATTTTATTCGTAAAATAAACCTATGGTACTTCCAGTCCTTAGTGGTTTAGTTAATCATTTAATAACTCAAAAATTTTGCCTGATTGAGCTTATAAACTCGGTTTTCTATCAGAAAGAATTATAAGTCGCCACTATAAACAATATTTTCCTCTCATTAATGCAATTCGAACTTTAAACAAGTTTATAATGTGGCAAGCTAACTAACTTTTATTTTTACTATTTAAATTTATTAATAATAAAAATAATGTAAATTTGACATCGAAAAAATAAATTTAAATATCATTTGACTTATGAATGAAAATTTTTCTACTATAGATTATATTGTATTTGCTATTTATGCCATTACTATCGTAAGTATTGGATTATTTGTTTCTCGTAAGAAAAAAGGTGAAGAACAAACTGCTGAGGGTTATTTTTTAGCTGGTAAATCATTGCCTTGGTGGGCTGTAGGTGCTTCTTTGATAGCTGCCAATATTTCTGCTGAACAGATGATTGGCATGTCAGGATCAGGTTTCGCTATTGGATTAGCTATTGCGTCTTATGAATGGATGGCGGCAATAACTCTTATCATTGTAGGGAAATATTTTCTCCCCATTTTTATTAATCAAGGCATTTATACTATTCCAGGGTTTTTAGAAAAGCGTTACGGTAAAACCATCAAATCTATATTGGCTGTATTCTGGATCAGTTTGTTTGTCTTAATAAACCTCACTTCTGTACTTTATTTAGGAGCTTTAGTTTTGGATACAATTCTGGGAGTAGGTGATGGTAATTTTGTAATAACAGCTATAATTGGTTTGGCCGCATTTACGGCTTTATATTCATTATGGGGTGGATTGGCTTCTGTAGCATGGACAGATGTATTGCAAGTGGCTTTGTTGATTTTTGGTGGTTTGTTAACAGCTTTTATTGCATTAGACTATGTGGCACCCGAAGGTGGAATTATCAATGGGTTTATATATATATATGAACAAGTTCCAGCCAAATTTAGTATGATTATCGATAAAGGTGAAATGATGATGCCTAATGGTAAAGATGCCTGGTGGGATCTGCCGGGATTAGCTGTGATTATTGGGGGATTATGGGTAGCTAACCTTTATTATTGGGGATTTAATCAGTATATTATTCAACGGACATTTGCTGCAAAAAGCCTTAAAGAATCTCAGAAGGGGATTATTTTTGCCGGATTTTTAAAGCTAATTATTCCATTGATAGTGGTGGTGCCAGGTATCATTGCCTATGTGTTAAATATGGATGCTGATGGAATAGTTTCTGTAGCTTCTGCGGATGCTGCTTTTATCTCGGAAGCTGGAGGTATAATGCCTGATAAAGCATACCCTTGGTTAGTGAACGAATTTGTGCCTGTTGGTTTAAAAGGTTTAATACTTGCAGCCTTGGCCGCAGCAATTGTTTCTTCTCTGGCCTCTATGTTGAACTCTACTTCTACCATTTTTACAATGGATCTCTATCGTGCACATATTCATAAAAATGCTTCGGAAAAAACTTTAGTTAATGTGGGTAGGTTAAGTGCCTTAGTGGCTTTAATTATTGCCAGTACAATTGCTCCTTTGCTAGGTAATTTAGAGCAAGCATTCCAATATATACAAGAATATACAGGCTTGGTGAGTCCCGGTGTATTAGCTATATTTATTTTGGGATTATTTTGGCGCAAAACAACGAATAGAGCAGCTATTTGGGGTGCTATTTTAGCTTTACCCGTAGCATTATTTTTTAAAGTGGGTAGTAAAGGTTGGGTGCAAAATTCCTCATTTGAATTTTTATTTCCAAACTTACCTTGGATGGATCAGATGGCCTATTCATTTATTGTTGTTACTCTCATTATGATAGCCATTAGTTGGTTTGGCGGTAAAGGGCAAAATGACAGTAGAGGTATTGTAATAGGTAAAGGGTACTTTCATACCAGCCGTGGATATAATATTGGTTCTGCTATTATTATTGTTATTCTTGTTATTCTTTATGCTTTCTTTTGGTAAGAATTATATAGGGTAGAGTCCCGAAAGCCTTTATGTGTGAGTCGCGTTAATATTTAACAATTATTCAATTATTTCAAGCAATGATAAGCCACAAATTTATTGTTCTCAGCGGCTATTTCAACTTTTGAAAATATTCTTTCTAAATGTGTTTTGTAGTTGAGATGTTTATTGGCCACTAGATTAAACCTACCATTTCCTTTTAATATATCTTTAACATCTTTAAAAAGTTGTAAAGAGATTTCAATATTTGTTTCATACTCAAAGTGAAAAGGAGGATTGGAGATCACAATATCGAAACTATCATTTTCTATATCTGTCAGATGATTAGAGAAATGAAAATGATTATTATTGGTCATCATATTTAGTTTTGCCGATTCTATGGCTAAATAATTATCATCCAATAAGTGAATTTCAGCAGTTTGGTTTTCTTTTCTAGAATAGTAGGCCAATATCCCATTACCACAGCCTAAATCTAAAATCTTTTTATCCGATTTTTTAATTCCCAAATGATTAATAAAAAACTGACTGGCATAATCTATATTTTTAGCCGAGAAAACACCATAATGCTGTTGGAAAATATGATTATTAAAACTGATTTGATGTATGAGAGATTTGCTTTTAAATGGTTTTGGTTTCTTAAGTATTATTAATCTTGATTTTT
>JAOZUW010000063.1 GCA_029938465.1 Bacteroidales bacterium | reverse complement strand
ATAACACAAACCAAGCCCTTACATGAGTAGTAATAATGTCAGATATAATGATCTTTCCTAAGCATTTCTGTTAAAGCATTTGCGCAATGATAGATAAACACGTATTTTTGACAAAAATTCTTTCTATGAGAAAAAAAAACTTATCTGTTCTCTTTTCCATTGCTATCATTCTTAGCATTCTGGGATCTTGCAGTAAAGAGTCTAATTATAATCAAGTTGAAATTAAACAAGTAAAAGATGAGTTAAGTATTATTTTTCTTTTAGGTGATGGAATGGGTTTTGCGCAAATAACTGCCGCTTGGCATCAAAATCAATTCCTGCATATGCAAAACTTTCCTTTTACCGGTTTTGTATTAACTCATTCAACCAATAAGTTTGTAACTGAATCTGGAGCAGCCAACACCGCAATGATGGGAGGCTACAAAACCAATTACGGATTTTTAGGTGTAGATACGTATGAGAATCCAAAGGAAAGCCTTTACGAATACCTCAGGCAGAAAAACTACAGAACGGGTATCATCACTACTGCTCACCTCACCGATGCTTCCCCAGCTGCGCTTTTTACACACCGTACAAATAGATATGAATTTGAAGATATTGCTCTTGATTATTATCATCAACAAGCTGATTTTGCTGCTGCTGGTGGTCAAGATCATTTTGATAAGCGTCAGGATCAGCAGAACCTGCTAAGTAATATGCAGAATCAAGGGGTAGAAATATTTCATTCTTTAGAAGATTTGCAAAAAATAAACACACTACCGGCTCTAGGCATGATGTATACTGGACGACCTCCTTATTTATTGGATGGTCGGAATGATTATTTATACCAAGCCAGTGAAAAAGCATTACAATTATTTGATAATGAGGCATTCTTTTTATTTATTGAAGGAGCACATATAGATTTAGGCGGCCACCTCAATAGTATTGAACACCAAATAACCGAGCTTATTGAATTTGACAATGTGGTTGGTATGGCTTTAGATTATGCCACAAGAAGAGATAACGTTTTGGTGATTGTAGTTTCTGATCATGAAAGTGGTGGGCTCACTCTGCTTCAAGGAGAGGGTATGGAATATGTTCCAAATTACGCAAAAGACGAACATAGTGGAGTAATGGTTCCTATTTTCTCTTATGGTCCAGGAGCAGAAAGATTCACTGGAATTCAAGATAATTCTGATATTTATCACAATATTAGAGCATTAATAGATTATCATATTAACCCATAAATATGCATATAAGATTCATTATATTATTTCTTTTAATGTCCTTTAATCTACAGGCACAACACCACCTTCGTATCAATGAAGTATGTAGCGCCAATACATCAGGTATAAAAGATGAAGATAATGATAATGAAGATTGGATAGAAATATATAATTTCGGTACTGAAAGTATTAATCTTTCATCTTACTATTTGTCTGACCAAAAAAACAAACCTTTTCAATGGCAGTTTCCTGATATAATACTTCTACCTGAGGAGTATCTATTAGTTTTCGCCTCAAAAAAAGATAGAAGTATTGCAATAAACCACTGGGAGACTGCAGTTTTTGGAGATAGTTTATGGAAATACAAAAACCCAAGCGAAGAAACTCTTGAAGAATACTTAACTTGGAATGAGTTAGATTATAATGATGAAGCTTGGGCCGTAAGTAATGGAGCTTTTGGTATAGGTTATGATAATATTTCTACAACTACAACAGATGGATTACATAGCATTTATTTAAGAAAAGAATTCCACATCAGTGATACTTCAAAAATTCTATCAACAATACTACATGCCTATTATGACGATGGGTTTACAGCCTACTTGAACGGATATGAAATTTTAAGAATAAATATGTATCGAGATGGAATAAAACCAGAATTTAACAAATCGGCTTTTCGTCCTCATCTATCAAAAATTGATACCGAAGAACCGCCTGATTCATTTTCAATTACACCGCATATTCTGAAACAACTGCTTAAGAATGGAAAAAATGTATTGGCAATACAAAATCACAACTTCTGGGATAACTATCCCTTAGTTATTAAACCCTGGTTGTCATTTTCTATGGCTGACACTAATAAACAATTTGATAGTATTGCACCTTTTCTTCCTACATCAAGACTACCTCTACATTGCAATTTTAGTCTAAGTAGTCAGGGAGAAAAGCTTTATCTTAACGATAGTTTGGGCTATCAAGTTCAAGAAATAAACATTTTGGCTATGCCTCGGAATATTTCCTTTGGTTATCATTCTATTCTTCCCGATTCTCTGGTTTTTTTCTCTGTCCCAACAGCTGGATTTGAAAACAATACAACAGTAAAAAGTGGCATTATCCACGATAGCCTTTTTGCAATGTTTCCTTCTGGTCTTTATAAGGACTCTATAAAAATAGAAGTGATAAATCCCTTAAGAGATTTAAATATACGATATACTCTTGACGGAAGCATACCTAATGATACAGCCGATTTATATATAGCTCCTTTTTACTTAGACACCACCATAGTCCTTCGTATTGGATATCAGTCTGATAGCTTAATATGCGGACCCATAAGCAACTACAGCTATTTTGTAAATGACAGCAGTACTCTACCCAGATTTTCATTAATTACCGACCCTTATAATTTATGGGATAATGATTATGGTATTTATGCATTTGGTGATCATTATTATAATCAGCTACCCTACTTTGAAGCTAACTTCTGGCAAGATTGGGAAAGACCCGTGTATATACAGCAATTCTCACAAAACGACAGTTTGCTTTGGCAACAACAGGCAGGTATAAAAATACATGGAAACTATAGCCGCAGTTGGCCTCAAAAAAGCTTTGGTTTATATGCCAAATCAGAATATGGAAATAGTTCTTTTAAAGAATTGGAAATCCCTCAAAAAAGCTATCTCTTAAAAAACAAACGTTTTCTATTAAGAAATGCTGGAAACGATTTTTATCGAACTCATTTACGCGATTTGTTGATTCAGAGCCGCATGCAAAACGAAGATATTGATATTCAGATGGGCGAACCTGTTACCGTTTATCTAAATGGACAATATTGGGGAGTATATCACCTTAGAGAAAAAATAGATCGCTTTTATTTAAGAGAAAACCAAGGTGTAAATACTGAAGAGATTAACCTTTTAGAGCAAAACGGATTGGTTATTGATGGTGAACGTAATAGTTTTGTGAATTTATTGACTTACATACAACAAAACGACTTAAGTCAACAACAACATTATCAATATATTCAGCAACAAATAGATATTGAAAATTGGACAAACAATCTAATCTCCAATTTTTATCATATGAATACAGATTGGCCTCACCATAATACAAAATTTTGGAATGCTCCAGATAGAAAATGGCGACAAATCTTAGTAGATCAGGATGTAAGCATGGGCTATTTCCCTATAAATGGATTTAATAAAAATCCTTTTCCTCGTATACATGAAGATAGCCTATCTTATTTAGCGATATTTTATCAAGAATTAATCAAGAACAAAAACTTCAAAAGAGATTACGCTAATCGATTTTCCGATTTAATGAACACCATTTTTTTACCTGAAAAATACCATCTTATCTTGGATAGCTTAGTGGAAAAAATGACCCCGGAAATGCAACGACATGCGCTGCGATGGAATCGCAGTTATAATTACTGGTTAAATACCTATTTAAGTGCAGTACGTGCATTTATAAATGAAAGAAGTGATTATATGCGTGATTTTTTACGTGAGGAATATGACTTAGGTGCTAACGACACCATAACCATTAGTCATTCACCCAACAATAAAGGATATATAAAACTTAATTCTATAGATATACAAGAACAAAACTGGACAGGATTATATTTTGACTCAGTAGCTGTAAGTTTGGAAGCAATTCCTAATCCTGGTTATGAATTTGTGGGCTGGCTCTCTCCTACTAGCCCCGAACTTGCTGATTCTGCCAGAGTAATAAATAAATGGCTTTTAAAATCACATGATAGCATCTCTGCACTTTTTTATTCCCCTAGCGGACAGGAAGACACACTAAAGATAGCCTTCACTGAGATAAACTACCGATCCTATGACAATGCCGAAGCTGGAGATTGGATTGAAATACTAAACCTTGAAGAAGACACCATAGATTTAAGTAGTTTTTATTTAAAAGGGCTTAAACCCTATAAATCATGGATTCTACCTGAAAATACAAAAATAGCTCCACAAGGAAGATTGGTTATAGTGCAAGATACTCTCAAATTTAGAATGACTCATCCCCATATAACTTCGTTTGTGGGGCCATTTAATTTTGGTATTCAGTCAATAACAGAAGAACTTAGCATCTGGGACAATCTAGACAGAATGGTTTCGGAAATCCGTTTTAGTGGTGAACATCCATGGCCAAATAATGAAAAAACAGCAAAAACCATTGAACTTAAAGACGATAATTTAAACTATCACATAGCTGAAAACTGGCAATTGGGTTGCCCTGGTGGAAGTCCTGGTCTACCTCCACAAGATTGCCAAATTCAACATCAAGTAATTATTACAGAAATCAATTATAAATCTGATAATGAATATGAAACATCTGATTGGGTAGAAATAAGAAATAATGATTTGAATAGTATTGATGCTAGCAACTGGATTTTCAGAGATGGTAATAACAATAATACATTTGTTTTTCCAAGCCACTTTTTCCTTGAGCCTAATCAAATGCTTGTTTTAGCACAAGACACTCATCAGTTTTATCAAATCCATGAACAGAATGAAGATATTCTTGGACCATTTTGGTTTGGGCTATCTTCAAAAGAAGAAAAACTAAGCTTGAGCAATAAGTTTAATCATAAGCTAATGGAAGTAGAATATAGTAATGATTCACCTTGGCCCAATAATGTTGATGATGGATATACTATTGAGTTAAGTGATTTCTCATTAGATTACACTATGGGTGATAATTGGGCTAGCACATGCTTTTTAGGAACACCTTTACAGGCTCCCCATTGGTGTATACAAGCTAATTCTATTCTTATTTCGGAGGTAAAATACCATTCCGATCCAAATGAAGAAACCGGAGATTGGATAGAACTTTATAACAATAATGAACATAGTGTTAACCTTCTAAACTGGAGTATTGTATTTAAAGGGGATACTTTGCTAATTGACACTAACTATATTTTAAATGCCAAAGATTATGTAGTTTTAATGGCTGATTCTATTTCTTTCACTCAGTTTCACAGCGAACTAAGCTCTATTATTTCATTACCCTATTTTGATTTGGATAAAGAAGAAGCCATCCTAATGGTTTTAAACCCATATCGCCACCCAGGAAATATTCTCTCTTATCATCATCAGTTAAACTGGCCTGTATTTCAAACAGATACTAATAACAGAACTTTAGAGTTAATTGATATGGATCAATCATTTTTACCTGAGAGCTGGCGTTGTGGCTGCGAATACGGAACACCTACCCTTTCACCTGATTACTGTGATGTTGAAACTGTTTATGAAGTAAACAATATGCTCTACAAATGGAGTGCTTACCCTAATCCTGCTCAACATAATATCTGGGTTGAAATACAAGTTCAACACAATGAAAACTATAGTTTGGAGTTATTGAATATGCAAAGCCATGTATTATTTAAAAAGAACATAAATTACATAAACAAAGGTGATTATCGTATTAAAATTCCTCTAATAGATATCTCTTCAGGAATTTATATCCTTCAACTAAAAGGAAATAGAGGTACAGATTATCAAAAAATAATTAAAGTAGAATAAAGTGGTTAAAAAAGCAATTGTTTCTGTTATCAACGATTTAGTGACTGACCAAAGAGTAGACCGAGCTTGTAGAGCTTTGATTAAATGTGGTTATGATGTCACACTAGTAGGTAGAATTCTGCCTAACAGTTTGCCCATAAACAATAAACCTTATGCTACCCATCGAATGCATTTGATTTTCACATCAGGACCTCTTTTCTATTTGGAATATCAAATACGTCTATTTCTATTTCTCCTTTTCAAAAAAGCTGATTTATTATATGCCAATGATTTGGATACCCTATTGCCAAATTACATTTGTTATAAAATAAAATCTGCAAAAATAATATATGATAGCCATGAACTTTTTACCGAAGTTCCAGAGCTGATTGCCCATCCCAAAAAACAAAAGATTTGGAAGAGTATTGAAAAATCTATCTTTCCGAAATTGAATACAATTATCACGGTAAACCAATCAATTGCTGATATTTACGAAAGAGAATACCATAAAAAACTTGCTGTTGTGCGCAATATTCCCATACCTCGCCAAGATATTCAAAGCAAAACCAGAAAAAGTATGGGATTACCCACTGACCAACATATTATCATCCTTCAGGGTGCTGGAATTAATATGGATCGTGGAGCTGAAGAATTGGTTGAAGCCATGCAGTATACTGAAGGAGTTATTTTACTAATAGTTGGAAGTGGTGACGTGATTGAGCAATTAAAAGAAAGACGGATCACACTAAAACTCGAAGAAAAGATCATTATAACCGGGAAAGTAGCTTATGAACAATTGGCTCAATATACTCGTTTGGCCGACTTAGGTTTAAGTTTGGATAAAGATACCAATCTCAATTATCGTTACAGCCTCCCTAATAAACTCTTCGACTATATTCAAGCAGGAATCCCCGTTTTGGTTTCTCCTTTGGTTGAAATTTCTGAAATTGTACAAACTTATAATATTGGTGATATTTTACTTTCTCATGACCCAAAAGAAATTGCAAAAAGTATCTCTTTAGTGTTTGAAGATAAAAAAAGGTATGAGAAATGGAAAATCAATATCAAGAAAGCACAAGAAGAATTGAATTGGAATAATGAAGAGCAAAAACTTATTTCCTGCATTCAGAATGCCTAGTTTACTACTAAATAGGGTTGTAACTTATCAAATAAATCATCAGGCATATAAACAGGATCTCTCAGCTCATATAAAGCAGCATATTTGCCCAGTTTACGTCGTTTATTAATGATATATTTTGTGGTTTCATAATCAATATACGGATGTTTTAATAAACTCTTAAAGCTAACTTCATTGATATTTATTTTAGTAATGGCAACTGAATCCACAAAAAGTTGATCTACTATTTCAAATAAACGCGTACTATCCATATTATATAAATCCAGTAATTGATAAACACTAGTATATCCTCCTAATCGTTCTCTATGCTTAATTATTGAGCCTGCATAAAAAGGACCAATCCCCCCTACTTTCAACAAATCTACTGAATCAGCCGAGTTGATACCTAAATTTACTTCTTCCTTATCTTCTACAACAGTATTTTCAATCTGAGCTCTTTTTTTGCTTGGTTTATTCCATTTCTTTTCAGCTTTTTCAATTTGGTTAATCTTTATGTATGGAGCCAAAACATCATACCATTCCGGTTTCATTCCATATATTTTAGATAAATCCTCACTTATGTAAAAGCGCCCACCATTCGTGCGGTATTTAATAATATTGTTGCTTACAAAATCTGACAGCCCTATATCTAAAAGCTTCTCCTTAGAAATAGTATTTGGGTCAAAATAAGAGTTTATTTCAATAATGGCACTCTCTTTGTTTTTTATTTTATTATTAGAAAACACTTTTTTGTTATCCTCCATTGCGAGTAATTGTAATTGTTGCAAATACTCCTTATTGACTTGAATATTCTCAGGAGGGCTAGCACATTCTGGGGCATAATAACTGAGCAGAATTACAATTATTAAAATTGAACTCAAAACCAAAACACCACGTTCCTGGCGTTTATTAAAATTAAAAAAGTCCTTAAAGTATTGCATGAGGGGCATAATATACGCATAACTATGCTCAATTAGTCAACAAATGAGCCAATATAGGCATGTATTTAACTTTCGTTAAGTTTGTATAACAATACGTAAAAAAAATACTGAATATCAAGGGAATTCCTCAATATTCAGTATTGCAAATTTATTTAAAAATATATTAAATCTCTATTTAGTTATTTAACATCACAGGCATAATCAACATTAAAATATCTTCCTCCTCATCGTTATTGGTAGGAATAATTAAACCTGCTCGATTAGGTTGAGACATATGCAAATTCACCTCTTCAGATTCCAAATTACTTAGCATCTCAATAAGAAACCGAGAATTAAAACCAATATCCATATCTTCTCCAACAAAACTACAACTTAATCGTTCTTTTGCTTCGTTGCTGTAATCCAAATCCTCAGCAGATAAAATCAACTCCTGACCGCTAATTTTTAATCGAACTTGATGAGTAGACTTATTTGCAAAAATAGATACACGACGTACTACGCTTAGAAATGCCTGACGATCAACAGTTAATACATTTGGATTTTCTTTTGGAATAACAGCCTCATAGTTAGGATATCTTCCATCAACCAATTTGCAAACCATTTGATAGTTATTAAATTGAAATATTGCATTCTTCTCTGTATATTCAATTTTAACTTCTGACTCTTCACTAACCAAAATATTTTTTAGCAAGTTCAAAGGCTTTTTAGGCAAGATAAAACTCACCTGAGCACCTGGTTGAACACCAATTTTTTTATACCGAACCAATTTATGAGCATCAGTTGCAACAAAAGTGACATCATTTTCATGAAAATCGCAATAAACACCAGCCATTACAGGACGTAATTCATCATTTCCTGTTGCAAATATGGTTTTATTTATTGCATTTAGCATAACATCTGAATTGATACTTACTCCCACTGCATCATCCATTTGTGGTTGCTTAGGGAACTCCTCTGCACTATATCCTGTCATATTATATCTTCCTTCTCCCGCAGTTATTTCAATTTTATGCGGATCACTAACAGTAAATGTAACAGGCACATTTGGAAAAGATTTTAGAGTTTCTATGAGTATTCGAGCAGGAACAGCAAGAGATCCATCTTCCTCAGCCATTTCTAGCTCTATAACAACAGTCATAATAGTTTCCAAATCAGAAGCTGTAACTGACAGTGTATTCCCGTGTAGCTCGAAGAGGAAATTATCAAGAATGGGAAGTGTGTTTTTCACATTTAATACTCCGCCAAGAGCCTGAACACTCTTTAATAAGCTTATACTATTTACAATAAATTTCATATATAGATGTTTAATATTATATTTCTTAAAACAAAAGAGTAAAATTAATAAAAAAGTAATAGTATAAAATAACCTACTCCTTATTTTTTTAAGGATTGGAAAAAAGTTATTAACTATGGCAGGGAATAATTACCGGAGTTTCCTATTTTTGCTCCATTATTAAACTAAAAATAATTAAAAAGATGACCTATTCTTTTAAAACAACAGCTTTGCTAATTCTTATTCTTATGGTATTATCATCATGCCAAAATGAAAGCAACCCAAAGCAAGAACAAATAAATGCTATTAATATCACAGAAAAGAAATTATTTGAGACACAACATGGTGTTATTGATAAAAAAGAAGCTGCTAATATCATCCATCAATATGTAAAATATGTAGATCAACATCCAAAAGATAGCATTAGCCCATATTATTTGTTTAAAGCAGCAGATGTTAGTATAAACACCTTTCATTCCTATAGTAGTATTGAGTTATTTAACAGGCTCTTAAGTGAGTACCCTGATTTTGAAAAAGCACCTCAAGCATTATTTTTAAAAGCTTTTACTTTTGAAAACTATTTACTACAACTGGATAGTGCTAAATCTGAATACGAATTATTCTTGAGCAAATATCCTAATCATGCTTTTGCTAATGATGCTCAAATGTCGCTAGATAACTTGGGGAAATCACCAGAAGAAATTGTGAAGGGGTTTCAACAATAAGTAGTATAAATTACAATCTTTTTACTTTACTAATTGATACCTATAATCTTTTTGCTGAATAATATTCCAGTTTATATTTTCGTAACCTGTTCCTGAGTTTTTCCTAAAATTTAGTTGATTCTCAAGTAAATTCACATTATTATGTTCTATGCAATCAGGAAAGGACTTACCATATTTCATCAAAGCACTTAAAAAATACTTGGTAACGTCATAGCCCAAAAAACTATAGCGATTCATTTGAGGTTCAATACCGTAGTTCTCTCTATACTTCAATACAAAATTTTTCACATGTTCTTGACCATAATCTACATAATTATTAGTTGCAGTATGCAATGCTAATGGTTGTGAATATGCAATGTCAACACCTGTAAATCCAGACCAATCGGGCAAACCTATTACTTGATAATCCAAACTATCTCCAATAAAATTAAGTTTTGTAAACAATTCAATAGCAAAAACCTCTTCAAGACCAAAAGCTACAATCAAGTTATTTCTTAAATTAGAGGATGCTTTTACAATTCCAGATAAACTATCCACACTATAGATTACAGTATGCAATGTGTTTTGATACATCATAGAATCTATTTGCACAAAATCAGGTAAAGCGCGCACCAAGCTGTTTTTTAAGTCGGTGTATTCATTAGCTAATTGATAAGGATTATTACGAACTACAATAATATTACTTGAAGAATACTTTTCTAAAATATATTCAGATATCTCACGATACATATCTCCCTTATTTGGCTCTACCTTAAATACATAAGGGTTTTCATAAATAATCTTCCTTCTCTTTGAAAGTGTATTAACCAAAGGAATATGATACTTTTTAGAGTAATCAGATATCAGCTCAAAGTTCTTACTATAAACCAAACTAATAATGAGATCAACCTCTTTTAATTTAGGATTGCTTAAAACTTTATTTGTTTTTTCGATGTCATGAGTAACATCATAAATCTGAAATTCCAATTCCAGACCCTGCTCTTGCAATTCATCCACAGCCATATATGCACCTTCAAGATATTCGATATATTTAAAAGGTTTTGAAGTCTTATTTTCTAAGAGTTCTGCATAGCTCAATGTCATTAAACTATCTACTTCTTCAAGATATAAGGGCAACATAAATGCTACCTTATATTTTGCATTATAATTAATATCCTGTTCGCACTCGGGTTTTATTTCTTTTACTTCATCCACCTCAGTTCCGGGGAGCTCCAATTCTATAACTTGATCCTTTGCAAAATCTGTTTCAATAAATCCAACAGGAATCAATAAGCTTTCTCCTTTTTTTAGTTTTGAAGGTACGCTTGGGTTTGCTTTTTTTAATGCTGATACACTCACGTTATACTCTCCAGCAATTTGTTTAAGTTTTTCACGACGTTTATATACCCTATGTTCAATATATGCACTTGTATTTAAGACTCTAGGTATATTCAATATTTGACCTATCTGAATTTGTTTTTCTTCAAGTTTATTTACAGCTTTAATCACCTCAATTGATACAGCATATTCTCTTGCAATACCATAGAGGGTTTCTTTTGGCATTACTTTATGCTGTACGAATTTAGCAGTATCGGTTTTTATATTTCTTTGATTTTCAACTAAAACACGCGGTATAAGCAATTTCTGTCCTGTTTTAATATCAATACTATTCAAGTCGTTTAAATACATTAAAGCATCGATACTTAACCCAAACCTTTTACTTATGGTAAACAAAGTTTCTTTAGGTTGAACGGTATAATAAGCATATTTCTTTTCGTCTAAATTACTTTTAGGTTCAGCTGTTTGATTAGATTCACTAGGAGCTGGAGCTATAGAGGCAAAACTTGGGATTTTTAAATATTGTCCTTTAGATATGGTTTCACCTTTTAATTGATTTGCTGCTTTTATATCCTCAACACTTACATTGTAAATATTTGCTATTTGAAAAAGCGTCTCTTTCTTCTTAACAATATGATAAATAAAATCGTTTGTCTTTGTTTTTTTTAATGGGATTTTTAAAACCATACCAAGAGACAAGCCTTCTTTTACTTGAGGATTATATTTAGTGATAACATCTTTAGAAACACCATAAGTTTTTGATAAATTATAAATAGTATTCCCCTTTGTAACAGTATGTTGGTAAAATTTTTGGCCAGATTCCGATATTATTTCTGTACTTCTTTCCGACGAATAATCTTGTCCATAAAGCAGTACTCCACTATATAGAAATAAAACAACCAGAATACCAAAACTTTTTATATACATATTTTTCTTTCTTAAAATTCGTATAAAATCTTTATTTGTAGGCTTTTATCTCGCCAGATTTCACTCTTCGTAAATAATCTTTCAGATCTCTTCTAACTTCAGGTGCTAAAATTAGTAAGCCTATGATATTAGGGAAACCCATACTTAAAATCATCATATCAGAAAAATCTACTACTGCACCCATTGTGGATGAGGAACCAATTACGATAAAAGATAAAAACATTAAACGATAAACAGTATCAGAATATTTTCTGCTTCCTAAATATTTTTCACTAAAGCCACCAAAAAGATAGTCAAAACCTTTAAGACCATAATAAGACCAACTTACCATTGTTGAAAAAGCAAATAAGAAAATGGCTAAAACCAATAAATAAGGAAACCAGCTAAAAACACTAGCAAAAGCCTGAGATGTTAGTTCAGCTCCTTGCAAGTTATCAGGATTGAGATAGGAACCTGTAAAAATAATAACCAAAGCCGTCATTGTGCAGATTACAACAGTATCCACAAAAGGCTCTAGCAATGCCACAAAACCTTCAGATATTGGCTCTTCCGTTTTTACAGCAGAGTGTGCTATAGCCGCAGATCCTGCGCCAGCTTCATTGGAGAAAGAAGCCCTTTGAAAGCCCACAATTAAAACACCAATAACACCACCTTTCATAGCATCTCCTTCAAAAGCTCCCTCAAAGATTAGCCGAAAAGCTTCTCCTATTTGGCTGATATTTATAAAAATAATAATTAATGCAGTACCCACATATAAAATAGCCATAAAAGGTACAATTTTATCAGTTACTTTAGCTATACTTTTTATTCCTCCGATAATAACCATCCCCACTAAAATAGCTAAAATAATACCAAAGACAAAACCATAATCAGCTATACCTGGTGCTAAAGAACTTAATTGAGCAAAAGCTTGATTGGCTTGAAACATATTTCCTCCACCAAAACTACCACCAATAACTAAAACAGAAAATATCACAGATAATATAGCACCTAACCACTTTAACTTTTTCTTTTTCAAACCCATATACAAATAATACATGGGTCCACCACTTACTTGCCCTAAAACATCAATTTTTCTATATTTAACTCCCAAAGTACACTCTACAAATTTTGATGACATTCCTAACAAACCAGCTATAATCATCCAAAAAGTAGCACCAGGACCTCCAATAACTATAGCAATAGCCACTCCTGCAATATTACCCAAACCCACCGTTGCCGAAAGAGCAGTAGTAAGTGCCTGAAAATGACTCACTTCTCCGGCATCATTTGGATTATCATATTTCCCTTTCACAATATCAATGGCATGTTTAAAACCCCGAATATTGATAAACCCCATATAAAGAGTAAATACTACAGCTCCAATTATCAACCAAACTACAACAATGGGTAATGGTGCCTTTGTGGGTTCACCAACAGCATTCAGTACTACATTCCCTTGATCATCATAAACAATAGGATCATAAATACCTATCCACTCAAATGGGTCGAAAAATAAAACCTTATTCATTTCTTGCACTATGGGTTCAAAAAAATCATTGATTTTATCACTCATAGTATGTTGATCTGGTTCTGATATCTTTTCAGGATCATTAGCCCAAGATGAATAAGAAATAAACGTAAATATAAAAATGAGTAATATGAGGTATTTTTTTAGAATCATTATTATTGGTTTTTTATTTTTTTTGTGCACAAAATACAGGAATTTGCGAGCTATTAAAAATCATGGTTTCTTCTTGTGCTCCTGCAATAAAGGAAGGTTCAAATTCATCATTATCTACTTTAATCATTATTAAATCAGCTGAGTTCTCCACAGCATATTCTTTTATTTGATGAGCAAATCCACTTTCTCGCTCTGCTTCGCTTATCTGATAATTAATATGATGTGCTTTAAAAACATCTGTGATTTTATAAACCAAATCATCCATAGATTGCTGTAATTGTGTATGTTCAGTTTTCATGGTATACACTAAAACAACAGCCTGAAATGTTTTAGCAATAAATAATGTCCAGTCTATTTTTATATCATATGATGTTGACACATTAATTGGGAATACGATTTTTCGATACCCCATACCAAAAGTGCGTTTCTGAACCACTAAAACCGGAATATCCACAGTGTGTATCAACTTGATTGCATGACTGCCTGTTATTCTTTGCATTCCTGTTTTACCATGTGTTCCCATTACTATCAAGTCGGCGTTAATCTCTTTGCTTACCTTAGAAATAACAATAGATAATCTCCCTTCACTTTTAATGGTTAGCACCTCAATATCAAAAGTATTTTTTAGCTGTATTCGCACGTCCTCCAATTGTTGATCAATATATTTTTGATCTAATTTGCGCTTTACCAAAAAAGATAAGCTATCTGCATTAACAACATGTAATACTACTAATTGAGCCTTAATATTTCGAGCAATTTCGGCAGCGTGATTCATTGCATTATCACATACTTTTGAAAAATCTGTTGGTACTAAAATAACATGGCTCATTTATTAAGTGTTTTTTGGGTTTATTTTTCCTATTTGCTCTGGTGTCCCAAGAATAAATATTTTAGAGTCAGGTATAATGATAGTTTCAGGGCTAGGATTAATAATAAACACCCCTTCTGGTGTTTTAAAGCCAACGATATTTGCCCCTACCAATTTCCGTACAGCCATTTCCATAATGCTTTTATTTTTAAATTCATCTGGTAGTTCGCTATACTCCATAACTTCCAGATTGGTTGCTGAACTTCCAGTTATTGAAAGATGATCCAAAAATTCTAAAACATCGCTACGACTTACTAGTTTAGCCATATGTGCTCCTCCAATACTTTCGGGCATCACTACATGATCAACACCTGCCACGTGTAATTTTCTATCAGCACTTTCGCAGGAAGCTCTACTAATAATAACAATATCAGGGTTTAAAGAACGTGCCGATAGCACTACAAAAAGGTTATCAGCATCTTCAGGCATTGTAGAAATAATAGATTTTGCATTTTTTATCCCTGCTTGTTCTAAAATTTCATCTTCGGTTGCATCACCTTCAATAAAAAGAAAAGAATCATCTGAATTGTTCATCACAATTTCATGATTTTGATCTATAACTATACAATCGTGTCCTCTAGCCTTTAACTCTTTTGTTACCTTTCGACCATTCCGGCCAAAACCACAAATAATTACATGATCTTTCATATTTTTCCCTTTATTTTTTGACCTTAAACCAAGCACACCATAAATTTGCCCTTCAACCAAATAATTAGTAATAACAGATATAGCATAAGCATAATTACCAAAGCTAAAAATGATGAGAAATATAGTAAATAATTTCCCTCCATCAGTTAATTTATGAGGCAAACCAAAACCTACAGTAGAAATAGTAATTATTGTTAAATATAGTGCATCCAAAAAGTTTTCACTCTCAAACCACATAAACCCCATAATTCCTACTGTAACAATAGCAAATAATAAGCCAAAAGCCCAAACTACTTTCCTAAGATTATGCTTACGTTTCAAAATATTGATTTGATTGAATAGATATGCAATAATAATAAATATTGTGCTTGCTTCCAAAAGGAAATAATCTTGATCATTAACAAAATTCGTTTTTACAGAAAAATCTAATAATTAGTTTAAATTTGTGCAACTAAACAAACAAAATAACAATATGTATAATAGCTTTATTATATTATTAACCCTATCCACATTTCTTACTATTATTAATAGAAAATACCTAAAACTACCAGCAACCATAGGCATTTTAATCTTAGGTATGATCATATCTGTTTCTATTCTTTCTCTAAAATATATTGATTTTGATTTATATCAAAAAATACCTCATATCTTGAGAAAAATTAATTTTCATGATTTTTTAATGAATATTATTCTGGGGTTTCTTTTATTTGCCGGAGCACTACATATAGATTTTAAAAACCTGAAGGAAGAAAAACTAAGTGTATTTCTTTTTGCTATTTTCGGAACCCTTATCTCCACTTTCATTATTGGCTTTGCTACACATTATGCATTTACATTATTCTCTGTAGATATACCCCTGATTTATTGCTTATTATTTGGCTCTCTTATTTCACCAACCGATCCGATAGCTGTATTATCAATCTTTAAAAACTACAAAATAAATAAAACCTTAAGTATAAAAATTGAAGGTGAATCATTGTTTAATGATGGGATAGGAATAGTCATCTTCGTTACTTTATTATCAGTAATTCAATCAGGAGGGCAAAATATTGATATTGGTGAAACATTTCTGCTTTTTTTACAACAAGCTATTGGGGGTTTAAGTTTTGGTTTAGCTTTAGGGGGAATAGGAATATTGCTGATAAAACAATTGAAAGAAGATCCGAAAACTGCCGTAATGGTTAGCCTGGTAATGGTAATGGGAGGATGGGTTATAGCAGAATACTTAGAGGTTTCAGGAGCATTAGCTATGGTCGCAGCAGGTATAAGTCTTGGGTATTGGCTTCATAAATATGCTGACAAATACTCAAATGAACTGATGATGACTTTCTGGGACATTATTGATGAAATTTTTAATAATTCTTTATTCGTATTAATGGGATTAGCTATAGTCTTAATAGATCCGGAAGTGATTAATTTTCCAATAGCCATTGCAACAATTGTTATTGTTCTATTTGCTCGCTTGATATCAGTAACTATTCCTTTGTCGTTTATTAGAAATAAAAACCCCGAAAAAAGGCTTCATAAAATTAAAATTATTACCATTCTCACCTGGAGTGGTCTTAGAGGTGCTTTAGCTTTTGCTTTAGCTTTATCCTTAGGGAATATGCCCTATGGCCATACCATTATCTTCCTCACCTACAGTGTAGCTGCATTTTCAATTATTGTGCAAGGCTTAAC
>JAOZUW010000181.1 GCA_029938465.1 Bacteroidales bacterium | reverse complement strand
ATAGCAACTGCCAACAATTCAACCTGCCAAAGACTCATCGTACCATAAAGCCCAAACCCATATGGATAGAAAATAAGAATCCCAAATACTGTTTGACTTAGATAACTTGTGAACGACATACGCCCAACATATTTAAGACCTACCATCAATTTCTTTCCAATATCAGATTTATAAGCAAGTGTTAATATTGAAATATATGCAAAAGCCATATTTACTTGCCCAAAGCTAAACAATAGTTTATAAAGAATATCACTCCAATCCGATGGGTACTGCCCCATGCTACCTGTGACTTGTTTTGATAACAAAGTAAGACCAAGACCAATTGTTAAGAATACAAACATAAGTTTCACCGATTTAGCCTTTGTAGTAAAATAGTTATTGGCCATCATATAAAATCCCAAGACAAAAAAGGCAAATATTTTAAATAGCCGCCCAGATGGCAAGAGGTCGAAATACCTCCATTTCACATTATGCAAGTTTGCCATAGTAACTTCCCAAAAAGTACCATTTTTAAAAGGTTCTGTTATTTCTATCGGTGCTAAATCCAAATAGGTATGAAGAGCCAGTCTTTCACCGGGAACCATAAAGCCAGGTGAAAACTGTAACATCAAAACATCTATAAAAAGAGGTGTAATAAAAGAAATTCCTGCAATAATAAGAAGTGTATTTGGCTTTATATTCCTGAATTGCACAAAAACAAAGGCAACCAGTCCATAAATAAATAGAATATCACCTGACCAAAAGAACATGTGAATCAAACCAAAAAGCATCAGATATCCAAGGCGTTTATAATACATCTTCATAAAAGGGTGCTGATTATTTCTATTTTTATTAAACTGCAAATAGAAACCAATACCAAAAAGGAGTGAGAAAATAGTGTAAAACTTGGTGTCAACAAAAATGCCATTCAGATGATAAACGAATAGGTCTACCTCAAAGTTTGGCCAAAGTTTTATCTCACTAAATGGCATAAATTTAATGCCGCTCCAGCTTAAAATGTTTGCCAGCAATATTCCCAATACGGCAAATCCGCGTAAGGCGTCAATTACTTCGATTCTTTGTTTTGGTTTTGAGGGGGATGGATTTGTCATAATATTGTATTTACATTTTATAATTAAAAAATCTACGGTTTACTTTTTAGTCCCAAGAATCTATAGTTTATAGAAATCAGTATTGATTTACGGTCACCGAAAACACCTGCTTCAGTACGGAATTGCCATTTTTTATTTAGCTGGTATTGCATACCAATGATACCATTCCATAATTCTTTCGTTTGTTTATCCATTCCGTAAGAAATTATGGCATCTCCATCGGCCTCTCCAATTTTCTCAACAATGGGTGTAAGCACCTTGTCTGCAACTACCTTTTGAGCGGGGCTGGCTTCATTATCATACCAATTATTATAGCTTTCAACTATCTCATCAGTTCTATCCCATGTTTCGGGAGGTAAAGCATCAGCTAAGCTTATTTCACCATAGGTTTCAGGCGACATGGATAAGCGGAATCCTCCTGCCCAGATTGCGAAATTTTGCTGTGGTTTTTTATTGGAAACAAAAGTATGTCCAATACGCAAGCCCACCACGCTCACCTTTGTTGGATCTTCAACGAACTCTGGCTTGTTCCATGTCCAGTTAGCATCAACAGAAACCCAGACAGGGCCAATACCAAAAGCACTCAAAATACCTATACCCATAGATCTGACACCCTGATCTACTACTGACTTAAGTGCAACAGGTGCCACCAAGTTAACCTCAGTATGTGTTTGCCCATAACCAAGCAATCCATATACATTTAGAAATGGGAAAACCCACACATCTGGTCTAAAGCTAGAAACAAAGGAAGTATTTGTATTTTCTCCAAATTCAATAAAATCAGTTGAAGTTAGCGGGATATCATGTGAATCTGTTTTTAATCCCAATTTCATATTATCAATAACAAGCCCCTGCTTCATCCAGATAAAATTTGCCATAATACCAACGGGATATGGAATATCAAAACCTTTTGAATAAGCTCCCTGCCCCCAAATTGGAAGCAAATAATTGTACTCTACTTGTTTAATACTGTCCTGATAGGATTTATAGACCTTTCGCACTTTTATTGTTGAGTATTGAGCAAAACTTTGTTGTCCTACTAAAAAAATCAATATTGAAACAAGCAGAAGTATTTTGTATTTATTTTTCATAATATTTTTTTACTTACATTAATCCCTTCTTTATAATTTAGGATCATACATATAATCTGCAACAAGCTGCTTAAGGTTAGCGGGTTTTTTTTCATCCTTAGAAATACCCATTTCATAAACTTTTTCTGCAACTGCAACTGCAATGTTTAAAGATATATTTCTTATTTCAGTAAGCCTTGGATAAAGTGCTCCATCATGTAAATTTTGCTCACTGACCAAATTTGCAAGTGTCCGAGATGCAACTAAGAATAGATCATCAGGAATAGTGCTGGCATTTGATATAATTGTTCCCAAGCCGATTCCTGGAAATACATAAGCATTGTTCCCCTGACCAGGATGATATTCTTTTCCTTTATAAACAACTTTGGCAAATGGACTACCACTTGAAAAAACGGCTTTCCCTCCACTCCATTGATAGGCTTGTTCGGCAGTGCATTCTGCTTTAGAAGTTGGGTTCGATAATGCAAAGATTATGGGTTGTTTGTTAATTGCTGTCATGCTTTCCACAACCTCTTTTGTAAATGTGCCAGGTGCTCCAGTAGCTCCAATTAATATGTTTGGTTTTATATCCTTGATGGCATCTAAAAAATTCATAGGCTTATGTTCATGTGCATAGGGCAGATTATGCTCCATCAAGTCGTTTCTGTCCTTAACAACTAATCCTTCAACATCAACAAACCACAGCCTTTTTCTAGCTTCTTCATTAGTCAGCCCTTCTTCTTCAAATGCAGAAACCATTAAATCTGCAATACCTGTAGCTGCCGACCCAGCTCCTAGAAACATGATTTTCAAATCTGAGAATTTATTCTTTGTTATTCTTGTTGAAGCATAAACACCGGCAAGGGCAACTGATGCTGTTCCCTGAATATCATCGTTGAAAGAAAGTACACGATTTTTATATTTATTCATCAATGCATAGGCATTTGGCGTTAAGAAATCTTCAAATTGTATTAAAGCTTTGGGATATTTATCTTGGATTGCCATTACAAATTCCTCAATCATTTCAAGATAGGCTTCACCTTCTAATCGCTTTTTTGGATATCCGAGATAAAGTTCATCATTCCTTATTTCCTCATTATTTGTCCCGATGTCCATCATCACCGGTAAACATTGTTGAGGTGGTATTCCTGCCAGTGCAGTATAGAGTGATAGTTTCCCAATGGGAATTCCCATGCCATTTGCACCCAAGTCGCCCAATCCAAGAATACGTTGCCCATCAGTAACAACAATTACTCTAACGTCTTCTTCAGGCCAATTATCTAAGTTTTTTCTAATATTCCCCTTATCTTCAGGTGTAATATAAAAACCCTCTGAAAGCCTGAAAATATGTGAAAACTTAATACATGCCTCACCTACAGTTGGGGTATAAATAATGGGAAGAAGCTCTTCTACATTATCCATAACAACCCTGTAAAACAGTGTCTCGTTGTATTGTTGTATTACGCTTAGGCTTGAATATCGTTCCAGGTCGGTTGACATGCGCCTTAAAGCATTCATGACCCGTTTAATTTGTTTATCTTCAGTAAAAATCGCATATGGCAGCAACCCACTTAAGCCCAATTCTTCTCTCTCATTTCTTTTAAAAGTAGTACCCCTGTTGATACTCTTATCTTTTAATATTTCTATGCTTCTTTTTTTCATTGTTAATTGTTTAGATATTATTGGCTGGAAGTCGGGAGTTCGAAGACGGAAGCATATTTACTACGGACTTCCAACTTCAACTAACCCATTATCATCAAAATAATATTAATTACAAAAGCATTGCTTACCTGGATGATAAAAGCACCTAAAATTGGGATTACAGCAAAAGCTAGTGCCGAAGGTCCGTGTTCTTTAGTTACAGCAGCCATATTAGCCATTGCCGTTGGTGTAGCTCCCATGGCCGATCCAATATATCCGGCAGAGATTACCGCAGCAGAATAATTTTTCCCCAATACCCTGAAAATTACAAAGACTGAAAATAGTAATATTGAAATTGTTTGAATAAGAATGCTGACTATGATGAATAATGATTCTTCTCCAATTTCCCAAAATTTGAGTGACATCATGGCCATAGCCAGAAACAGGCCCAAACTTAAATCGGAAGTAATAGCCAGTGTGGGTGATTTTCCGGGACATTTTAGTTTTGGGATAATTAACGGGACAAAAAAGGCTATGATTACCCCTCCCAACATACAGGTTGCAAACAAAGGTAGGATGAAATTTATATAATCAAGGAATTCGTGTAAATAAATCCCAATACCTACCGATACAAAAAGCATAATAATAACTTTCAATATTGAATCGTAATCTATTGTCAGATTTTTACCGTGTTTGGAACCAATAGTAATATCATCATCCGTTTGAACATCAGGCTTTAGTTTGTATTTTTTTATGAGGTAATTTGCCACCGGCCCACCAAATATTCCACCAATAATAAGCCCGAATGTGGCCATAATCATTCCAATCTCCATTGTATTGGATATACCAAATTGCTCATCGATGACCGGCACAAAAGAGACTACATTTCCATGGCCTCCCTGAAGCGGAATAGAACCGACCAAGATCCCAAATGCCTGATTATAATTGAACAGTTTTGCAATAAATATACCTATGTAATTTTGAACAAAAATATAAGCGATGGCAAAAACTGAGATAATGAGCAGGGCTCTTCCCCCTTTAATAATACTCTTAACTTCAGTTGAAAGTCCGATGGCAGTAAAA
>JAOZUW010000180.1 GCA_029938465.1 Bacteroidales bacterium | reverse complement strand
TTGCTTATGCCCTACAGGCAATAGCTTATAATAAAAATTGTCATTTGATTTAGTTTATAATTGTAGCTCGTAGAGCTTATGTAATTGTTGAAAAAAGCCTAATGGATTATTCTTTTCCTCGTAGAGGATATGCAGTTTTGATATTCTAATAACTCAAACTAATACACTTCTCCAAAATGTAAAAAGGGATTATTTGCTTGTTCGTGAGCAATAGTAGATTGAGGACCATGACCTGGTAAAACCACAAAATCGCCGGGCAGTTTAAAGAGTTTTTCGTTAATACTAGCCAAAAGTACATCTAAGTTTCCAGTGGGTAAATCAGTACGGCCTATGCTTTCACGAAAAAGCACATCACCAGTGATAACAAATTTATCTGCTTGAGAAATAAAACATAAGCTGCCATTGGCATGACCCGGAGTGTTTATTATACTAAGCTCGCTTTGTCCAAAACGGATCATATCTCCTTCGTCAATAAAAGTAGTTGGGGCTTCAATATGATCTATATTTAAGCCATAAACCGATGCTTGTTTGGCTGCATTCTCCGTAAATAGTATTCCATCTTTATGTGCAGAATAAGTCATGTTTTGATCATCTTTAAGAAAAGTAGCGCCAAAACAGTGATCAAAATGGCAATGGGTATTATAGGCAGCAGTGAGTTTTAAGCCTTTTTCTTTTATAAAGTCTTCAAAATAGGCATATTCACTTTCCGAACTAAAAGCAGCATCTATAACAATGGCTTCTTTACTTTCGTCCCACAATAAGTAGGTATTGGTTTGAAAAGGATTGAATGGAAATGTTTGATATTGTATCATGGTTTTTTTGGCAAAAGTAAGAGGTTTTTTCAAAAAATAGAACTTAAAAATTGATGAATGGGTTGAGGAAAAGCATAATCATTCCAATCTGAACACAAAATGGAAAGGTAATTTGCCTTGGGCATTTCAGCTATTTCTATCCAATAAAAACGAATATGCAAATTCCTATGGGTTAGTTTGTGTATCTTTTCTCGAACTTCTTTAAGCTCAAAATCCTGATTTTTAAGGATTTCGTTTTCCATTATTAATGGAATAACATTGTCAACAGTTATATTTTCAACTGTTTCAATTAAAGGCAATTGATATAGTCCTTTCCAAATACCAGAATAGTCACGTTTTTCTATGAAGATTCTTTTTCCATCATTCAGTAATATATAATGCAAGTATCGGTTTTGTATTTTAAGTTTTTTTTCTTTTATAGGTAAAAGTGCTATTCTTTTTTGGTTAAAGGCCACACAAGAATCAGAAAGGGGACAGGAATTGCAATCTGGATTTTTTGGTTTACATAAAAGAGATCCAAACTCCATAATAGCCTGATTATGTGTTGCTGGATTTTCTATATCGAGTACTTTTTGTGCTAAAACTTCAAAATATTTTTTTCCTTTTGTTGAATTTATGGGCAATTCTACTCCATAATAGCGCGATAAAATTCTAAAAACGTTACCATCTACAACTGCATAAGGAAGCCCAAATGCAAAAGAAGCAATGGCTGCGGCAGTATACGGACCTACACCCTTAAGGGCAAGAATGTCTTTATAATTGTTAGGGAAAATACCATTATTATGGTTTGCAATTTGTTGAGCTGTAAACATCATATTTCTTGCTCGGCTATAATATCCCAAGCCTTGCCATAGCTTAAGTACCTGATCTTCTGACGCTTTACTTAGCTTTTGTAAGTTTGGAAAAGCTTTTGCAAAAGCAAGATAATAAGGCAAACCCTGTTCTACTCTGGTTTGTTGTAATATGATTTCCGATAACCATATTAAATATGCATCATTGGTATTTCGCCAAGGAAGGTCTCTTGCATTATTTTTATACCAATTTTTAAGTGTATCAGAAATAGTCATAAAAGAGTAAACAAATTTATTTTGAGTTAATTAGCTACGAAAAAAATTAAAAAAACATTTGTTGGAAGAAAAAAAAATATATCTTTGCATCCCATTTAAAGATACAAAAATAAACTATTAAATAAATATAAGATCATGACTAAAGCAGAAATTGTTGCGGATATCGCAAACAAAACAGGAATAGAGAAAATTGCTGTACAAAAAACTGTTGAAGCCTTTATGGATGCTATCAAAGATTCAATGACAAACGGAGAAAACGTTTATTTGAGAGGCTTTGGAAGTTTTACTATTAAAAGAAGAGCTGAAAAAACAGGTAGAAATATTTCAAAGAATACAACTATTATTATTCCAGCGCATAACATCCCTTCTTTTAAACCAGCTAAAAGCTTTGTTTCAGAAGTGAAAAACAACGTTAAATAATTAAAAACTCAAGATATGCCTAGCGGAAAAAAGCGAAAAAGACATAAGATGTCTACGCATAAGCGTAAAAAGCGTCTGAGAAAAAACAGACACAAGAAAAAATAAGAGGTATAAATAATCAAGGTTGTTTTTATTAAGCAACCTTGATTCTCTATACCAAAGCATACTAAATAAATTACTCCCTTTTCTTCTTCCAAAAACAGCATGCCATGGTGGTGTGTTGAAATTTTCATATAAAAATGTTCCTAAATGAATAGAGAACTAATCATTAACTCCAATCCTAAAGAGATGGAGATTGCCCTATTGGAAGAAAATCAACTGGTAGAATTGCATAAAGATAAGACTAACAGTGGTTTTTCTGTTGGAGATATATATTTGGGTCGGGTAAAAAAAATAATGCCTGGCTTAAATGCCGCATTTGTTGATGTAGGATATGAGCGTGATGCTTTTCTGCATTATCTTGACCTGGGTCCACAAGTACTTACCTATAATAAATATATCAGAACCTTAATGAATGGTAAAACAAATACTGATTTGTATACCAATATTAAAATGGAGAATGATATTATAAAAACAGGAAAGATTAACAGCATTTTAAAAACCAATCAGAATGTATTAATCCAAATTGCCAAAGAACCCATTTCATCCAAAGGACCTAGAATTTCATCCGAAATATCTTTTGCCGGACGATATATGGTATTATTGCCTTTTTCTAATAAAATTTCTATTTCTCAGAAAATAAAAAGTTCTGAAGAACGTAAAAGATTAAAACGCTTAATATCGAGTATAAAACCCACTAATTATGGTGTTATTGTTCGAACTATGGCTGAAGATCAGAGAGTAGCAGAGCTAGATACTGACCTTAGGAATTTGATCAAAAAATGGGAAACTGTAAGCGAAAAGATTAATAATAAAGTAAGTGCTCCTGTAAAAGTGGTGAGTGAGCTCAATAGAGCTTCTACATTGCTTAGAGATTTGCTTAATGAATCTTTTAACGCCATAAAGGTTAACGATCCTACTATGTTTGAGGAGATAAAAACTTTTATTGAACAAATTGCACCTACTAAAGTGGGAATAGTTAGTTTGGTAAAAGGAAATAAACCCATATTTGAACAAACAGGAATAGATAGACAAATAAAGAGTTCATTTGGTAAAATAGTGACCATAAAAAGTGGAATTTATTTAATTATTGAGCATACAGAGGCTCTTCATGTTATAGATGTAAATAGTGGTCATAGAGTAAATAAAGATAAGAGTCAGGAAGAAAATGCTTTGCAAACTAATTTGGAGTCGGCTACCGAAATTGCCCGACAGCTTCGTTTGCGAGATATGGGCGGTATTATAGTAATAGATTTTATTGATTTGAATCAAGCTACTAATCGTCGTGCTTTATATGCTCATATGAAATCGGAAATGAATAAAGACCGAGCTAAGCATACCATTCTTCCGCCTTCAAAATTTGGTTTGGTGCAAATCACTCGTCAGCGAGTGCGCCCCGAAATGGAAGTAGAGATTCAGGAAAAATGCCCAGTTTGTAAAGGTAGTGGCGAAATAATGCCAAGTATTTTACTTATTGATGAAATAGAAAACAATTTGAGTTATCTGTTTAATGAGCAAAACGAAAAGAAGCTTCAGCTTTTTGTACATCCTTATGTATTTGCTTTTATTCGCTCTGATTTCCGCCATATACAACGAAAGTGGTATAAAGAATTTGGTAAATGGGTTACAGTGGAAAAAGATTCTGCTTACCATATATTAGAATACCATATTTTTAATCAGAATGAAGAAGAAATAAAATTTTAAGAGATTAAAACCTTGGAAAAAAAGCTCGCTCTCTTAATAAGTTATGTGTTTCATCCTCTTTGGATGCCTTTTTATATGGTTTTGCTTTTGTTTTGGATGAACACTTCAGGTTCGGCAGGCTCTTCGTTCCATGCATGGAGATATATTTTCTTGGTGGTTATTATTAATTCTCTTATCCTCCCTGTTTTTGTTATTTGGTTGATGAAAAAAATGGGAATTATTGAAAAAATATCTTTAGAGCTAAAGCAAGATCGTATTATTTCATTTATTATAACAGCCATATTTTACCTCACTACATGGTTTGTCTTTCATCAATTGAAACTTATTTCATCAATCGATTTGATATTTATGATATCAGCGATACTTGTTTTAATGGCTATGATAATTACAAATTTTTGGAAAATATCTGTACATAGCATTTCAATGGGAGCAGTAAGTGCAGTTATTTTATATCTCACCATAAGCTATTATTTACAAAGTGTTTGGATGTTATATTTTGTGTTTTTATTATCTGGATTTGTAGGTTTTGCCCGTTTAAAGCTTAAATCTCACTCCCCAGAACAGATATATGTAGGTTTTGCTATGGGGTTTTTGGTGCTAAGTATCTTTGTTTGGAGTTTAATACTCTAATAGGGCTTTTCAGTTTTTTTTGGGTAATTCTTATTTTGATGTGCAGAGGAGATTGTTGAATTTATAATACTTTGAGCAACTCTGTGTCTTCTCTTCGTGCATCTCTGTGTTATAGCCCTGCCTCGCCATCCCTATCGGGAGGAAATCCGGCAGTATAGGTATTGCACAAAGA
>JAOZUW010000253.1 GCA_029938465.1 Bacteroidales bacterium | reverse complement strand
TTTCGTTTGCCAGCTTGGAGGGTTGCTCCTCTGGGTTTCGCCTGAAATAAATCTCTCCCATCGGATTAATCCAAAGAGCCCCGCCCCGCTCATCAACCTCTTGGAGTGTTGGGTTATCACTGGAGCCATCCTTTACCCAATTATTTTGCTCAAACATTGAAAAATCAATCCGCTTGGTTTGATTCCTCAGGTGGGTAACTGCCTTTTCAAACATAATCCCCCCTTTGCATTATTTCAAATTCCAATATAGAGAGCACTTTTTTGGCATCGCCAATCTGATTGATAAAATCCCGAAAATCATAACCTTTGGGGAGTTTCTTTTTTAGGAGTTTTTCAAAATCAATCACTATGGTTTGGCTATACTCAAAGAAACTCTTTATCTGTGGGATTATCTTCTTAAAAGATGAATCATTATCAGCCAATAACACCACATAACGCCCCCTTAAAGCCTCTTTTAGATGCTGGGGTATATGATGAACCATTGAATCACTTTGGAGCCCTATATAACTGATTCCCAATAGTTCACAAATAATAATTTCAGCCATCCCACTGGTTACGAAAACCACCTCATCTCTAATATTATAGGGTGTGAACTTTTTGGAGCCGTATGTTTTCCACTTGGTGCCGTTTGCGTTCCTAATTGCAACGGTTTGGATTTCTCCAGCCTCATCATAGAGGTGAACCGTTACGCTATCATCTCTCTTGGAATATCCAAAATATTTGAAGCTTGATTCTTTGTTTTGGCAACTATTCCAAAATCTCCAGCTAATCAGCTCATTCCCTAGTTTATGAATATTTGCAGCATCCCACTTTTTGAGCGCCTCCTTGAATGTTTTATCCATCTGTTTCAAATCATAGCTGGGAGTATCTCCCCCAGAACTCTTGGGAGCAGTAAAAACAGCGGTGTAGTTTTTGAACTCTTTGGGGCTTGGGAGCTCACTCATAGCGCACCCCCAAACAATCTGCAATATATAGGGTTGCATCCTTGAGAGTTTTCCCGTGATGCTCGTGCAGAACTGCAACCACATCACCGTACCAACCATCACCAAAATCTTTGATATTGCCATCTCTATTAATGGAGGCGCTGGGAGTGCTCTCATCTCTCAACTTGAACTTGAAATTCCTATCGACTGAATATCCTATAAAGGAAAGTATCTCAGCTGCCTTTTCTCTACTATCGAGTGCCTCTTTGATTTGGGCTCTCAATATTTTTAAATCTATCATCTTCTTTCCATTTTGCGAATATCAAAGAAGTGTTGAATTTCATTACCTAGGTTATACCAATCATAGTTAATTTCCATATCATCAAGTAAATCAAAAATGGTTTCTCTGTTCTTAAAGCGTGCATCTCTATGCATAATCTCATCAATAATCAAATCAATAAAAAACCTTTTTTTCTGGGTGTCGTTTATATTGTGTTCTTTGTATAGCATTATTTTTCCTTTTATGAAAAAGGATGCGAAAAATGATATAATTACTTATCGATTTTA
>JAOZUW010000062.1 GCA_029938465.1 Bacteroidales bacterium | reverse complement strand
TGAAAGTGCAAAAAGAAAAACCTATGCCAATTGTATAGGCTAAATAATTACTTTTCCAAAAGGTGTTAGAGCCAAACCTGCCAACTTAAAATGCTGACGTGCAAAAGGAATACCAATAATAGTAATGGCAAATAAAATACCAAAAGCCAAATGAGTTAATGCTATCCAAATACCACCAAAAAGAATCCAGATAACATTCATTAGGGTTGAAAGACATCCTCCAGCAGTCTCCGTCTCACGCACTTCGCTACCAAAAGGCCACAAAGCCAATAATCCAAGTTTCATGGTTTGAATACCAAAAGGAATACCCACAATGGTGATCATTAGAACCAAAGAAGCCAGAAAATACTCAATAGCAGTAATAAAACCACCGAATAAAAGCCAAATAATGTTTCCAAGAAACTTCATATTTTTTGTTTTTTTTATAAGATGCAATAATTATATAAAAGTTACAAAAAGGAAAATAAACTAAACATGCTTTTTAGACAGTGTTAATCTTCTAACAAAAAAACACTCAAAACCATAAAATATTGTAAATTTGAAATCTAATTTGAATAATGAGAACAGAAAAAGATTTTTTAGGTCAATTAGAAATTCCAGATGATGCTTTATACGGTATTCATTCTTTACGGGCTCAGGAGAATTTCTATAATACAACTACCTTTCCTATTGAATGGTATAGAGCCATGGGCTATGTAAAACTAGCTTGTTATCACAGCTACAAATCCTATAAAGAAGCTGCCTTATCTACCTACACTCAAGAGGATTTACCTATGGAGTTTATGGATGATTCTATCCTAAAAGCCCTTCAAGATGCAGCAGAAGAAATCATTCAAAATAAGCATTTTAATCATTTTATTATTCCAGCTATCCAAGGTGGTGCAGGAACCAGTATCAACCTGAATATCAATGAGATTATAGCAAATAGTGCACTTTTAAAACTGGGCAAAAAAGCAGGTGATTATAAAATCATTGACCCCATAGAGCAGGCTAATATTTTCCAATCGACAAATGATGTAGTACCTACGGCATTAAAAATTGCTTTGATGAAACTTTTAAAAGAACTTGAAGATAAAATTAATGAAAGCCGAAAAACACTGGAACAATTGGAGAATAAATATCGTCAAACTCCACGATTAGCCTATACCCAACTCCAAGAAGCTGTCCCTAGTACTTATGGCCGATTGTTTTCGACTTATGCCGAAGCTTTAGGCCGCGATTGGTGGCGCGTTAGTAAAGGATGGGAACGTATTAAAACTGTTAATTTAGGTGGAGGAGCCATTGGAAGCGGTATAGCCACAGCTCGTTATTTTATAATGGAAGTAGTAAAAAAATTAAAAGAGATTACAGCACTACCCTTAGCCAGAGCAGAAAACATGGGTGATGCTACGAGTAATTTAGATGGTTTGGTTGAGGTTTCAGCTATTATAAAAGCTCATGCTGTAAATTTGGAGAAAATGACCAACGATCTTCGACTGCTAGCATCTGATATTTCGAAAGCGCATTTGCATTTACCTAAAAAACAAGTAGGAAGCTCTATTATGCCTGCAAAGATAAATCCTGTAATAGTGGAATTTGTAATATCATCTTGTCAAAAAGTATATAGCAACGACCAATTGATCACTTCTTTAGCAGCAAAAGGTCATCTCGAGCTCAATGCCTATATTCCCACTATTGGTTATGCCTTTATTGAAAATTTAAAACTGCTGATTGCAACAAATATCAGCTTAAACAAACATCTTTTATCAGGTATTGAAATTGATGAGGAAGCTGCCAAAAAAGATTTCTATTCAAGTCCATCTATTACCACTGCATTAACACCTTTAATAGGTTATCACAAATCGGCTGAACTGGCTAAACTGATGAGTATTAAAGAAATAGATATTTATCAAGCCAATGCAGAATTACAATATTTGAATAGCAAAAAACTAGAAAGACTGATGGAAATGGAACAGTTAATGCAGCTGGGTTTTTCTTTAAAAGATTTGTTATAGGATTTTCTAATCATTTATTTTTATGTCACAAGGAAAAGATAAAAAACCACATATAGGAATTTTCGGGAAGAGAAATCTCGGAAAAAGTTCGCTTATCAATCGATTATCGGGACAAGATATTGCTATTGTATCAGAAATTGCTGGAACGACTACCGATCCCGTAAAAAAATCAATGGAAATTTCAGGCATTGGTGCTGTAGTTTTAATTGATACAGCCGGCATTGACGATACAGGGAAATTAGGTCTAGAGCGAATAAAAAAAAGTATGCGAATTATTTCTCAGATAGATTTTGCCATCTTGCTTATTTCAAACAATAGCATAGGAGAATATGAAAAGAATTTAATAGAGCGATTTGCCAAAAATGAAGTTCCTTATTTGGTGCTTCACAACAAATCTGATATTCATCCACTAAGCAGTACTTTTAAAAAAGAGACCGAAACAATATTAAATACTACTGTATTTCCTTTCAGTTGTATAAACAATGATGATGTACAAGAATTAGTCTTACAGATTAGAAAACACATTCCTGAAACAGCTTATCAAAATAACAGCCTCATTGGTGATTTAATACAAGAGGGTGATACCGTATTATTAGTCACTCCTATTGATGATGAAGCACCTGAAGGAAGACTCATTTTACCTCAAGTACAAGTTATTCGCGACCTATTAGATAATGATGGGATTGCCGTAGTACTAAAAGAACGTGAGCTAGATTCTTATCTTCATAAAATGTCGCCCGAGCCTGCATTGGTCATTACTGATAGTCAAGTGTTTTTAAAAGTCGACGGATCGGTGCCGGCACATATTCCCATGACAAGTTTTAGTATTGTATTGGCACGGCAAAAAGGAAATTTTAATAAATACATTGAAGGAACAAAGCAATTGGGCAAGCTAAAAGAGAATGACAAAATACTTTTACTTGAATCATGCTCCCATCACGTTTCCTGCGATGATATTGGTCGCGTAAAAATACCCCGATGGTTAGATCAATTTAGTGGAAAGAGATTAAACTACACCATTGTTTCCGGATTAGATGATATTCCTGGTAAAATAACGGATTATGCTATTGTTATACAATGTGGCGGCTGTGTAATCACTAATAAGCAAGTTAAAAACCGTATCAAACCTGCTATTGATGCTGGTGTTGCAGTAAGCAATTATGGTATGACTATAGCCTATATTCAAGGTATTTTTTCACGGGCTATCCTACCTTTTACATCTAATAGCATCCACTCTACTGATTATCTTTAAAAAATTTATATCTTAGCAAGAGCTATCTTTTAGCTATTTTACAAATTGTATAAAAATAAATAAAAAATATACTTCATTGTTAGCAAAACCATTATATATCCTTTTATTCTTCGACTCAGAATTATGGAGTTGGTTTTCGGCAATTGCCATACTAACATCTTATATCCTTGTCATTTATTTGGTTATAAAAACCATACTACAAAATCGCAACCCTATTACCACTATGAGCTGGGTGATGGTATTAATTTTAATTCCGTTTTTTGGCTTAATAATATATTTCTTCTTTGGGCAAAAAGTTACCAAGAAATGGTTCGCTAAACCCTTGGCTACTAAAGAATTATTCCAAGCAAAACAGATTAGCAAAAGCCAACTTCTTGCGCTTTTCGATATTGAAAATATAAAGAATATATATCTGGTTGAATACAGAAAACTCATTTCTTTTTTACTTAAAAACAACTACTCTTTTTTATCATCAAATAATGAATTACAAACCTATTTTTCAGGCACTCCCCTATATGAACAAATACTTAAAGATCTTAACAATGCTAAAAGGTTTATCCATTTAGAATATTATATATTTGACAATGGTAAGATGGCTGATGAGATAGCTGATATTATGATCCGTAAGCAAAATGAAGGATTAAAAATCAGCCTAATAGTGGATGGTATTGGTAGTAGGAAGTTATCGGGAGAGTACATAAAAAACCTTCAAAACCATCACATTGAAGTACTTATATTTCGTCCTGTTAGGTTCCCAAACCTCACCAATAAAATTAATAACCGCAACCATAGAAAAATCATTGTTATTGATGGAGAGATAGGATATACAGGTGGCATAAATATTTCAGATAAATACTATGGTAATTATGGAGAATCCAATTTCTGGCGCGATACACATCTTCGTATTTATGGCGATGCGGTAAAAATGCTAGAAACAGTTTTTTTAATAGATCGTTATCATTTAACCAAAAATGTATTTGAAGATTTAAGTTTTTTCTTTCCTCAAATCACTTATAAAGAATCGTCAACCGTGCAAATTGCTACCAATAGTCCAAATAGCAGTGATGCAAATATTTTAAATGCCTTTTTTATTGCTATCAATACAGCAAAAAAAACCATTAAACTTACCAGTCCCTATTTTATTCCTGACGACACCTTACTTATGGCATTACGAACTGCAGCTCAAAGTGGAATACAAATAGAAATCATACTCCCTGGAATTACCGATTCTAAATTTATACAATATTCTGCAAGATCCTATATTCAGCAATTATTAAAGTACAAAATACGAGTCTATTTTTATCAAAAAGGTTTTATTCACGCCAAAACTTTACTTATAGATGACAAACTCAGTATCCTAGGCACTGCCAATTTCGATTACCGTAGCTTCTACGAAAATTATGAAATAAATGCCTTAATCTACGATACTGAATTAAATACCCAACTCACACAACAATTTGAAACAGATATTAACGATTCCATCGAAATACAAATGACTACTTGGCGTAAAAGAACCGTTAAGGATAAATTATTTGAATCATTGGCGCGCCTTATTGCCCCTTTGATGTAAATTTTAGCAAAAAATAACACCAAGATGATACTTTCTCAATATTTCCAAAATTAGTTTTACTATTTTTGCCCCGGAAAGATGAAGTATAAAAAAACCCTCATATTTATATCAATACTATTGACATTGTTTTTTGTCATTTGGCAATTTAAACCATCATTTATCATCCCCTTTATTGATTTTTCCATTCTCCTTCTGTTGAGTAGATATTTATGGTCAGCAGTAAATAAAAGAATTAAAGAACATGCTTCTAAACTGCAAACGCTATTAACTATTCTTTTTTGGCTTCCTTTATTTATTATTTCTGTGGCTAGCATTGCATTGCTTTTTACCAAACTTGATGATTGGCCTGTTTTTTTTAAAGTCTATTTTATTGGAGGTTTGTTTACTTATATTGTTGCTTTATTATTGCCTGTGATCTTTATTTTCATTGCCGATATCATAAAATGGAGTCAATTACTTATAGTTTCAAAGAAAAACAACAACAAGCGACTAGATAAACTTAAAGGAGAGCCAATAAGCCGTAAAAAATTTATTGTGAATACGGGGCTATCTTTAGGTGGCTTAGCATTAGGCACCATGGGTTTTGGCATGATGCATGGTAATTATCATTTTAAAATATGGCGACATCAAATAGCTATTAAAAACCTACCTCAAAATATAAGTGGCTTGAGGATTGTTCAGATCTCTGACTTACATTTAGGCACCTGGTACAGCAAAGTACCATTAGAAAAAGCTGTTCAATTTATTAATAATTTACATGCTGATTTGGTTTTCTTCACTGGTGATTTGGTCAACTCAAAGACAGAAGAAGCCTTTCCTTTTGCCCAAACACTAAGCAAGATAAAAGCCAAATATGGTGTATTTGCTTCACTTGGTAACCATGATTATGGGCATTATCACAAATGGAAAGATGAAACAGAAGAACAGAAAAATTGGGATGATCTTATAAATTTTTACAAAGAAATTGGATGGTCTTTATTACGAAATGAAAATAGAATTATTCAAATTAAGGATTCCAAATTGATGGTTATTGGTGTAGAAAATTGGAGCCAAAATCCACGTTTTCCTCAAATTGGCGATTTAGATCAAGCCATTAAAAATAAGGAAAAAGCCCAGGTTCATCTACTTCTAAGCCATGATCCTTCTCATTGGGACCAAAAAGTAATACAATTTGAAACACCAATAGATATTACCTTTAGTGGTCATACCCATGGCTTCCAATTTGGTTTCGAATCCTCTCTCTTCCGATGGAGTCCGGCACAATATGTTTATCCTCATTGGGCAGGAATATATCAAAATTCCAAACAAGATAAATTCCTTAATGTGAATCGTGGAATTGGAGCAATTGGTTTTCCTGGAAGAGTAGGTATAAGACCTGAAATTAGCTTTATTGAGTTGGTTTAGTTTTTTTTTGTAATTTTAGCCCTCTATTAAGTTTAGGCAGTATCAACTGATTCTTATTTTTATAGGTATGAATCGCAATAAAATGACAAACAAATGAAAACAATAATTGTGGCAATGGATTTTTCGCAAGGAGCACTTAATGCTTTAAATTATGCTGTGGGTATTGCCTTAAGCTCTAATGCAGAATTAATTCTTACTTGGGTTGATTCTAATCCTGAAGAAAAAATTGCGCTTGGTGAAAAAAATGAAATCAGGCACGATGCCAAATTGGAACTTCAAAGAATAATAGATCAACAAAAAGAAAAGCATATTGATTTAGATATCAATTTCAAACTAAAGAGAGGAAAAGTATATCAGGAAATTGCCACTTTTGCTTCATCTTGTAATGCAGATCTTATTGTTGTGGGAACACATGGAACAAGTGGTTTCGAAGAGTTTTGGATAGGCAGTAATGCTTATAAAATAATTAGTTATTCGCCTTGTCCTGTTATTAGCGTTCCTACAAGCTTTACTCTTGGAGGAAAAATTAAAAATATCATACTCCCCATTGATGATAGCTTCGACACTACAAAAAAAGTACCTATGGCTTCGCTTATAGCAGTATCCTTTAATGCAAAGATTCAAATTTTAGGTATTTATTATTCGAATTTAACAAGTATAAAAAAGATTACTGATGGCTATATTAAAGATACTAAGCGTTTTTTAATAGGAAAAGGCATCAAGCCAGAAATTAAATCTTGCTCATCCAATAATATATCATTATCTATCGTTAAACATGCAAAGGAATTAGAAGCTGACTTAATTGTTATAATGACCGATCAAAATAAAGCAGCATATGATATTATTTTAGGTGTTAACTCTCAATATATCCTTAATAAATCTTCCGTTCCAATATTAAGTGTGAAACCAGGAAAAATGAAAATCTAAAATGAAGATACAACAAAAATTATTGACAGTTTTTCTATTGATTATAACAACTTTTTCACAAGGACAAAATACATCTTTCACACAAGATTCTAGAATTGACAATTTATTGCAACTGCATAAAGAAATTATCAAAACGGATACACTAATTCCTGGTTATAGAGTACAAATTTTCTTTGAAAGTGGTAATTATTCAAAAGATTTAGCACTCAAAACTGCAGACGAATTTCAGGAATCATTCCCAGATGTCAACTATTATCTCTCTTTTAACGAACCCTATTATAGAATTAGAGTAGGAGATTTTAGAACTATGATAGAAGCAAAAGGCTTCTTAACCAAAGTGTTAGGGAAATACCCTTCCGCTTTTGAAGTGAAAGATTTAGTATATTTTCCACCTTTGCCTGAATAAAAAAAAATTGTATATTTACAAAGTTATCAAAAACACTTATATGAAATCAATTGTTGTAGGAGTCGATTTTCAAAATCAATCATATGCCGCTATGAAGTTTGCGGTGAATATGGCTATCAATGTGAATTGCTATTTAATGCTTGTATTTGTAAATAAACCTGATAGATCAAAAGATATTTTCCAGCGTCCAAAGGATAAAATTTATGAAGAAGCTGAGGAAAGATTTCAAATGCTTATAGACAAATATGAAGATCAATTAGACAGAAATCGTTTTAGTTACAAGATTAGAGAAGGTAATATTGCTGATGAACTAGACAGGCAAGCTGTTGAAAGCAGAGCTGAAATGATTGTTATAGGCACTCATGGGGATTCTGGACTGAGATTATTTAATAGCTCTGGGGCTTTTCAAATTGTAGAAAAATCATCTGTTCCCGTTGTCACTATTAAAGATGGAGCACAAATTAGTAACGATATAAAAGTTATTCTAGTTCCCATTGACGCCACACTCGAAAGTCGTCAAAAAGTACCTTTTACTGTTAGATTAGCTAAAACTTTTAATGCTGAGATTCATATGTTGGCCATGTATCATACTAAAGTTAAAATGATTCAAGACAACATTATTTCCTACACCAAGCAAGCTGCAGAATATTTAGAAGATAATTCGGTTAATTTTGTAGTAAAATCAATAGAAACAGACGATATAATCAAAACTACAATCAATTATTCAGAAGATATAAATGCCGATTTAATTTCTAGTATGAGTATTCAACTTTCTGCAACATCTAATTTATGGAAAGGATCATTTGCAGAGCAATTGATAACCAGAAGTCATATACCTGTTTTAAATATTCAAACAAAAGAATTAATTAAAACCTTATCCAGATAAACCCTATTTCTAAAATAATTATACTTAAAAGAAGAAAGGCTTTCCCAAATAGAGAAAGCCTTTCTTCTTTTATATTGAACAGAAATATTAATTTAAATATTTAGCCATAACTTCTAAAAGTTCAGCTGTACGTATAGGCTTCAAAATATAATCATCACTTCCAGCAGCAAAACTTTTCTCTTTCTCACCTGCAAAAGCATAAGCCGTTTGAGTAATAATTGGGATATTCTTATCTTGTTTCTTAATCAAACGAATAGATTTATACCCATTCATTATAGGCATATTTATATCCATTAATATTAAATCAACCTTGGTTCCTCTTTTGATAGCTTCAAAAGCTTCCTTACCATCTTTAGCCCATAAGACCTCAATATTAGTACTTTTAATAGCATAAACAATAAATTTGTAGTTGTGACTCACATCTTCAACTATCAGGACAGTTTTGCCAGCCCAATCATACGATACTTTATTATCTGACATAATTATAATATTACCAATTAGCAATCAAATTTAACAATTATTTTGAGAAACACAATATATTTTTAATTCCTATTCATTGCATTTAAATTTTCGAAAGCTGTTATCAGCCTCTTAACCAGAGCTTCCTCACCTGCTCTAAGCACTTTTCTAGGGTCATAATATTTTTTATTGGGGACATCATCACCCTTAGGATTTCCTATTTGAGTTTGTAGATATGCACGAAATTCCAATTCATATTCGCGAACACCATCCCAAAAAGCCCACTGCGTATCTGTATCAATATTCATTTTGATCACACCATACGAAATAGCTTCTTTTATTTCGTCAGGGCTGGATCCTGAACCACCATGAAAGACAAAATCTACAGGTTTTTCCTGCGTATTGTATTTTTCTTGGATATATTTTTGAGAATTGTCAAGAATTTTTGGCGTAAGCTTTACATTTCCAGGCTTATATACTCCATGAACATTTCCAAAAGAAGCCGCAATCGTAAAATTGGAACTTACCTTTAATAATTCTTCATAAGCATATGCCACCTCTTCAGGTTGAGTATATAGTTTTGAACTATCTACGTCAGTATTATCAACACCATCTTCTTCGCCACCTGTAATACCTAATTCAATTTCTAATGTCATACCAATTTTAGCCATTCGCTGCAAATATTCTCTACTAATCGTAATATTTTCTTCTAAAGACTCTTCAGACAAATCCAACATATGTGAACTAAATAATGGCTTACCATTCATTTCATAAAACTCCTCTCCTGCTTCTAAAAGTCCATCTATCCAAGGTAATAGTTTTTTTGCAGCATGATCCGTATGCAGAATTACAGGGACACCATAATGATCTGCCATTTCGTGTACATGATAAGCAGCAGCAACCGCGCCTGCTATAGCTGACTGCTGATCACTATTCGATAATGCTTTTCCAGCATAAAAACTAGCACCTCCATTACTGAGCTGAATAATAACCGGAGAATTTGCTATTCGAGCAGCTTCCAAAACTCCATTTATAGAATTCGTGCCGATTACATTAACTGCTGGTATCGCAAAATTATTATTCTTTGCTATTTCAAATACTCTCTTAACATCTTCGCCAAAAATTACCCCTGGCTCCATTTGGTTTAAAATCTTGTCTGACATATTATTAAATTTAAGTTGTTTATTATTATTGATTAGTATATTGTCAACTGAGAAATCCTATAGTAGCTATCAATTCAGCATCCTAATAAAACATTCAATTATTTGTTATATGTATATCATATCCAAAATTAACATATAAGATTTTAAATAAATAATTGACAAAAAACATCCCCTATTTAAGACGATTCAAAGATACTAATATTGCATTTGTATACCATATAAATATGATTATCTTTGAAATAAAATTTTTTCACTATTAATAAGGAAGCTCTAAAAACTCCTTCTTTATCATATTCTACTGTTGAAAATCACTATGAAAACTCATAAAAAAAATCATAATCAATTGAATATATTATTATTACAAATATTTTCATGGATTATTATTCTAAGCACAACTAGCTTTGCACAAAATACAGATATACACTCAGTAGCTAATACTTTACATGGAAAAGAAATATCAAACTATGCAGATAGTTTAGCTCGTATTAATAATCCATTGGCATTAGAGTATTGTATCGAAGAAATTCGCAAAATTAATTATCAGGACCAACCCATATTATTTTTTCATTTAATGACTGGGGTAAGAAATGGTTATTTTGGAACTATTCAAGTACACAAAGCAGATAGTATTTCTAACTTCTTACTATCAATTGTAACTGAAAATTTACACCCTATTTTTCATGTTGAAATATTAAAAAATAAAGCAAATATTGCATTACTCAACAAACAAAATATTGAAGCAGTTAGACTTATCCAAAGCGCTTTAGGATTAAGTGAGAAAGAGAATGATATAGCAGCTCAAATAGATGCTTTTCTTATATTAAGCACAGTTTATCAAACTATGGAAAGATATGCTATTAGTTTAGAATATGCGGAAAAAGCCATTGAGTTATCAAAAATAACCACAGTTTCAACTGATGATTTTTTAGCTTTATTAACCAAAGCCAAATCTTTGATACAGCTGAACAGAATGACAGAAGCAGACAAATCTCTATCTCAAGCAAAAACGCTTGCTTTTCAATTGGATAATATTGATTTTCAGGGGAAAATATTCCATATGACAGGACTGTTTTTTTATAAACAAAATAATTACATCAAAGCATTAGAATATTTCGATTTGGCATTATCATCCTTCGAAAAACTTAATAACAAAACAAAGCAGTCAAGCATAATCACGCAAAAAGCTGCAGTTGCAGGCAAACTAGAGAAATATAAATTAGCTGCAGATCTTAATCATAAAGCTTTAGAAATAAGGCAGGATATTCAATATCAACACCTTATAGCCAGCTCGTATTATAATATCGCAAGTAGTCTTTTTTATTTACAAAAATATGACAGTGTGCTTTATTATGTCAAAAAGGGCGAGGTTTTATATCGTTCATATCATAATAATCCAGATATTGTGAGAGGGTATAACCTAAGAAAAAAGGTAGCTATAGCTAAGGGTAATTATCATCAAGCTTATAACATATTAAATACGAGCATGCAAATTCGTGATAGTATTTTTCACAATAGAAATAAGCATAAGATTGTAGAATTAGAATCAGATTTTTCGAGAGGAAAGTACATGCAGATAAAAACTGAGATGGAAACCGAAACAAAACTTCAGCAAGTTAAAACTGAAAGAAATAATTTATTTCTCCAGGTATCCATATTTGTCTTATTTCTTGTGATTTTATCTAGTTATCTATACTTCCTGTATTTTAAAAGCAAAAACAACCATAAAATAATTCTTACAAGTCAAAAATTGATTTTTATTCAAATGAATTCACATTTTGTGTTTAACGCATTAACAGCCATACAAAGTCTTATCTATAAACAAGATATAAAAACTGCTAACCATTATTTAAGCATATTCTCAAATATGATGAATAGAATTATTGATGTACTACATCAAAATCTTGTTAGCCTACAATTCGAAATAGATTTTGTTAAAGAGTTTTTAGAAATTCAACACCTTCGCTTTGGTGATGATTTGCAATATGAGATAGATATTGACAAAAACCTTAATCTTTCAAGAATCAAAATACCCCCAATGTTAATCTATCCATTTATTGAATATGCTGTTGAGGAATGTGTACAGAATGCTAACAAAAATACTGATGACAAACCCATGTTGCTTATTAAACTGAAGGATCAAGGAAAATACCTAATCTATGAAGTAATTGATAAAGATTTGGGGTTTTCAGACTTGAACAATTGTTTTATAAAACGCTATGAAGACAAAGAAATTAATTGTGAGCAACTAACACTTGAAAGAATGGCCACTTACAAACGTTTTTTCAAAACAAAGTTTACCTTTGCCAAAAGCAAAACAACAATAGATAATAAAGAATATTATTCAATTGTATTTAAGATAAAAAAATAAAGATGTCTGTATTAGTAAATTTTGCAATGTTCCCCACTGATAGTGGGACAAGCGTGAGTAAATATGTTAGTGAAATTATTAAAATGATTGATGAAAGTGGCATACCTTATAAACTAAACCCTATGGGTACTTCTTTTGAAACAGAAACAATGAAGGAAGCACTCCATCTTATTGAAAAATCATATCTCCTATTAGAAAACCACAAAAGGGTATACGCTGTTGTTAATTTTGATATCCAAAAAGACAAAACAAATAGAATAAATTCTAAAACAAAGAGTATTGAAGATAAAATTGGTAAAGTAAAAAAATAATGACAGAAGAGAAGAAACATAAATCGGGATTTGTAAATATTATTGGAAATCCAAATGTTGGAAAATCAACACTAATGAATGCTTTGGTAGGAGAAAAACTTAGTATTATAACTGCCAAAGCACAAACAACACGACATCGTATAATGGGTATTGTTAGTGGTGATGATTTTCAAATAGTTTATTCTGATACTCCTGGCATAATCCAACCCAATTACAAACTTCAAGAAGGAATGATGGGTTTTGTAAAGATGGCTATGATTGATGCTGATATATTTTTGTATTTAGTAGAGAAAAAAGCTGCACTTAAAAATGAACATATAACTGAAACTCTGAAGAAAACAACAATTCCAGTGATTATTGTTGTCAATAAAATTGATTTGAGTGATCAAACTGAAGTCATGCACACACTCACCTACTGGCAAGAACAATTCCCTAAGGCAGAGATCATCCCTATTTCTGCACTGGAAAAATTCAATATTGAAAGGGTATTAGATGTTATTAAGGAAAAATTGCCTTTATCACCTCCATATTATGACAAAGAAGAAATGACCGATAAAACAGAACGCTTCTTTGTTTCTGAAATAATTAGAGAAAAAATATTACTCAACTATCAAAAAGAAGTACCCTACTCTACCGAAGTCGATATTCAATCCTTTAAAGAAGATGAAAGGCTGATTAAGATTGAAGCTTTGATCTATGTTGCTAGACAATCGCAAAAAGGAATACTAATTGGCCACGAAGGAAAGAATCTAAAAAAAGTAGGCACTCAAGCTAGAATTGATATGGAAAAGTTCTTTGAAAAGAAAATTTTCCTGGAACTCTTTGTTAAGGTGAAAAAAGATTGGCGTGATGATGAAAGAGAACTACGTAATTTTGGGTATATTCAATAACTGTATGAAAACTCTACTCTAACCTGTGTCATCTATGAAAAAAAACCAAATACAGTAAATTATTTTATATAGAACTCCGGTTTATACATCAATTTTATTGTTATTTTTGCGCACTAAAATCAAAAAGCAAAAAACAATGCAAATTCCTTCAAGATATCAACCAACACAAGTAGAAGATAAATGGTATAAAAACTGGTTAGAAAAAAGATATTTCCATTCCGAGCCAGATGATCGTGAACCTTATACTATTGTAATTCCTCCACCAAATGTTACTGGTGTTCTGCATATGGGGCATATGCTCAACAACACTATTCAAGATGTGTTGGTGCGTAGAGCTAGAATGCAAGGGAAAAATGCTTGTTGGGTGCCCGGTACTGATCATGCCTCTATCGCTACTGAAGCAAAGGTTGTTCATCACCTAAAGGAAAAAGGAATAGAAAAAAACAATTTGAGTCGTAAAGAATTTATGGTTCATGCTTGGGAGTGGAAAGAAAAGCATGGTGGCATTATTTTAGAACAACTCAAAAAATTGGGTGCTAGCTGCGACTGGGATCGTACTAAATTCACAATGGATGACAATCTTTACGAATCAGTGATTGATGTTTTTATTGACCTATATAATAAAGGGCTTATCTATCGTGGAGTAAGAATGGTGAATTGGGATCCTAAAGCCTTAACTGCACTTTCTGATGAAGAAGTCATTCACAAAGAAGTAAAATCAAAGCTCTATTATATAAGGTATCAAGTTGAAAGCACTTCGACTCCGCTCAGCACAAAGGATGAGTGGATAACTATAGCAACTACTCGTCCGGAAACAATATTGGGAGATACTGCCGTTTGCATTCACCCTGAAGATGAGCGCTTTAAACATTTAAAAGGAAAACGTGTTTTGGTTCCTTTAATTAATCGATCTATACCAATTATTCAGGACGAATATGTGGATAGGGAATTTGGTACAGGCTGTTTAAAAATCACTCCAGCTCACGATATCAATGATTATAACCTTGGTCTTAAATACAAACTCGACGCCATAGATATTTTTAATGATAATGGTACATTAAACGAGGCTGCTCAAATATATGTAGGTGAAGATCGTTTTGAAGTACGTACAAAAATTAGTGCCGAGCTTAAAGAAAAAGGCTTTTTGGTTAAAGAAGAAGACTATACTAATAAGGTAGGTTTTTCTGAAAGAACCGATGTGGTAATTGAGCCAAAACTTTCATTACAGTGGTATATGAAAATGAAAGAAATGGCCAAGCCTGCTTTAGACATTGTAATGAATGATACCGTTAAGTTTTATCCTTCAAATGTAAAGAACACCTATCGACACTGGATGGAGAATGTGAAAGATTGGAATATTTCACGTCAGTTATGGTGGGGACAACAAATTCCTGTATACTATCTTCCGAATAAGGAAGAAGTAGTAGCTAAATCGGTTGAAGAGGCACTTATAAAAGCAAAAGAAAAATATCCTGAGTTAAAAGATATTACAGTAAAGGATATCAAACAAGACGAAGATGTATTAGATACTTGGTTTTCAAGTTGGCTATGGCCTATTTCCGTTTTTGATGGCATTCGAAATCCTGACAATAAAGAAATCAATTACTACTACCCTACCAATGATTTGGTTACTGCACCAGAAATCTTGTTCTTTTGGGTAGCTCGTATGATTATGAGTGGATTGGAATACAGACAAGAAATACCCTTTAAAAATGTGTATTTTACTGGTATTGTAAGAGATAAATTAGGTAGGAAAATGTCAAAATCATTGGGCAATAGTCCAGATCCTATCAAATTAATGAACGAATATGGAGCAGATGGAGTAAGGGTAGGAATGCTATTAACTTCCCCTGCCGGAAACGACCTTCCTTTTGACGAAGCTTTATGTGAACAAGGACGTAATTTCAGCAATAAAATATGGAATGCCCTCCGCTTGATCAAAGGCTGGGAAATAAAAGAGCAAGATCAAGCTACTGCTGCAAAAATGGGCATCAGCTGGATGAATGCTCGCATTAATCAGAGTTTACTCACCATTGACGATCATTATAGTAAATACCGACTATCGGATGCCTTAATGACTACTTATAAACTAATATGGGACGATTTTTGCTCCAATTATCTGGAAATTATTAAACCACCTTATCAAAAACCTATCGATAGCATTACCTATAAAGAAACTATAAAGATTTTTGAGAAGTTAATGAAAATATTACACCCATTTATGCCGTTCCTAACCGAAGAAGTGTGGCATTTACTGGACGAAAGAAAAGATGGTGATGATATTATTATTAGCCCAATGCCTGAAGCAAAGGAATTTGATCTAGATCTCATTAACTCTTTTAACGAAGCTTATGAAGTGGTTAATAATATTCGGAAAATAAGAAAAGGGAAAAACATTCCAAATAAAGATGCACTGGAATTACTATATCTCCAAGGCGATATGAGTCATCATAGTTTTGCATCAGTAATAAATAAACTTGGAAATATAAAGAAATTTGAAAAAACCAATATAAAACCTGAAGCCAGCCAAAGCTTTATGGTAAAAGCTCAAGAGTTTTTTATACCACTAGCTGATAGCGTAAATGTTGCTGATGAAGTTGATAAATTAGAAGCCGAATTAAAATATCAAGAGGGTTTTTACAAATCGATAAGTAAAAAACTATCTAACGAACGATTTGTTAACAATGCTCCCACCAAAGTAGTGGAAATGGAAAAGCAAAAACAAACTGATTCACAACAGAAAATCTTGAAAATAAAAGAAATGCTTTCCGGTTATCAAAACCAGTAAAAACATATCACACAAGCCCTAACAACCTTATCTTATTAAAATAATCTACACTCTAACTATTGTTTTAATAGTAAGTTAATGCATTTTTTATCATTAATTATTAACACTTAAAAAATGTTAAAAAAATAGTATTATTTTTACAATCAAATTTAAAAACAAAACTTTATGAGAAAAATGTTACAAAAGTTTACCCTAATTGCAGTTATGGCGCTATTTAGTGGCGGCTTACTTGCTCAGGGAACTATTACTGGAAAAATTAAGGACGATATGACAGGGGAGCCTCTTATTGGTGCTGCTGTTATTTTAGATGGTACTACTACTGGTGCTACTACAGACTTAGATGGTGTTTTTACACTAGACCTTCCTGCCGGTACACAGAAGATTAATATTAGTTATGTTGGTTTTGAAAACGTAACAATGGATGTAAATGTGACCAATGGAGAAACTACGAAACTTGGTAAAGTTATTCTAGAAGGCAAAGCGATTGGACTTAAAGGTTTGAATATTATTGCCGATCGTGCAAAGGAAAGAGAAACTCCTGTTGCTATCTCCAATATTAGCAAAAAGCAATTAGAAGAGAGTTTAGGTTCTCGCGACCTTCCAATGGTAATGAACAATACGCCTTCAGTTTATGCAACCCCTCAAGGTGGTGGTGCTGGTGATGCTCGAATCAATGTTCGTGGATTTAACCAAAGAAACGTAGCCATTATGATTAACGGTGTTCCTGTTAATGATATGGAAAATGGTTGGGTTTATTGGT
>JAOZUW010000179.1 GCA_029938465.1 Bacteroidales bacterium | reverse complement strand
GGGTCGATATCTTCTTTTGATTCTGGTTTCATTCCCATAACCACATCGCCATACATTTGAACAAATCTACGGTAAGAATCCCAAGCAAAACGTTCGTTATTACTTTTCTTAGCAATACCTTCCACTGCATCATCATTAAGACCAAGGTTTAAAACAGTGTCCATCATACCTGGCATAGAAGCACGAGCACCTGAACGAACAGATAATAGGCAAGGATTGGTTTTGTCACCAAATTTGGTACCCATCATTTTTTCAACGTCAGCTACTGCTTTTTCAACTTCTTCTTTGATAAGATTAATTGCAAAGTCACGACCTTTTTCGTTATAAACAGTACAAACCTCAGTTGTGATAGTGAATCCCGGAGGTACAGGGACACCAATTAAATTCATTTCAGCTAGGTTAGCACCTTTACCACCTAATAGGTTTTTCATGCTTGCATTTCCGTCAGCTTTCTTATCTCCAAAGAGATAAACATTTTTTTTGTTTTCTTCTTTACCCATTATATATTTCTTTAAATATGATTTTTATTTAAAATTATCCTCGAAATTTTGAGGTGCAAATTTACAAAAAAAATAGATTAAATCAACCTAAAGTGGAGGATGTTTGTGTTAAAAAATCTTATTGAAATTCAGGAGGTTATACTAGCCCGCGATATAATATTACATTATTCTATGGTGGGTTAGTATAAATGTTGATTAATGGATACAAATGCTGAATGTAGCATAAATAATGAGTAAGGGCAATTTAAATCTTTCCTTCTTCAATCATCAAAACAATTTCTTCAATTTCTTTATCTCGGCCAGCAGGGTCATAACGTTCTTTTAGGTTGAAGCCAAATAAACGAGCAAAACCTTGATAAAAAGTAGCTCGAAATCCTCCTCGGAGATCTTTCACCAAGTAAAAGCTAGATTTATTCGTTTCTCTATCAATTAATTTCAGAAGTATTTCGCCTTGCATATAAGTGAGATCTTTTAAATCTTCTTCAAACTCCTCTTTCATCTCTTTTTCAGCTTGGCGCATTAATTTTTTGCGGTCTTTTTTTCTTTTGGTTTGAGCTAAAACGTCTTCATATTGGTTCATTTTCATGCCAGCTATTTTAGCATAAGGGTATACTTTTTTTACATAATATACCAGTCGGCTATATCGTTTAGCATTAGCTTTGCTGTCGAAAATCTTTGGAGCAATAATCTCTACTTCATTAAGAAATTCAACATATATTGTATCCCCATCTTTAATATAGGCAGGACGTACAGCATCTTTTTGGAATTGCGCAAAAGACAGGGCACTGCTCAATAGAAATAATAATATGATATAATATTTATAAATCATTCTTGATATTTATTTGGCTAAAATAAACAATTCTTATACCAAAAAAGCTGTGATAGATTAATATCACAGCTTTTTATCTTGATTTCTTTATTGTCAACTAGTAAAATATCCAGCTACTTTTTAAATAATTAGGCCACTTTATGTTTGGTAATGACGTGGTTTTCTAATTTATCTTCAGCGTATTTTTTTGTTATCTTTAGTTTGTGATTTTTTCCTTCCGATGGTGCCTCATACATAGCCTCTGTCATAATAGCTTCAATAATAGAGCGTAATCCACGAGCACCAATTTTAAACTCAATGGCTTTATCTACAATATAATCAATAGCATCATCAGCAAAACTTAATTCAACATCATCCATTTCGAATAACTTACCGAATTGCTTTGTTAGCGCATTTTTCGGTTCAATAAGAATACGTTTTAAAGCATCTTTGTCTAATGGATTTAAATAGGTAAGAATTGGTAAGCGGCCCACAATTTCAGGAATTAATCCATATTTCTTTAAATCGCCAGGAGCCACATATTGCATTAGATTTTCCTTGTCTATTTGTCCAATTTCTTTTTTTGCACCAAATCCCAACATATTGGTTTTTAATCTCCCAGCAATTCTTGTCTCAATACCATTGAAAGCACCACCTGCAATAAAAAGAATATTTTTTGTATTTATCTTGATCAGTTTTTGTTCCGGATGCTTACGTCCTCCTTGTGGGGGAACATTTACATCAGTTCCTTCGAGCAGTTTTAGCAATGCTTGTTGAACACCTTCGCCAGAAACATCTCTAGTGATACTTGGATTATCACTTTTTCGAGCAATTTTATCCAATTCATCAATAAAGATGATACCTCTTTCGGTAGATTCTACGTTATAGTCGGCTGCTTGTAAAAGTTTTGATAAAATGCTTTCCACATCTTCGCCTACATAACCAGCTTCTGTAAGAACCGTTGCATCTACAATAGCAAAAGGAACATGCAAAACTTTAGCAATAGTACGTGCTAAAAGGGTTTTTCCTGTACCCGTTTTGCCCACCATAACAATGTTAGATTTCTCAATCTCAACATCTTTGTATTTTTTGCTCTCTGGTTGATCTATTCTTTTATAATGGTTATAAACTGCTACCGAAAGAATCTTTTTTGCTTCATCTTGTCCTATAACATATTCATCAAGATGTGCTTTTATTTCTTTGGGTTTGGGCAGTTGGTCAGCAAAAATAGGTTGAGATGTTTTGGTTTTTCCTGCTTCTTCTTTAACAATAAGATGAGCTTGTTCTACACAACTATCGCAAATATGAGCTGAAAAACCTGCAATAAGTAATTCGGTTTCTCCTTTAGGACGACCACAAAACGAACACTTTTCTTTTACTACTTCTTTTTTAGCCATATAGACGCTATTTTTTCAATCCTAATACTTCGTCAATCATTCCGTACTCTTTTGCTTCGCTAGAAGTCATCCAATAATCACGATCACCATCTTTTTCTATTTTCTTAATAGTTTGTCCACTGTGCAGACTAATGATTTCGTATAGTTCTTTTTTGAGTTTGATAATCTCACGAGCAGTAATTTCAATATCCGATGCTTGACCTTGTGCGCCTCCCATTGGTTGATGAATCAATACACGGCTATGTTTTAGAGCTGTTCTCTTACCATGAGTACCAGCACATAATAGTACGGCTCCCATGCTTGCAGCCATTCCTGTACAAATGGTAGCTACATCGGGTTGTATATATTGCATGGTATCGTAGATGCCTAATCCTGCATATACCGATCCGCCTGGAGTATTCAAATATATTTGGATATCTTTTTCGGCATCAGCACTTTCAAGAAAAAGCAATTGTGCCTGAATAATATTTGACACATAATCGTCGATAGGTACTCCTAAAAAGATAATACGATCCATCATCAATCGGGAAAAAACATCCATTTGTGCCACATTTAATTGGCGTTCCTCAATAATAGTAGGAGAGATGTAATTTTGGGCAATAGAAGTATAACGATCTAAAGTAAGACTGCTAATACCCATATGCTTAGTAGCATATTTTCTAAATTCGTTTGAATTCATAGTTTTTTATTTTTTAGGCCTTTGGTGCTTCGCTGGCTTTTTTAATAAAGTCTTCTAAAGGCATAGTTTCAACGTCTAAAGATAGCATTTCTTTAAATAGCTTCAACATCTTTGCATCGTAAAGTTGATCGTAGATTTTTTTCACTTCATCTTCGTTCTTTAGAACATTATCAACAATACCATCCATTTGGCTGGCAAAAGCTTCATCTTGCTCCATTCCACCAAAATATTGTCCGCTAATAAACTGACGAACATGATCTTTTACTTCATCTTCACTTACTTTTATATCGTTGTCTTTGATAATTTTATTTTGAAGCAATTGCCATTTTAAAGTGTTGGCGTAGCTGCCATATTGAATATCCAGTTGCTCGGTAGTAAGTTCACCTTCATTATTGGCTAAAATCCATCGTTTCATAAAATCATCAGGAATGGAAATAGCTGCTTTTTCAATTAAAGTGTCAACAGCTTTACTTAAGAATAGTTTATCGCTTTCGCCTTCAAATTGTTTTCCAGCATCTTCTCTAATCTTATTTTTTAAATCTTCTTCTGATTTTAAATCTTCTTTAGGATAGGCTTTCTTGAAAAGGTCTTCGTTAAGTTCGGCAGGAGTAATAAAAGTGATTTCTTTTATTTCCACTTCAAATTCAGTTTTTAAGTCTTCAACCATAATTTTAGCTACTTGCAACATAGCAGCCACTTTGTTGGCATCTTTTAATGCGCGCATAGGGTCAAAATCTACTTTATCTCCAACAGCTTTGCCCACTAGTTTTTTAGCAATAGTTTTTAACTGAATATCTTCTATATTGAAAGAAGCATTTTCTTGTTTAATACCACTTTCGATAACATTTCCTTCTGCGTCTAATTGTTTAAAAGAAGCAGTTATCTTGCTGTTTTCTTCAATTTTCTCAGGATGAGTATGCTCACCAAAACGTTCTTGAATATCTTTTAAATAATCGTTAACCATGGTGTCAGCAACTTCTATTTTGCTAAAGGGTACATGGATTTTATCATTTAATTCGAGTGTAATCTCAGGAGACATACCAATATCAAAATGGAAAACAAAATCTTTTTCTTTGTTAAAATCCACTTTATCTTGTTTAGTGTCACTTGGAATAGGATGACCTAATAGTTCCAATTTTTCATCAGCTACATATTTGTTAAGATTCTCGGAAAGTATTTTGTTTACTTCGTCGGCCATAACAGAGATGCCATACATTTTTTTCACCATTCCCATAGGTACCATTCCGGCTCTAAATCCGGGGATATTGGCTTTTTTTCTTAAATCTTTTAATGCCTTGTCTACTTGTTGTCTATAATCTGCCTCTACAACTTCTACACTAATAATAGCTGTTAAATCTCCGGTATTTTCTCTTGAGATATTCATGAATTTCTTTTTTCTGTTGTTTTTATTTTTTATTAAAACAGCTGAGGAGTAATAATGCTTCTCAGCAAACAAAAAACCGCAATTATTGGTCTTTTATTTTTTGGGCTGCAAAGATAAGAAAAAATATAATGTGAAATTGGGCTTGTATTTTGTGGTTCTATAATGCTTATTCTTCTTTAAATTATTTCT
>JAOZUW010000178.1 GCA_029938465.1 Bacteroidales bacterium | reverse complement strand
AAATAAAAAATGGTGGAAAAATCCAAATAAACAAGCTCTTTGGATTCTTTAGCTAAGGATAAAAGATTTTTATTTCGTAAACAGACACTCGAAAATTATAATTAAGGCTACCTAAGATTTCTTAGGTAGCCTTAATTATTCAGGTTAGAAGAACGTTTACTGTTCCTCGCCTAGTAATATTTTTAACATTTGAATACCACATTCCGATACAACGGTTCCAGGTCCAAAAACAGCAGCAGCACCTGCATCGTAAAGGAAATTATAATCTTGATGAGGGATCACGCCTCCAACAATAACCATAATATCTTCACGTCCTAATTTCTTAAGTTCAGCAATAACTTGAGGTACTAAAGTCTTATGCCCGGCTGCTAAGCTGGAAACACCCAAAATATGGACATCATTTTCGACAGCTTGCTTTGCGGCTTCGGCAGGGGTTTGAAATAGTGGTCCAATATCCACATCAAAACCAATATCTGCATATCCTGTGGCTATTACTTTGGCACCTCTATCGTGTCCATCTTGCCCCATTTTTGCAATCATAATTCGAGGTCTTCTTCCTTCAGTCTCGGCAAATTTGTCAGCCAGTATCTTTGCTTCTTCAAACATCTTATCGTTTTTTGCTTCTGATGAATAAATACCAGATATGGAGCGTATTGTAGCGTTATATCTTCCGTATTCTACTTCCAAGGCATCAGATATTTCGCCCAAGCTTGCACGTTTTGTAGCTGCATCAACAGCTAATTCCAAAAGGTTTCCATCACCAGTTTTTGCAGAAGTAGTTAAGGCTTTTAATGCTTCTTGTACTTCGGCTTCGTTTCTGTTTTTTCTAAGTATTGCAAGTCTTTTTATTTGTGATTCTCTAACAGCCGTATTATCAATATCTAATATATCCAGAGGGTCTTCCTTATCTAATCGGTATTTGTTCACACCAACAATGGTATCTTTATGAGAATCAATACGAGCTTGTTTTCGAGCAGCTGCTTCTTCAATTCGCATTTTAGGTACACCGGTCTCTATGGCATTTGCCATTCCACCTAATTCTTGTACTTCTTCAATTAAAGCCCAAGCTTTTTCAGCAATTTCTTTGGTGAGGCTTTCTACATAATAGGAGCCAGCCCAAGGATCAAGAGAGCGATTGATTTGGGTTTCTTCCTGAAGATATAATTGTGTATTACGGGCAATGCGAGCTGAGAAATCTGTAGGTAAGGCAATGGCTTCGTCTAAGGCATTGGTATGTAAAGATTGTGTGTGTCCTAAAACTGCACTTAAAGCTTCTACACATGTTCGGGCTACATTATTAAAAGGATCTTGCTCTGTTAAACTCCATCCAGAAGTTTGTGTATGCGTACGTAAAGCCATAGATTTAGGGTTCTTTGGATGGAACTGCTTTACTATTTTAGCCCAAAGCATTCGCCCGGCACGCATTTTAGCTATTTCCATAAAGTGATTCATGCCGCTAGCCCAAAAGAAAGATAGGCGAGGGGCAAAGGAATCAATATCCATTCCTGCATTAATACCTGCTTTTAAATATTCCATTCCATCAGCTAAAGTATAGGCTAATTCAATATCAGCCGTAGCTCCAGCTTCTTGCATATGATAACCGGAAATAGAAATAGAATTAAACTTTGGCATCTTCTCCGAAGTATATTCAAAAATATCAGCGATAATACGCATAGAAGGTAGAGGTGGATAAATATAAGTATTACGCACCATAAACTCTTTAAGTATATCGTTTTGAATAGTTCCGCTTAATTCTTCTAGCTTGACACCTTGTTCAAGCCCAGCAACAATATAAAAAGCTAAAATTGGTAAAACAGCGCCATTCATAGTCATAGAAACCGACATCTTATCCAAAGGAATCTGGTCGAACAAAATTTCCATATCTAAGATGCTGTCAACAGCAACACCAGCTTTTCCTACATCTCCAACTACTCGTTCATGATCCGAATCGTATCCGCGGTGGGTAGCCAAATCAAAAGCAATGGAAAGTCCTTTTTGCCCTGCAGCCAAGTTGCGGCGATAAAAAGCATTAGATTCTTCAGCTGTAGAGAAGCCTGCATACTGTCTAACCGTCCACGGACGCATAGCATACATTCCCGAATAAGGTCCTCTTAAAAAAGGAGCTAGGCCAGCAGCATAGTTTAAATGCTCCATACCCTTTAAATCATCAGCATGATATACTGGTTTTACTCCTATCTTTTCAGGGGTCATCCAGTTTTTCTTTATATGGTTGTCTTTTTCCCACTTGGCCGAATCATTTTTATAATTCGGTGTGGATTTGATATCTATGTTTTTAAAATTGGGTTTCATCTGTAAATGTTTTTTATATTTTGTTCAGATTCAGCTCATCGTGCTTACAGCAGGATTCGATTTATCTTTCACCAATTTAAATAATTCCTAAAGCTTTCTGATAATCTATTAAGTCTTTTAATAGATTTGACTTTACATGAATAAAACGATATAGACCAAGATTTTTAAGGTCATCTATAATATTTTTTGGATATCCCGCTATAACTGCAATAGTAGCGTCTTCCTTTTCTTGAGCTAATTCAGGAGCAAATTTTACATAATCTTCATCAGAACTACAAAGCACTACTATATCTGCTTTATCTTTCTGAGCAGCTGCAAGACCTTCTTTAATACTTTCAAAGCCATTATTATCTTGCACCTCAAAGCCGGCAACAGCAAAGAAGTTACAAGCAAATTGGGCACGGGCTTTACGCATAGCTAAGTTTCCAATAGTCAGCATAAAAGCTTTTGGTCTTTTATTCTTTTTGCTATACATATCAGTGGCATAACGTAAATTTTCAAAGTCTTGCGAAACCCTAAATTGTTTTAAAGGTTTAACAATAGCATCACTGGCACTTTGATCAAAGGGTTTTAAAACATCTGGATTAATAGAATGTTCCATATATTCAGTGAAATTGGGATACTGATTGGTTCCTAAATAAATTTCTTTGCGTGTGGCTGCAAAATCTTTTCGTTCTTGAGCCGATTTTTCTATTTTTTCCTGAATAAATCCTTGTTTAGTTGCTTCTATAAAACCCTCTTTCTCTTCAACTTCTAAAAACAGATTCCAAGCTTTCTCTATCAGTTCATCTGTTAGGGTTTCAATATAATAAGAGCCTGCTGATGGATCGGCAATTTTATCGATAAAGGATTCTTCTTTAAGAAGTAATTGTTGATTGCGAGCAATTCTTTCAGAAAATTCATTAGGCCAATCAAAACTGGCATTATAAGGTAATACAGTAAAAGAGTCAGTTCCTCCAAGTAATGCCGATAATGTTTCGGTGGTCGTACGAAGCATATTGGAATGTGCATCGTAAATGGTTTTATTAAAGCTGATATTGGCAGAATGTATGTGCATTTTAGTGACCTCTGTATTCTTAGGTCCATAAGCATTAACTACTTTTGCCCAAAGCAATCTGGCTGCTCTTAGTTTAGCTATCTCCATAAAGTAATTGCTTCCCACACCAAAGTTAAACTTAATTCGAGGGGCAACATCATCAATAGAGTAATCCAAGTTTGTCAGCCGTGTTAGGAATTCAGCTCCCATACTTAAGCTAAAAGCAAGCTCTTCAACAATGTTAGCTCCAGCATTACGAAGGTTAACACCACTAATCCCAAAAGTTCTAAAATGAGGAAGGAATTCAGCTGCATTGATAATATGACCAGCATGTTCAAAAACATATTCCTCTGTTTTGCAAAAACGTCCATTGAAAAGTAAAGCGGAGAATGGATCAAAATTTACAGAGCCCATAATATTCTCAGGATTTCTGTTGTATTTTTTCACCAGGTTTTCATATACAGAAATCACTTTGTGAGCTGCTCCAGGAGTAACTTTAAAGTTTACCTCTACGTTATCTGCAAAAATATTTTCCATAAGCTGTTCTATCTCAGATATTTTTGCAATATGGTTATCGCTAAATACAAAACATAATGAGGTAACACCTTTCATCAATATATCCAATGCTTTTTTGTTGGCATTTTTAATATTATCTACAAATATATCTTGCCGAACTAACCATTCGTTGTTTTTCCTTTGTCCGCGAACAAAAGGAAACTGATTAGGCATGGTATTTAAATGATTTATTTTATCTAAGTCTTCTGACCGGTAAAAAGGGCGGATTTGTATCCCTTCAGGACTATTCCACAACAAACGCCTTTCAAAATCTGCACCTTTTAAGTCTTGAGTGATTTTCTCCATCCATTCTTTAGTGCTGATGGGAGCAAAATCTGAAAATAGTTTATGATTTGTTTGATCTTGATTCATAATTTCCATGTATTAATAAATACAATTATTAAAAAATAGTAAATACAAAAATACTGATTCTTCATAAGCTGACCAATATTTTTCTTTTCTAAAAAAGAGAAGGCAAAATTATGATTTTTATTAGCTCAAAAATGACATTCTGTGAATGTAATAACAATATATAATCATTCTAAGGAAATGATAGGTTAAATTTATATACTAATGATATTCAGAGCTATAAAATGCTGAGCTATTTTATGCTTCTAGCGTAATCTTTAAGTTTATTCATAAAGTCCATTTTTTTACGAACGGACACTTCTAATTCGTCGCCATTTTCCATCACAACAGAACCACCTTTTCCTTTAATATAGCTTTTGATATAGCGGAGGTTTATTAAGTGCTTACTATGAATTCTTACAAAATTGATATCAGATAATAATTTTTGATAATTATTCAGCGTTTTACTAGCCATCATTTTTTTTCCGCTAGTTAAATAGAAATAAGTGTAAACATCACTAGCTTCACATCGCATAATTTCGTTTATTTTAACTATGCTTAAGCCCTCGGTAGACGGTATAATCAATTTTGGCTCATCTAGGAGTATGGCGCTTTCTATTTTGCGAAGTCTTATGGATAGATCATCTTCATCTTTTTGTATGATATATCTATCGACAGCTTCAAAAACTTCCTCAGGATTAATTGGTTTTTTA
>JAOZUW010000061.1 GCA_029938465.1 Bacteroidales bacterium | reverse complement strand
CATTAAATGAATTCATTGAAAAGGCTCAAGAATTTGAAACTACTAATGTGGAAACTATGCCGATAGAGGATATTAAACCATTTATGGATGATTATATCTCTTCTGCTCAGAAGTATTTAGATGCTTTGGAAGAATTTTATAGGATTCAACAAAACTCTTCAAAATCACCATTCAAAAATATTATTGATGGACCGGATTGTAGTATAGTAGATTTTACACCCACATTGGACAATGGAGTCGGTGTTGGATTAGTTATTGCAGTAGCTAATTTAATTGAAGAAACAAAAGGCAAAGTTAAAATAATTCAGGACCAATATGAAGCTGGTGAGATTGATGATGAGCTTTATATAGCCACAATGAATAAATTAAAACAAAATCAAGCAGTAAAGGCTAGTAATGTAGGTTTTGGGGCAGTTGTTGGAACTGGAGCAGCCGTTTTTACTGGTTTGGTTGTAGGGGTAGCTACTTTACCGGCACTTGCAACTATTGCTGTTGTAGGGGGCACTGTGGGAACAGTGACTACCTGGTTTTCAAATTGGAGAGCTGGAGTTAATAAGAATGGTGATCCTCAGTATTTTATGATTTCCGGAAAAACAACTGTAGGCAAAGGAATACCCCTTAGCATGTTTGAAAATAATTCTCAGGTGGTAATAGCTGTTGATGGATTTGCCCCTGTTGCAATTAATAATTTCGAATTGCCCGAGGCAGGTATTAATAAAACAATTGAAATTAAAGGGGTTAAACTTGAAGATGCTCAGTGGGATGGATCAACTGAAGTTTGCTTCTATGAAGAAGAAATGGAAGCATCATCTTGTACAGAAGTACAATTTGTTTCTGCATTACCAAGTCCTATTGATCCAGGACCTTCGCAAGATGTAACTGTAATTGCTACTCTTATACCGTCAGTTGAAAATTGTGATATTAGTTTTTCAATAGTTGGTACCGATGGTTATTCAGATTCAGCTACTTCAGCTAGCGATGCTAATGGTCAGGCATCATTTCATATTCCAGGTGGAGAAGAAGGCGTTGTTGATCATGTAACAATAACAAGCAGTAATGGTAAGTCTTATACGGTTACCTACGTGTTTTAAAACTTCTGCGTTTCCCAATTCTACTTGTTTTTTTCGCTTTTCATATCTAAAATTCTTGAATAATGTGGGTTAAGGAGTTGAAAACCAAACAATACTAACAAAGCCTCCTTGGCCAACAGGAGATTGAGAATTGAATGCTGAATTGAAATAAGAAGAACCTGCTCTTAGACTAATAGATTTCCATATTTTTACGCCCATTGCAAGACCAATATTAACTTTATTAAAGCTGCTATAAGCAAAAATGGGGGTTAAGGATAGTCTATTTTTAATATTCCAGGTGGCAAATAGCTCTGCTCTATACGAAGAGATTAAACTAGGATAAAATGTGGTGTTTATACCGACATAGAACTCCCCATTCTGAAAATATTTACCTGCTGTAAACTGAATATCAAAATCCAGACCTTTTGTAAAAGAGGAGGTGCTGGCATTAGGAAAGATCAGCTTACGAAGCTTATCTTTTGAAAAATCATCAGGAACTTGTTGGTTTCCAGTACTGCCCTCAAAACGAAAAGAGGTGTCTATAGAAGCTGTATATGGGTTTTTATTCCAATGAATAAAGCCTAAATTATGCAGATTTATTGCCATAAAAAAATCCTGCTCTTTATATAAAGAGTAGTGCAAATCAATTGAGGCTCCCATTCCATTTATGGTGAATATATTAGCCCAAGAGGTATCGGCCATTTGTGTTTCTGCTTGAATATCAATATCTAAATAATCTCCATCAGTTTGTGTGTATAGTTGAGCTTCTGCTATGTTTAAATAGTTGAAATTTTGTCCAATGGTAAATCCAACTACAGCCGAAAGGGTATGTTTGTAATCATTATTCCCTATCATTTTTCCTATTCCAGCTTTTATTCTGTTAAAATATATATTTGTATACTCCGACTTGGAAATAGTTAAGCTTTGTCCGGCATAGTGTTTATTACCATAAAGTGCCAGTCCAATCAAATCGGGGTCCAGTATACCATCAAGAATTTGTTGAGAATCCATTCCCAAATAGTAAAAGATATTATTTTCCATTTTTTGAGAGTTCAACCAAATACCAAAACCTGCTGAAGAGCTTCTTCCGACAGTAACATCTCCTTTTATCTTGTTCATCTGCCTGTTTTTTAGCTCTTCATCAATATATTTTGAATCGTTTATGGCAAAAGAAAACTCATGGGTTAAGTAATTGGAATTATTATGGTTATTATAAAAAGAATGAACGGCAAGACGCCAATCTTTTGTGCTCATATCAACAGGAGAATATGGGTTATAATCAGGCTGTTGTGCACTAACAATTAGAGTGGTAATCAAAAGTATGAAAAGGATATATATTTTCCGCATTACTTATTGTTGATCTATTAAATATTCAAAATCACCCACTACTTTAAATCTCATCATATCGTTTTTATGAAGCATTATTTGTTCATTATTTGCCGTGCTAATCATCAGCTCGTATCTGGTATATTTTGCCTTTTCGAAGTTGTTTTTTAGATCTTCATCTAAAGGAATGCTAAATCTTGTTTCTATCGCTTCTGCTACAAAACCATCATCTCCAATTTGTCCACCTTCAATAAATTCATGAAAAGCCAAAGTGTCAATAATATTCATTTCTTGGTCTTCAAAATAGAGGTTCATATAAAAATGAAAAGGAAAAGCATTGGAGAAAATAAGTTTGAGCTCGCCTTTTTTAATGCCATCTAATTGAATTCCGTTTATATTCCAATCCAATCGAGAGGTCTCAAAAAGACTGTCAATTTTTAATCCGCCATTAAGTTTTATAGCTAATGAAACAGATATGGGTTGGTCATCATAAAAAAAGTTGTTATAGTTTAATGAATCGCCCATCACATTGGTCTTAAGATCCATTTTATAACTGATTTCGTCGGGTTGAATAGAGAGTAAATCGGGGAAATTACTATTTGAGAAATCAAAACTAACATAATGTGGTTCTATATTTCCGGATTCTTCTTCTATCTCAATGGCTCTGTTTACAAATAGGTTGGAGTCTATAAGTAGGCTTTCGAGACTAATAGCTTCGGAACTGTTATTATTTCTAGCAATAATCTCATCCATATTAATATCTACTTCTACACCATAAGTATTTTTAATGTGCATTTTCACCTCTGCATGAGTAAAAGATATCCCTTGCACATTTAGATTTTCAAAAATAGAAATAGGATAAACCTCAGGACCAAAAGCAAAAGTATGTTGACCAAAATACCCTCTGGCATAGTTGAGTTTAATATCGTGAAAATAAATATTCAGAGCTATGGAATCCTCAGGAAATATAACTACTTCACCAGCCTCATCAGGATGTACAATAAGGGCTACATTATAAGTAAGCATATTAATGGTATCGTTATTTGGTCCTGTTAGGTTCAGATGATAATCCGAAACATCAAAAGTTTTATTAAAAACCACATCTTTTTCTACTTTCTCTACTGCTGCAAAAGTTCCTGTTTCTGGATTTTCAACGCCATCGATGCTGAGTGATACCAATAGATCAGAGTTTGAAATATTATAGGATTCAAATGCTATGCTTCCTGTTTTTAAAATGGCTTTTTCTAATAGAATTTTATTTTCAGGAGAGGACATTAAGTCCATAGGTAAAAAAAACTGATGAGTTACAATGGTATCTCCAGGTTGATGAACAATAGAATCTATAATAAAGCCTAATTTCATACCAAAACGCAGCAGTGTATCAGGCAGATGTGCTAGCGAATCAATATTGATTTCAAAAAGCTCCTCATTAAAAACTAATGATATGGATTGGTCGGGATTTTCCACAAAAAAACTTTCATCCATCACATCTTTAAGCATAATAGTATCTGCAAGCAATGGAATAAGCATTTCAGTATTCCAGGAAGGCTTTTTTCTATCTTTTTCGCAGGCATTTAACAAGAAAGCTGAAAAAAGAATAATAATATATATTTTTATATTTTTTGGTTTTTTGATTTGTTGCATGGTTTGAGGTCAAATGTACAAATATTCAGCTTGACTTTTAAACAAATTTATTATCCTAAAGTTCTTCGGGTATCATCAAAAGCAGTTTGAGTGCCAAATACCATCAGCATATCTCCGGTTTGTAAGTAGGTATCTCCATGTGGAATCAAGAAAGTATTTTCACGTTTCACCATCATTAAGATGGCATTTTTATTAAATGGAACATCTTTAACCTGTTTCCCATCAATAGTTTTATTGTTAATGGATATTTCTTCCACACTGAAATTCTCAAAAGATTCTACCAGGGCATGGTAAGTAGTAGGGCGAATAATAAGACTTTCAATGGCAGTAGCCAATATTTGAGTTTCATCAATGATACCTACACCCATCTCGTCAAATCTGATTTTCTGTGAGAACCTACTAATTCTTGAAATGATTTTCTCATGCTGGAATTCATTTCTGAGCATCTGACTAATTTTTAGGTTTTGTTCATCATCACCCGTCTCAATAACAACGTAATTGTCAGGTTTTAGATCTATTTCTTTAAAGGTGTCTATATCCAGACCTTCTTTATGAACCACATTGATTCCTTTGTCAGCAATAGTGCGATATCTAGACTCGTCTTGTTCAATTATAAGGGCTTTTTTTCCGTGTAAATTCAATCTACGAGCCAATAATACAGCCGTACTACTTCCGCCAATAATAATGGTTTTTTTACCTTTTATTAAATTCACTGGCGACATCCAATTGTAAATTACTGGAGAGGCAAAACAGCTGATAACAGCCATAATGATAATGCTGGAATTGATACCAGAGGTGATAACTCCCAGTTCGAGCCCAATGGCCGATGCGGCAATAATTAAACTCAATCGGGAAGAGATTAAAAAACCACCTGAAATGGCTTTTTTTGCACCAAACAAAGGACGCCACAATAAAGAGGGGATTACTTTTATGGCAAAAAGCGATATTAATAGTAAAACTAAAAATCCTATTAGTGATTCATCAAACTCAGCTAAAGCATGGGGATCGAAGTTAGCACCAACCATTATAAAAAAGAAGGGGATAAAAAATCCAAAACCCATACCATCTAATTTGATAAGCATTAAAGATCTCTCACGATGTAATATGGTAGATAACACAAGGCCACTTAAAAAAGCACCTAATAAAACAACCTCTTTACCTATGTATTGCGAAATAACAACAAAAACTAAAATAAGTAATATGGAGCCTCTTATTCGTATTTGAGAGGCTGCTGTGGATAATTGATAACTGAGTTTTTTAAAAGTTGGAATATTTTTGAGCTTATTAATAAGCTTATAAAAAATAAAGAATAGGATAAAAAGTGCAAAAATGTATAATAGCTTATAGTGAAATCCATTTTTTATGACAAAAGCAGTAAATGTAAAAAGAATAATACTCAATATATCTGCAACTGCAGCAGCAATAATAATCATTTGGCCAAATCGACTTCCTATTTCACCCCGATCTTTTAAAACCGGCAAAACAATGGCTACTGAGGTAGTGACCATAATTAATGAGAAGTACCAAATATTAGGAATATCAATAAGCTGTGCCAATACCATTGATGCAGCATAGGAGAGGACAATAGCCATTGCAAACTGTGTTAGACCCACTAATAAAGGATTTTTTAAAAAGCGAGATACACTTAACTTGCGGCGAGGTAAAGATGCCAGAATTTGATCTACATCGATTTCTAGCCCACCTAAAAACATAAGAAATAAAAAGCCAAACAAAGCGAAAAAATCTAGAATCAAATAACTCTCTTTGCTAAAGCCATCAAAAAGAAATTGTGCGGCCACAAAACCAAGAATAATCTCAATGATAACCGATGGAATTTTTTTTAATTTAAAAACAGATAGTATGATTGGAGTAAGCCAAGCTATTGTAGCTACAATAAGTAGTGGATAGAAGTCGTAATGAAAGGAGATGTTCAGTAGCATATAGGTGTTTTGTATTTCTTCCATTGCAATTTATAATAATTATTTGATATTCCAAATTTGAAGTAATGGTAAAAATGTTAAAGTGGTGAAAAGCAGTACTTTGTAATATAAAAAATTATGTTACTTTTGCAGCCCGATTTTAAAATGCAATTTATGATCAGTAAAAAGTATATATATAATAAGAAATCATTAAGCTATGAACCCGTAAAAACACCTCTTTCGGATTATCTGAAAAAGGGATTGGTTTTTATTAGTTTTAGTTTAATATTGGCTTTGTTTATTACTTTCACGCTTTCTGAGTTTTATGATACTCCAGAAGAGGCCAGGTTAAAAAATCAGAATGTAATACTGCAAAGCAAACTAACTCAGGTAGATACACGAATGGATAGCCTTCATCAATGTTTGAATATCATTCAGGATAAAGATGATAATTTATATCGTCTTTTGTTAGGCGAAGAGCCATTAAATGAGGATATTCGTTTGGCAGGTATTGGTGGATACGCACGTTTACAAGGGTTTAACAATAATATGGAGCTTTCTTTAATAGAAATGGATAGAGCTAGAGCACGTGCTGCTGTTCAAAATTCTTCTTTTGACGAGATAACTTACTTAGCCTTAAAGCAGGCTGATGAGATTAATAGTCAGCCAAAGATATTCCCAATAGCCGAGAAAGACCTGATCCGTTTTGCTTCTAAGTATGGATATAGAATACATCCTATTTATAAAATAAGGAAATTACACAAAGGAGTAGATTTAACAGCTAAAACTGGTTCTTTGATTTATGCCACAGCTCCTGGAAAAGTTGTTATCGCTACAAATTCGCATGATGGTTATGGTAATAAAATAGTTATTGATCACGGAAATGGATACAAAAGCGTATATGCTCATTTAAGCAGGTTTAATGTAAAATATGGGCAAGAAGTAAATTTGGCTAGTATCATTGGAGAAGTTGGTAATTCTGGAAGTAGTATAGCTCCACATTTGCATTATGAAGTGAGAATCAATAATCAAGCTGTTGACCCAGCAAATTATTTTTATCGTGATTTTTCTGAAGCTGAATTCGAAAAATTAGTGGCATTGGGAAACTAATCTTTTCCATTCATTGGATAAGAGAAGAAAGACCAAAAGAGAACCGATATAAGCAGTTTTTTCTAAGAATCATGGAAAAATGCATTCTCAAATTCCTAAAAAACCCGTATTAAATCCTTGAAAACATGGGCTTTATGTTAAAATAAGTTAAGCCTATTATTCCTTGGTTTTTTAGTTCACAAAAGCCCATTTATTTTTTTAAATTTGTCGATTAAACAATCGATACCCATTAATTATGGTTTCATTTCAAACAGCAGAAAGGCATTCATCCCAGGTAATTACGGATAATGTTCTACATCAGCGACATATGATAGCTTATCATCAAGCTTCGGATTTGATTAGCGGACATATGCTAGAGGTAGGTTGTGGCGAAGGATATGGAATGAAGCTTTTAGCTCCTAAAGCCAAAAAATATTTGGCTATTGATAAGTATAATACACCTATTGATACTAATTTACCGGATTTCTCAAAAATCACCTTTCAGCAAATGACAGTACCGCCTTTTGTTGGTGTTCAGGATAATACATTCGATTTTGTGGTGAGTTTTCAAGTAATTGAGCATATTGAAGATGATGAGTTTTTTGTACGAGAGTTATTTCGGGTATTAAAGCCAGGTGGTAAACTTATATTAACCACGCCAAATATTAAAATGTCGCTTACTCGAAATCCTTGGCATGTGCGAGAATACACTCATTTAGAACTGAATAATCTGGTGAGTAAGTTATTTCCTAAAGTGGAGATGAAAGGTGTTTTTGGAAATGATATAGTGATGGGATATTATGAAGCCAATAGAAAATCGGTAGCTAAATTTACACGGTTCGATATTTTTGACTTTCAACATAAGATGCCGCGTAGAATGCTTCAGGTTCCTTATGATATTTTAAATAGAATAAACAGAAAAAGTTTGCATAATAAAAACACCGATTTAAGCTCTAATGTCAAGATGGATGATTATTATTTGAGTCAGGCAGATGATAACTGTTTAGACTTATTTGTTATAGCAGAGAAGGCTTAAAGAAGTTGATAGTAAAAACGGATTGAAGAATAAAAAAACAGAAAATATGACCTACGACTACAAAAAACTAAATATTATTATAGGCTGGATGATTTTTGCCATAGCCACTTTGGTTTATGTGTTAACATTAGAGCCAACCACTAGCTGGTGGGATGCTGGAGAGTATATTTCTACAGCCTATAAATTAGAAGTTGGTCACCCTCCAGGGGCACCATTTTTTCAATTGCTGGGCCGTTTCTTTAGCTTATTTGCTTTTGGCAACACCGCTTTGGTAGCGTATATGATCAATCTGATGTCTGCTTTATCCAGCAGTTTTACTATTTTGTTTTTATTTTGGTCCATCACTATGCTTGCCAAGAAGCTTGTAGGTGGTGAAATGACTAATAATAAAGCTAATGCTATTTTTGCCAGTGCCATTGTGGGTGCTTTGGCTTTTACTTTTACCGATTCGTTTTGGTTCTCAGCTGTAGAAGGTGAGGTATATGCGATGTCAAGTTTATTCACAGCTGTAGTTTTTTGGGCCATACTCAAATGGGAAGAAGTTGCAGATACTGCTTACGCCAATCGTTGGCTTATCCTTATTGCCTATCTAATGGGCTTGTCTATTGGAGTACACTTATTAAACTTATTAGCCATTCCGGCAATTACTTATGTGGTTTACTTCAAAAAGATGAAAAAAACCGATATAAAAGGTTTTGTTTTAGTAGGTTTACTCAGCTTGATTATCCTATCATTTATTATGTATATCATTATTCCAATGACGGTGAAGATGGCTGGTAGTTTTGAGCTTTTCTTTGTGAATACCATTGGCTTACCATTTAATTCCGGTTCCTTTGTTTTCTTTGCTCTTGTAGTAGCTATTATTGGATGGTCGTGGCGTTATACTTATAAAAAGCGACATCAAATAGCGCATATTGCTATTATTAGTCTAACTTTTATTATTATTGGTTACTCTTCTTTCTTTATGTTGGTTATTAGAGCAAATGCCAATCCTCCTATTAACGAAAACGACCCAAAAGATGCCATTAGTATGTTGTCTTATTTATTAAGAGAACAATACGGGACCTGGCCTTTGGGTTACGGACAATACTATAATGCAGATATTACTGAGTGGGAAGATGGATCACCAATATATATTCGTGATGATAAAAAAGGCGAATATATAATGACTGATAAAAACACTCGCTCTAAACCAAAATATAATCCTGAATTGTCCTCTGTTTTTCCACGAATGTGGAGTAGTAGAGAGCAGTCACATATTGATGTTTATAAATCATACAAAACCTCCAAGGGGAAGGCTGTTAGAATAATGGGTCAGGATGGTCAAGAGAAAGTAGTATATAAACCTACTTTTAACGATAACCTACGCTTTTTCTTTCAATATCAATTGGGACATATGTATTTCCGTTATTTTATGTGGAATTTTGTTGGTCGCCAAAGTGATGTGGAATCTCAGCCAAATATAAGAGAAGGAAATTGGATAAGTGGTATTAAGGCTATTGATGCCATTCGTTTAGGTAATCAAGATGAGTTGCCTATGGCTTCTAGAAACCCAGCCAGAAACACCTTCTATTTCTTACCTTTAATACTAGGATTGATAGGTGTGATTTATCATTTCAATAAAAGCATAAAGGACTTTTGGGTGGTTTTTCTATTATTTGCTATGACAGGAATTGCCATTATTGTGTATCTGAATTTTACTCCATATCAACCCCGTGAACGAGATTATGCCTATGCCGGCTCTTATTATGCCTTTGCTATATGGATAGGCTTAGGTGTGTTTGGACTTATTGAATGGTTAAGTAAAAAAGTAAATATGAGAATGGCTACGGCAGGAGTGTTTGCCGTTTCTATAATAGCTGTTCCAGGTCTTTTGGCAAGCCAAGGCTGGGATGACCATGATAGAAGTGGAAAAACAGCAGCTCGCGATTTTGCTTTTAACTATTTAAATAGTTGTGAACCTAATGCCATATTATTTGTAAATGGTGATAACGACACTTTCCCACTTTGGTATGCACAAGAAGTGGAAAATGTGAGAACAGATATTCGTGTAGTAAACTATATGCTTTCATCTGGCCCTTGGTATGTGCACCAATTGCAACGAAAAATATATGATTCGGAAAAAGTGCCCCTTTCTATTGAACCTGAAAAATATAATAAGGGAGTGAATACCTATGTTCCTATTTACCCAAGAGTTGAAGGAACCTTTGAATTGAATCAGATTATCGACTTCATTAAAAATGATGATCAATCCACTAAAATTGGTCAAGGGGATAAGAAAATAAATTATATGCCTACTCGTAAGGTAAAACTCACTTTAGATAGTGCTTATTTGGTAGAATCAGGAGTAGTTCCAAGAGATAAAGCTCACCTTATTCCAAAGGAAATGAGTTGGTCTGTTGGTGGTAGTGCTTTATATAAAAACGATTTGATGGTGCTCGATTTTATTGCCACAAATAATTGGGAACGTCCGGTTTATTTTGCCAATCCAAATAGTATTAAAAAAGTATTAGGTTTAGATGAATATATGCACCTCGAAGGATATGTATATCGTTTATTACCCTATAAAGCCGAAGGGCTTGTGAGAGGAATGGGTGGCGTAAATCCAGAGAAATCTTTTGATTTATTAGTGAACAGAGCCAGTTATGGTAATCTGGAAAGAGAGGATGTAACTATTGATAGAGAAAGCTATAGAGAATCGGGAATAGTGAAAAATAATTTGATGCGTGTAGCAGATGGATTTATTGCTAACGGTAACAATGAAAAAGCTATTATTGCTTTAGATACTTATCAAAAATATTTTCCACATACCAAGGTGCATTACGATATGTATATGCTAGCTTTTGGTGATAACTATTTTAGAGCTGGTGCTATTGAAAAAGGACAAGAAATAAATCAAATCATATTCGATTATTATTTAAGTGAACTTAATTATATCAATTCTCTTTCACCTAAATTTAAGGAGTTATTATCTCAGGATCAGCAGTCGGCTTTGGGTGTTTTGCAAAGAATAGCACAAACTTCCAAACGATATAAGCAGATTGAATTTGGAAATATGGTAGATAGTACTTTTAAAGAGCAAGTGAACTTTTATTAGGAGCTAGATCTAGAATATTAGCATTATTAAACTTTTATCTTGGTCTCAAATTAAAACAGAATTATTATGAAAAAAAATATTGGAAAAGCTGATAAGTTAATCAGATTAATTATTGCAGCAATTATTGTAGGTTTATTTTATGCAAATGTGTTAAGTGGCACTATCGGTATCGTATTAGTTGTGGTAGCCATAGTTTTCGCCCTTACGAGTTTGATTAATTTTTGCCCGCTATATCCTATTTTTGGAATTAACACTTGTAGTAAAAGATCTGATAAGTAGGAGTTTGAGTTCTGGGTTTTGGGCTCTGAACAACAATATTTGAAGGTTTTAGGAATAAACAGTAAGTAGAATATTTCTTCTTCCACCATAATTTCTAAACTCACAGAGATAGATGCCCTGCCAGATGCCTAATGCCAATTGATAATTTACAATGGGGATATTTAATGATACACCCATTAAACTGCTTTTAATATGCGCAGGCATATCATCTGATCCTTCCATAATATGTTTATAATGAGGATCATTTTCTGGGACTAATTTATTTAATATGGTTTCAAAATCAAGCCGAACACTAGGGTCGGCATTTTCATTTATGCTAAGTCCGGCAGAGCTATGTTTGATAAATAGATTTAATAATCCTCTTTCTGGTAAGTCTAATTCCGCTTCTATTTCACCTGTTATTAAATGAAAACCCCGTTCCTTTGCTTGTAATTTGATTTCTTTTTGTTGTATCATCCTTGCTTAAAATTCTAATGGAGATTATTCTATACTCCTAATATAGGCTAAATCTTATTTTGATGCGCTTGCTTTAATTTATCACTCTTTTTATTCCTTTTATTAGTACTGTGGTTTGAAAATTAAAAAATAGTCCCAGTTTATATTTACCCAATCTTAAATAGCTTAGAATCTGAGCTGTATGAACATCATTAAATGTCTCAGGCACGATGTTTTTTTTTGATATCTCATTTTCAATCATAATAAATTTTTTTCTTTGTGAAACTCGGTGTCTACTCTCTGTGGTTCTTTGTGCAATACCTGCCTGCCGGCGAGGCAGGGCTATAACACAGAGAGTAGACACAAAGTTGCTCAAAGGTATTATAAATTCAATAATCCGTCAGCACATCAAAATATGAATTAGCCCAAATATACGGAATTATCCCTTCAAGTATATAAATACTATTTGTATAGCAATATATAATTATTAACTTTGCGATTCCCATATTTAAAATAATTTCCTAAGAATTCAATATTCTAATAATATTAGAATATAAAAAAGATTATCAGGGAAGATGAAAAAATTAACGTTTGTCACTTTACTAATTGTGCTGCTAGGACTAAGTTTTATAGGACAAGCGCAAACTTACGATTCTATTTTGTTTAAAGCTGAGCAAGGTGAAATGGAGTCTCAGCTTCAGTTGGCCACTATGTATCAAGATGGTGATGGCATTGCTATGGATAAAAATAAAGCTTTTTATTGGTTTATGGAAGCTGCAAAGCAAGGTGATGTCACATCTCAATACCGAGTAGGCTATATGTTGGTCGTTGGTAGGGGTGTTTCAAAAGATCTTCCAAAGGCTTTTTACTGGTGCACCAAAGCAGCAGAACAAGGAAATGTGGAAGCTCAATCTGCCATTGCCTATATGTATAAAACTGGAAGTGGAACCACCAAAGATTTTAATAAATCATTCTATTGGTATGCCAATGCAGCACAGCAAGGTGACCTTATTGCACAGTATAATTTGGCGCATATGTATTATAATGGTTTAGGTGTGGGTGTAGGTATGCACAATGCTTTCAAATGGTATAAAAAGGCGGCAGATGAGGGATATGCTAAGGCACAGTATGGTTTGGCTATTATGTATTATAATGGTGAAGGATGTACGAAAGATTTGTCTCAAGCTTTTTATTGGTATACACAAGCATCTCTGCAAGATTATATTCCAGCACAATACAGTTTGGGAATGATGTATAAGAATGGTGAGGGAACAGCAAAAAATGATGAGGAAGCTTATTATTGGATAGAGAAATCGGCAGCACAAGATTACGAACAAGCTCAATATCGTTTGGCCTTGATGTATTTAAGTGGTGATGGCCTTAAAGAGGATCTCACCAAATCTTATTATTGGTATTCAAAATTACCTGAGTATGAAAACATTGAAAAACCTAAAGGTGTTGGGGAAATTTTGATTTTAGGAGATCAGCCGATCAAGAAGAAACAGAGAGCGACCTATTGGTGCGAAAAAACAGCAGAAAAAGGCTCTGTAAAAGCACAAGCTAGTATGGCTTTTATTCATCACAATGGAGAGGGAACGGATATCAATGGAAAAAAAGCCTTGCATTGGTATATTAAAGCAGCAGAACAAGGATATGTAAAATCTAATACTGTTTCTAATGAAACTTCTATAATTGATGATAAGGCTTTAAAAGAGGAATCTATAATACTTTATTGGTGCACAAAAGCAGCCGAAATAGGAGATTTGGAAGCTCAATCAAGTTTGGGCTATATGTATGAGTTTGGTGAAGAGGCAACCCAAGATATTCATAAAGCATTTTATTGGTATACCAAGGCAGCTGAACAAGGCAATGCTGAGGCTCAATCGAGAATAGCTCATATGTTCGAATTTGGTGAGGGTGCATCTCAGGATTTGAGTAAAGCACATTATTGGTACGAAAAAGCCGCAGAACAAGGTATCGTTATTGCTCAATATAATTTGGCTTATATGTATTTCTATGGTGTAGGAGTTTCTAAAGATATTAGCAAAACCATTTATTGGTATTCACAAGCCGCAGAGCAAGGACATAAGAAGGCACAATTTAGCCTAAGCTATATGTATTATAATGGCGAAGGAATACCACAAGATATATCAAAAGCTTTTTATTGGTATAAAAAAGCCGCAGAACAGGGCTATGCCTATGCTCAATATCACTTAGCTATATTATACTATAATGGCGAAGGAACAGAAATAAATCTGTCAGAAGCTGCTGCATGGATGCGAAAATCGAAAGATAATGGATATGAGAAAGCCAAAGCCGATTGGGATAATCTGGAGCTCTGGAAATATGAGTTGACTGAATTGGATTAAGAGAGTTAAGATTTTCAGTTTCTACAAATTTTTGGTTTGAAGTTGGAAGTCCAAAGCTAGAAATTTACTTCTGACTTCTAACCCAGTTAGGATTAAAACAGAAACGAATTTTATTCGTAAAATAAACCTATGGTACTTCCAGTCCATAGTGGTTTAGTCTAAAAATAGCTTATGATACAAATAATATTTCCTATTGAATCTTCATCATCTTCCCATTGATAATATGTTTAGCTGCCTGAAGTCTGTAATAATAGAGACCCTCAGCTTGATCTTGTGCTTTCCAATGCAGTTGCTGTAATCCTTGAACCTGATCTTCTGTTTGCTGGTATACCAATTGTCCGAACTGGTTAAAAATGCTGATTTGTACCGTTTGTGTTTGTTTTAGCTTGTATTCTATGGTTATTGAGGAAGAAAAGGGGTTTGGTTGAGTATTAATACCATAAAAAGTGCTTACTTCAAGTATTGATGCGGTGCAAGCCTCTTCCACTTCTTCTTGTGAATTACAGCCTATGGCGTTGTCATGGATTTCAATAGTTCCATTGGGATTGGCTAAATAGTCGCAAATACTTTGAATATCACATGTTGATAAAGAGATATTATCATAAATAAATAAGTCACTGATAGACTCCGGATCAATATTTTCCAGTGCCGTTATACTGCTTAAGGATTCATTAAATTTTATGGAGAGGTTTCCGCCAATGTAATCTAAGTTTTCCAATCCTGACAAATTAATCAAGGAAGGATTACCGTAATATCCTCCAGATTCATATATTCCTATTTCTAACACTCCTTCAATAGATTGCAAATTATCTAATCCTGTAAAACTTGTAAGAAGATTGTTGCCTCCAATGAAAAAGGGACCATCAATGTGTGATAGGCTTTCAAGCCCGGCTAAACTAGTAATAGAATTGTTAAACTCAATCGCAAGAAATCCTTCAATGGATAGTACATTTTCAAGACCGGTCAATTCCATTAAATTAGGATTATTTTCAATTACAAAATCGTTTCCAAAACATGTGATCACATTTAATCCATTTAAATTTGTTATATCATCACCAGAGATTTGAACACTTCCTTCAATCTCTATACAGCCAGGATAATTCGTTTGAAAATTATCAATTTGTTCCTGAGTATAGATTGTTAGACCCTCAGATAAACATGGGTGAGCAATAGGAATAAAGAAATCCATGCAGTCTGAATCATCTAAAAAATCTCTGCCATCCTGATTCCAATCTGTTCCATTATTAAACACAGCACAAATTTGAGTTACTATCACTCCTTCAGGAAACCCGTAATATTCAAATGGAACATAAGTCTTTGAGAATTTCCCATCTCCAGTTGGATATAGTATAGTGGATTGACCATCATATCCTACCCCATCCCAATCTATTACACTTTGCCAAGTTTGACCATTCTGATAGCCAACACCCGAATGAATAGCGATAGAATCTAAACCTTCTAAGGTTCCATCAGTAAAACAAGCCTCTGCAGGATCAAATATTAATGTCAATAAATCATAAGCAGTGGCATTTGGAGGTTCAATTGTTATTGCAGCAGGCATTTGAGCCATTAATGTGGTTAGCATTAGGAGATTAACCAAAAGTATAGTTATTGTTTTCATGACCTTGAGTTTTAAGTTTAACAAGAATAATAGGAATCTACAATATACAAAAAACAGTGGCTAATGTCAAGTTTAGGGTATTATCTGTGGGAGGTATTGAAGTGATTAGCGTCTTTTTTACCAAAAATTCTAGCTGTTGAAGGAGATTTGATAATAATCTGGAAGTATGGCTTATTTTCAATAGAATAAAGTTTTTATGAGCTATAAAAATTTGTTTTATAGCTCATAAAATGGTTATATTTGATTTAGAACCCAAAAAAGACACTCCAGACAAAAAATGGCTTTACATTTCTGTAAAGCCTTTTTTTATCAAGTGGAGAGGCGGTTCCGATAGCTATCGGAACGAACCGCTGACCTTCCCGAAAGCATTCGGGAGGCTTTATTCAACTGAGTTTCCGATTAGATATTCAATATATTTCCTGCTCTTTTTCTTTTTTATAGCATATTCTCGTTTTACTGCTTCTGAACGTATCCCATATTTTTCAGAATACACAAATTTCCATGGGATACTATATTTTGTAGGAGGAGACTGTCTTTTACAAAAGATGTGATATATTCTTCGGCTGTTTTTGTAGGAAGGGATAGTTTTTCTGCAATAGCAATATAGCCTAGGTCTAGTGAAAGTTGTATGTATTTAATTAGTAAAAAAGTTCCTAGTTAAATTTAAGACCGTTGCAAAAAGGCGAGATATTTAGACAAATGAGCAATCTTTTGCCCAACTACTTCGTTGTCAAATTTTTAAAGTCCTCGAATACAATAGTATGCTGCGGGTTTAAAAATATTCATGCCTCGTATTTGAACAAAATATTTGCTCTTGCAACGGTCTTAATTTGTTGTTTGTTTAATTGATCTTGATAGAAAAAAAACACTGCGCTCCAAAAATAATTAGGAACGCAGTAATAAATCAATCAATCAAATTAAATTATATATGAGAAAGTGCTTGGTCAAAATCTGCTTTAATATCTTCAAAATTCTCGATACCAACAGAGCACCTAATAAGCCCTTCGGGTATGCCAAGTTGTTTTCTTTCTTCTTCGGTAGCTTCTACATGACTAGTTACTTTTGGTGGGCCTATTAAGGTTCCTACAGAGCCAAGGCTTGCTGCCAAGTGAGCTAGTTGTAGCTTATTGAGCATTGTTTTAACATTGTCGAATCCACCTTTTAAGTTGAAAGCAAAAACACCACCAAAACCGCTCATTTGTTCTTTGGCAATATGATGACTTGGGTGCGATTCTAGGCCTGGGTAAAATACTTCTTCTACTTTTGGATGTGATTCAAGATGTTTTGCCAATTTCATGGCGCTGTCGTTTTGACGTTGCACGCGCAATTCTAAAGTCTTTAGTCCTCTAATAAGTAAAAAAGCGGTATTGGCATGTAATGTGGC
>JAOZUW010000177.1 GCA_029938465.1 Bacteroidales bacterium | reverse complement strand
ACAAGGTGAAAGCTTTAACCCAATAGATTTCTAATTTGAGAAGTATATATCTTCTAAGATAAAAGACTTCAAATCTGGATTTTTATTTCAACTTCTTAATCTTACCCACTTCATTTGGTAAAGGCTAATTCTTATTTTGATGTACTGAGGAGATTATTGAATTTATAATACCTTTGAGCAAATTGTGCCTTGCTTTATGCACCTCTGTGTTATAGCCCTGCCTCGCCATCCCTATCGGGAGGAAATCCAGCAGGCAGTTATTGCACAAAAAACCATAGAGAGTAGACGCCGAGTTTTACAAAGAAATAAATTTATTATGATTGAAAATGAGAAATCAAGTTCAGCAAGATCAGAACTCTAAGTGCTTTATGTACTCTAAAGCGGTAACACTTTAATCTTGATTTTGTTCACTTCATCGATTATTTATTGTTTTTACTTAACTTAGCATTGATATTTGCCAAAAATATTAAAACAAAAAACATGAGAACAGTTATAACAGCTTTACTAGTCTTTGTGTCAGTTTTAGGTTTTTCGCAAGAGAAAGCTAAAATTACGCAAACAATTAGAGGTACAGTTATCGACAAAGTAACTCAAGCTACTTTACCAGGAGCAACAGTAATAATATTAAATACCAATCCGATTATAGGTACAACTACCGATTTAAATGGCGAATTTGAATTCGAAAATATGGAGGTTGGCAGACATGATTTACAAGTTTCGTTTATTGGTTTTAACACTACAGGAGTGAGAAATGTATTATTAACATCTGGTAAGCAATTAGTTTTGAAAATTGAAATCGAAGAACAAGCCTTTGTTACCGAGGAAATTGTAGTGAGGGCAGAGCAAGAAAAACATAAAGCTATTAATGAAATGGCAACAGTTAGTGCCAGATCATTCACGGTTGAGGAAACCGAAAGGTATGCAGGTAGTTTGGGTGATCCCTCTCGTATGGCCTCCAATTTCGCAGGTGTTTCTATGGTTAATGACCAACGTAATGATATTGTTATTAGAGGAAACTCTCCCTCAGGTGTATTATGGCGTTTAGATGGCGTTGAAATTCCTAACCCAAATCATTTTGGTACAGCTGGTACAACTGGAGGCCCTATAAGCATGTTGAATAATAATTTACTTACAAATTCCGATTTTCTTACCTCAGCTTTTCCTGCACAATATGGTAATGCCATGTCGGGTGTATTCGATTTAAATATGCGAACAGGTAATAATCAAGAACGAGAATATTTGGCGCAAGTTGGCTTCAATGGTTTTGAACTTGGTGCAGAAGGTCCGTTTACGAAAGATGGAAAAGGCTCTTATATTATTCATTATAGATACTCTACTTTGGGTGCAATGAAAGCTATGGGCTTAGAATTTGGAACAGGAACTGCTATTCCTCAATATCAAGATTTAAGCTTTAAAATAGATTTGCCAACAAATAAACTAGGTAGGTTCTCGCTGTTTGGTATTGGAGGTTTAAGTTATATAGAGTTAAACGATAGTGAGAAAGAAATAGATAAAGATGATGATAATGCCAATTACAATTTCATTGGAACAGATTTAAATTATGGTTCAGACATGGGTGTTTTGGGGTTTTCTCACGTATATTTCCTTAACGAAAAAACGAGTATAAACACTTACCTATCCATGCAAGCTTCTAGAGCTACTACCGTTGTAGATTCCTTAAAATTTGATGAAGAAGGGAATATTATTATAGGTTCTAATTACAGATTTTATGGCGGTGAAAATACGGAGACAAAATACTCTGCTTCCACACATTTAAAAAGAAGAGTAAATTCTAGGAATAATTTTGTAGTCGGAATGTATTTCGATTTATACCATATTAAAGCTACTGATAGTTCTTTGGTTAATGAGCCAGGATTTTCGGGCTATAGTCATAATTATGATATAGATGGGCAAATTCCTATTATTCGTGCTTATGCACAATGGCAACACCGGTTTTCTAATGCTTTAAAAATAAATGCGGGTATTTATAGCCAGCATGTAAATATTAGTCAGGAAACAACCTTCGAGCCCCGTTTGGGTTTAAGTTACAAGCTTACCAATAAACAAACCTTAAGTGCTGGATATGGATTGCATAGCCAGATGCAGCCACGTATGTATTATTTTATTCAGCAACGACAAGATGATGGTAGCTATTTAGAAACAAATAAAAATATGAAATTATCAAAATCTCACCAGGTGGTGTTGGGCTATGATAATTTAATAAGACCAAATTTTAGATTTAAAACTGAACTGTATTATCAGCGTTTATTTGATATTCCTGTTTCGGAATCAGAACCTGAATTCTCCATGTTAAATACAGGTGATAGTTTTGGCGCATTTGTGCCAGATAGTCTTGTAAACACAGGTACAGGTGAAAACTATGGAGTGGAACTTACTTTAGAGAAGTTTTTAAGCAGCAACTTTTATGTGTTGTCTACATTTTCTTTTTTTCAATCTAAATATAAAGGATATGATGAAGTAGAAAGAAATACCGCATTTAACAATAACTTTGTAATAAATGCGCTAGGTGGATACGAATTTAAGCTGGCTGAGCATTATGCAATCTTCATAGATTTAAAAGGGAATATAGCAGGTGGCAAAAGGTATGTTCCAATTGATTTAGATGCTTCCATAGCAAGCAATAAAACAGAATACGATTGGGATAAAGCGTACGAACAGCAATACGACAACTATTTTAGAATAGATTTAAGAATATCTTTAAAAGTTGATGGAAGAAGATTAAATCAGGAATGGGCAGTAGATTTACAGAACATCTCTAATACTCAAAATATTTATTCAGAAGTATACAATCCACGTACCCATGAAATAGCGAGAACCTACCAGACAGGTTTTTACCCAATGATGTTGTATCGAATTACATTTTAATAGTATCTTTATACGCTGTAAAACAGTAAATAATGACTCAGTTTAAAGAAAGTAGATTAAGTAAGAATATCAAGCTTGTAGGAATTCCTATACTAGGATTCCTACTTACTTTTGTGATGAACAATCCCTATGAATTGTTTACACTTGGGCATTTAGCTGGTATTGTGATTTCTATTATTTTCACTGGTATATATTGGTTATTATGTAACTATATTGTGACTTACTTATGGAATAAATACCCTTGGCATATCTCACCATTAAAGCATCTACTAATTGAAATAGGCTTAATTATTTTAATATTCCTCTCGATTTCAGTTTCAAGTTTTTTATTAGGAAAATATGAGCAAAGGGGAGATTATACAAATGCTGAATATAATTTAACAATAATATTCCTAACCATATTTTTAATTACTACATTTCATGAGGCGCTGTTCTTTTACATACAGTGGCAAGAGCATTTTAAGAAATCGGCTCTATTAGAAAAAGCAAATGTAGAAGCTAAATACGATGTGTTAAAAACGCAGGTAAATCCTCATTTTTTGTTTAACAGCTTAAACACTTTGTTAAGCTTTGTTGGTGATAACAAAGAGGCTGGTAATTATATTGAGAATATGTCCGATTTTTTACGATATACCTTGAACAGCAAAGATGAGGAAATAAAAAGCATTGAAGAGGAAATAAAAATTGTAGAAAAATATTTCTATTTGCAAAAATCTAGATTTGGAAATAATATTGATTTGCAGATTAAGGTAGCCGATGATTATAAAGATTTTTGTATACCAACTTTATCCTTACAAATGCTTGTGGAAAATGCCATAAAGCATAATATTATATCAAAAAGCAAACCGCTAAAAATTAAAATATTTGTTCAGGGAGATTATATTATTGTAGAAAATAATTATCAAAAACGTACGGATGTTAACTCCACAAAGCAAGGCTTAAATAATATCACTGATAGGTATAAGTTTTTATCAAAAAATAGTGTAAATATTATTAACGAACAAGAAAGTAGATTTATCGTAGAATTGCCCATGTTAATATTTGAAAAATGAACCGAGTCTTGCCAAAGGCGAGACGAGCTACATTCGACCGAAATATAAAAATTATACACGAATGAAAATTTTAATCATAGAAGACGAAGAAAATGCGGCTAAGAGATTAATTAAACTTATAAATAATAATCTTGATAATGCCGAAATACTGGCTGTTTTGGATAGTGTTGAAGAATCTGTTAAATGGTTTGAAAACAACACTCATCCTGAACTAATTTTCTTAGATATCCAACTCTCTGATGGCTTAAGCTTTAATATTTTCAAGAAAGTTAAGGTTGATTCATCAATAATTTTTACCACAGCATACGATGAATATACGCTTAAAGCATTTGAAGTAAATAGCATTGATTATCTGTTGAAACCCATAAACGAAAATAAATTATCAAATAGCCTAAAAAAACACCAAACATTAAAAGAGAAGTTTTCAAGTGCATCACCTATAGATTCGGCTAAACTAATTGAAATATTAACGGCCAAGAAGAGTTATAAAACCCGCTTTTTGGTTAATAAAGGCAATAGCCTTGAAGTTGTTGATATTAATAATATAGCCTATTTTTTCTCTCAAGATAAATATGTTACTATTATAACTAATGACAACAAAAATTATTTAATTAAAGATTCCTTAGAAAAAGTGGAACAAGATATTGAACCCGAATTAATGTATCGTATTAATAGACAGTTTTTAATATCGGTAAAATCAATTGATAAAATACATCATCATTTTAATTATAAGCTAAAAATAGACTTAAAGCCAAAATCGGAATTAGAAGCAATTGTAAGCCGTACTAAAGTTAACGACTTTAAAAAATGGGTATCAATAGCTTAAAGGGGATTTTTGCACCTTACCTAATGATAAATAAATGTGTAAAAGGATTAAAAGCAGATCTTATTTTCTATAAATAAAACTCGCAATAATACTTTAATTACTCTAAGTACTTTAATTACTCCAAGTACTCTAAGTACTCTAATTTACTCTAAGTACTTTAATTTACTCCAAGTACTTTAATATACTCCAAGTACTTATAAAACCAAAGTAACATGTCCCCGATAGACTTCCACATTA
>JAOZUW010000060.1 GCA_029938465.1 Bacteroidales bacterium | reverse complement strand
ATTCTTTAATTTGGCTTCTCACTAATTAATTCATCCAATAATTCCTTCACTGAATCGCTATCCCATTTATTACTCCCTGTTTTCTTAACTATCAATGCTCCATTTTTACTAACTATAAAAGTAATGGGAATACTACTAGATAAAAAAACTTCAGGCTCTTTACTTATCATTTGATAAGTCTTAATATTTAGAGATTTCTCTTTTAAGAAATTCTTTGTAATAGCCTGCTCCTCATAACTTACCAATAAAAAATGAACCTCATCACCATACTCTTGATATAGCCGCTCTATGGCAGGCATTTCCGCAATACAAGGTGGACACCAGGTGGCCCAGAAATTAATAAACAGTGGCTTATCTTTAAAATCATTCAAGTTAAAGGTTTGTCCGTCAGTATCTTTCAATTTCCATAAATAATCTTGAGTAGTTAATTGACCATAATTATCTTCAACAGAAACAGATGGAGCAAACATAGTTATTTCCTTTACAAAAACCATTATTGGAGTACGTGTTGAGGGTATAAGCATGCCTATAAGGAGTATAGCAAAAACAATATCGCCCACCCAGGCCCAAAAACTTTTCTTTTTCTGCTTTCTTATATAATTTTCTATAAATTTCATCGTTATAATTTTGTGCAAAAGTAGAATTTTGTTGCATTTATTTCATTAAAAAAAATAAATATTTCTTGGAAAAAACTGAAATAGAAGTAAATACAAAATTCTTTATATATCAAAGCAACTTATAGCGTACTTATGATGTCTTAAAATTAGTTAAATCGACATTGTTATTGTTTATTCTTTTAGATATTATTAACTTTGGCGAACCAAAAAAAACCTATAAAAACCATAAAAACTAGAAAATATGTCTGGATTATTATCAAAGATTTTTCATTCAACAAATTACCTGGAAAGGGGAAAGAAAATTATTGCACTCCACAAAGGAAAATATACTACTTATTATAAATTATTATCTACTGATCCGGATTTGGCTGAACTTTATCTTGATTTTGTTGGCCACCATCCCGATGCGGTGTATATTAGATGGGACAAAGAAAGAAAAAGATTTACTGTCTAGTTTTTTTTTGTATTAATTGCTTTGACAAAGGCCCACAAAACCATTTACAATTGCAATACTTTCTGCTTGTTCCTCAAGCCATGCCATATGACCAGAGTTTGCTAAAATATTTATTTGTACCATACTCGAAGTTGCTGCTTGAGCCATAGCTTTTTCAAAAGGAATCCTTTCATCCTGCTTACCTAAAATAAACAATACCGGTACTTTTGATTCGGCTACAACATCTATTCTTAAGGGTCTATCTTTCATTCCAGCTAATGCGGCAATAATTCCTTCTGACTGCATTTTATTCGCTAAAGCTATTTGATGATCTATTTTTGCCTTTAATAATACCCTGTTTTCCTTGGCAAATAATGATGGAATAAATTGATTAATAAATCCCATTTTTTCTTTTCTAACAATCGCTATGGTTCGTTCTCTATTTATTTTCGCTTCAGGAGTATCAGCCAAAGTATGACTATGAAATAAACCAAAACCTTTTAGCATATTAGGATATTTCTCTGCAAAAGCTAAAGTTATATAACCACCTAGACTATGACCAATAAGTACACATTTAGCTTTATTCTCCTTAAACAATACTTCTTTAACAATATCCGCCATTAATTCCATAGAATGAACAATATCTATATTGTCTGACTTTCCGTGCCCAGGTATGTCGATGGTAATAACTTGATAATTAAGCGAGATAGATTTTACAAAAGCATCCCACATAGAAACATCTTCCATAAACCCATGCAAAAAAACAACGGTTTCGCCCTCTCCTTCTACACGATAAAAAATAGTCTTTCCTAAATATCCAATTTTACTTTCCATATCATCTGTAATTAATTTCTACAAATCTAAATAAAATATTTGCAAAATAGAATTGCCTTTGTAACTGAATTTTAGTAATTTAGCAATATGAAAAAATGGCATAAGTACTTTATTGGAATATTAGCATTTTTAGGAGTTCTTTTTATCGTAATTTTTTACGGCTCCAATTTTATTATCAAGAAAATTATTGAAGACAAATTAAAAGATCAACATATTGCGGAAATTTACCAAATAAAACTGACTAGCGCTCATATAAACATATTAAATATGGGGATATTGGTTAAAGGAATAACCCTCACTCCCGACTCTAGTAAAAGTTTTCAAAAAAAAATATCCAATCATCAAACTATTGCCCATATTGAAATAAAAAAGATCTCCTTATCATCTATTAGTTTATTGAAATTAATTAGAGATAAACAGCTAAAAGTGCAAAAACTATCTATTTCTAAACCTATTATTAATCTTTATAAAAACAACCAATACACTTCAACAAAAACAAAAGAAAAGCAAGCTGTAGCTGAAGGCTCAGGAAAATTACAGAATATTGAATTTCAGAATATTACAGTGGATAATGCAGAAGTAAATTATTATATAGACGCCGATAACACTGCTGATTTAACTGTTGGAAATATCAATATAAAGATAAGCCAACCTATAATTAATTTAAAGAAGTTACACGATCCTCTTTCAGCTATTAGCTTAGAAAATTTACATCTTGAAATTAGAAATATTCAAGAAATTGACTCGAAAAAACTTTTTGATATTAAGCTGGGGAAACTTAAATATGATTATAAGGATAAGTCTTTGGCCTTACATAATTTAAGCATTAAACCAAAGTATAATAAAGAGCAATTTGCAGCCAAACACAAATATCAAAGTGACAGATTTGATATTGAAGCACCAGAAATAAAAGTAACAGGATTTGATCTTAACAGACTACTAAATGAAAAAATAATTACAGCTAAAAAAGTAGATGTAAACCAATTAATATTAGAAGTATATAGAGACAAAAACTATCCTTTCAACACCAATAAATATCCAAAACTGCCACAGGAAGCATTAAGATCATTAAAACAAAAAATTGAAATAGAAGAGATTGAGGTTCAGTCTGCAAATATTATTTACCTCGAAAAAGGTGAAGGTGCAATAAATGCAGGGAAAGTTGAATTTAAAGATCTTGGTGCTACATTACGGAATTTTGGTAATAGCGATGACTGGATCGAAAACAGAAGCTTAATAGCACAGGCACAAGCTACGGTTTATGGAAAAGGAAAACTCAATGCCTCCTTCTATTTCCCTTTGAAAAACAATAATTTTAATGTGGATGGTCAGGTTGGAAAAATGACCATGAATACCTTTAATAGCATTACTGAACCTAATGTTGGATTACAAATTAATAATGGGACAATAAACAAATTATCTTTTAAGTTTAATGCCAACAAACAGCATTCAGAGGGTAAACTTAGTTTGTATTATCAAGATTTAGAAGTATCATTTATAAAAAGAAAAGAAACTGGAGAAATTGTAAATAAATCTGTCACAAACTTTATTGCTAAAACACTCCTACCTAAAAGCAATCCTGATAAAAATGGGCAATTCTATGAAGCGAAAATATATTTTGAACGCGAGGTAAACAAAGGTGTTTTTGGCTATCTCTGGAAGAGTATATTTAGCGGAATAAAAGATACTTTCTTAAAAGGAAATAAGAAAAAAGACGAAAAAGAAGAGAAAAAGAAACGGCGTTTATTTCATTAAAAGAGTTCCAAAAAACTATCCTATTTCCTGCTAAAATCCTGCTTTTTTTGTAATTTACCAGTGTTATCAAACACTTTCCAAATACCTACTTTTCTACCTTCTTCGTAAGTACCCGACATATGAAGAATACTGTTTGGATAATAGGCCCATGATTCGCCTGTTCTTTTACCTTTTGCAAAATAACCTTTCGACCATACCGTTCCATCAGGATACCAACTCATCCATTCTCCTTCGCGTAAGCCATCAATTAAATCACCTTCCATTTTTAATGAACCATCTCTATGGTAATTTATTTCATGAATAGGAATACTATCCACACCTTTTATTTCGTATTGTATCAGTTGCTTTTGAACTCCATCAGGATAAACTTCTTTTACAAGTTCTACTGTTTGCTTTTGTTGGCAAGAAAGCAATATCATGGCTGGAATAATAAATAGAATTAATTTTCTCATTGTATTGTATATTATCTGTTAAACGTTAATCTTTTTCCTTTTATTCTTTCATCAAAAATACCATTATCAAAGGCTAAATGCCCATTAACAAAGGTTTGCTCCACTCTATGGTGAAATTCTTGTCCTTCCAATGGACTCCATCCACATTTGTAAAGTATATTATCGGTTTCCACCTTCCAGTTTTTTTCTGGGTTAATCACTACTAAATCAGCATAATAACCTTTTCGAATAAAACCGCGTTTTTCAATTCTGAACAAACGAGCTGGGTTATGACACATCTTTTCCACTACTTTTTCATAGGATATCTTGCTTTGATGCACCATCTCTAACATGGTCACCAAAGAATGTTGTATCATTGGAGCTCCGGAAGGAGCATTCAAATAGTTCTTCTTTTTGTCAGCATATTGATGAGGAGCATGATCGGTAGCTACCACATCTATACGGTCATTGAGTAATGCTTTTAATAACTCATCGGCATCATTTTGAGTCTTAATAGCCGGGTTCCAACGTATCAGGCTTCCTTTTCTAGCATAATCCTTATCACTAAACCAAAGATGATGCACGCAGACCTCAGCTGTTATCATTTTCTCCTCCAAAGGCCTATCATTATTAAGTAATTGCATTTCATCAGCCGTTGACAAGTGCAATACGTGTAATCGTGTATGGTGTTTTTTGGCCAAATTGACAGCAAAAGAACTTGATTTATAACAAGCTTCACGAGAACGAATTAATGGATGAGCCTCTACTGGAATATTCTCATTATATTTTTCTTTGTAAGCTTTTAAATTAGCTTGAACAATAGGTTCATCTTCACAATGAACAGCAACTAATGTTGGCGCTTTTTCAAAAACCTCTTCTAAAGTTTCTAGTTTATCCACTAGCATATTACCTGTACTAGCACCTAAAAATATTTTAATGCCACAAACATTTTTTGGGTTTGTTTTTAACACTTCCTCTACATTGTTATTGGAAGTACCCATATAAAATGAAAAATTAGCTAATGATTTCTGAGCACCTATTTTATATTTATCCTCCAGCACCTCTTGTGTGAGAACATTTGGTATGGTGTTGGGCATATCCATAAAAGAAGTAACACCACCTGCTACAGCTGCCCGTGATTCTGTTTCTATATCAGCTTTATCAGTTAATCCTGGGTCACGAAAATGTACTTGATCATCAATTATACCAGGTAATACCAGCTTACTGTTCAAGTCAATCTCTTTACAATTATCAGGAAGTTTAATTTTTGAAGATAGCTCTAGGACTTCTTCAATCTTATCATTAACAATTAAAACATTTCTCTTTAAGATCTTGTTTTCATTAACGATTCTGGCATTTTTTAAAAAGTAGCTATTCATATCTAATATATTTTATAATCTAACTTTTAGTCTAAATATCAAGTATAAAATAAATTATACTTCAAACAAAAGATCAAATACTATTCAAATTAAGATCTTGGTCTTATCTTTTTAAACCGCAGTTGCATTACACCAAAAATAGCCTCAGTAAAAATACTTTTATTCATTTTAGATTCACCTAAGGTTCTGTCGGTAAATATTATAGGAACTTCTTTTACTTCAAAACCAAGCTTAATAGCTGTATATTTCATCTCTATTTGAAATGCATAACCGGTAAATCTTATTTTATCTAGATCCATTGTCTCCAGAACTTTTCTCTTATAACAAGCAAAACCAGCAGTTGTATCCCGAATACTTAAACCTGTAACTAAGCGAACATAAGCCGAAGCATAATACGACATTAACACTCTACCCATTGGCCAATTCACCACATTTACACCAGTGATGTATCTACTTCCTACGGCCATATCCGCAGTATCTACTTTACAAGCATTATAGAGGCGCTCCAAATCATCAGGATTGTGACTAAAATCGGCATCCATTTCAAAAATAAAATCGTAAGAACGCTCCAGGGCCCACTTAAAACCATGTATATAGGCTGTTCCTAAGCCCAACTTCCCTTTTCTTTCTTCAATATATAATTGATTGGGAAACTCCTCCATCAAGGATTTTACTATGGCTGCTGTTCCGTCTGGTGAATTATCTTCTATCACCAATACATGAAAAGATTTCGGTAATGAAAAAACATAACGAATAATATTCTCAATATTTTCTTTTTCGTTATAAGTTGGAATAATGACTATACTATCTGACACAAGTTTTAATTTTACTGCGAAAATAATAAATTCTTAGCTATTTAAGACTGTTAAATGTATTTAAATAATCTACCACTCCAGTATCCCTTTACCTTGTCGTATGATTTCTATTTCATCATTCAAACAATTCACAACTGTAGAGGCTTGATTATCACCATATCCGCCATCCACGACTAAATCTACTTTATTTTTAAACTCATCATAAAGAATCTCAGCATCGGTATTGTATTCAATAATATCGTCTTTATCATGAATAGATGACGTAATTAGCGGATCTCCTAATTGGTTCACAATCTCCAAAGCAACAGCATGATTTGGAATACGTATGCCTATACTCTTCTTCTTATTATTAAAAATCTTTGGAATGCTATTATTGGCATTTAAAATAAATGTAAATGGACCTGGTAAATTTCGTTTCATCAACTTAAATACTGTTTTATCAAAACTTTTGGTATAGGATGATAATTGTGCTATATCTGAAAAGACAAAAGAAAAATCAGCTTCTTTTTTATTTACATTTTTCAGCTTACTCAGTTTCTCTATAGCCTTTGGTTTAAATGAATGGCATCCAAAAGCGTATACAGTATCCGTTGGGTATATGATAACACCACCATCCATTAAACACTCTTGTACCATCTGAATATGTTTTGGCGATGGATTCTCTGGGTATATTCGTAACAACATAAGTTTTTCGTTTTGAAGTCGACAAAAGTAGAAATATTTTTTTATTTATTATATTTGTACATATGGCAATCTAATTATATATTTGCTTGATAGGAATTATATTCAATTATGAATTGTATCTTACCTATTTTAAAAGATAAAATCAATACTAGAACCTTAACATAAAACTACAAACAGATGAGAAAACTAAGTCCAATCTTATTAATAGTACTTATTGGTTTAATATTCCAATTTTCTTCTTGCAAGAAAGAAGAAGTTGAAGATCAAGAATATACAAAATATTCAGTGAGATATGTTTTGGAGAATAATTTATCACAAGCTAAAAGATTTATAATCACCTATAAAAACCCTGCTTACGCCAATAAAACTACAGAACAGTTTGAAAGCATTCAAGATACTATTAGCTTTTCATTTGAAGCCAAGAGTTTGGATTATCTTTATATGTCGGCTATGGTAAAGAATGACACTTCTGATTTCTCGATAACAATTTTTGTAGACAATATGCCTATAACACAAGATTCAACTTCATGTAACTGGCAATGTGAAGAAAGCTTCGCAGAAATAGAGCATTACTTAAAATAATAACCCAATCAATATGTTTTCTTTGAGCAACAACACTTTCAAAAAGTTCCCTAGAACATTTTGGATAGCAAATACTATCGAGTTATTTGAACGTTTTGCCTGGTATGGCTTTTTTATGTTATTGGCAAATTATCTTACAAAATCAAGCGATGTAGGCGGATTAGAATTTTCTCAGTCACAAAAAGGAATTATTATGGGTGTTGGAACAGGTATTCTCTATTTTTTACCTGTAATTACCGGTGCTATTGCTGATAAATGGGGATATAAAAAAGTACTTATACTTTCTTTCTTTATCTATATTTCGGCTTTTTTAATGTTTCCAATGTTTGACACTTTTACTGGTGTTTTTCTTATTTATTTATATCTGGCAGTAGGTGCAGCTTTATTCAAACCCATTATTGCTGCAACAGTTGCCAAAACAACTACAGATGAAACAAGCTCAATTGGCTTTGGTATATTTTATATGATGGTAAATGTGGGCTCCTTCTTAGGACCTTTACTCACTTTAGCTTTTAAAGGAGAATCTTATCAATTGGTTTTTTATATTTCCGCTGGTATTATCTCTCTCAATTTTTTACTTATTTGGTTTTATAAAGAGCCTGAACATCAACAAACAAAAGAAAACTTCAGTACAACATTATCCAGCATTGGCCAAAATATCTTAATGGTATTAGCCGATTTTAAGTTTGTACTTTTCCTGATTATTGCTTCTGGATTCTGGGCTATGTATCTACAATTATTTTTCACATTACCTGTATTTATTGAGCAATGGGTAGACACTTCACATTGGCTTCAATATCTTAGCGAAAACTATCCGGCTATTGCTAATAATTACAGTAATCACAATCAATTAGATCCTGAGTTTATCACCAATTTCGATGCCATGTTTATTATTCTCTTTCAAGTATTGATCAGTAGTATTATTATGCGATGGAAAGCTTTAAATGTGATGGCCAGTGGGTTTATCATCAGCACTATTGGTCTGAGTTTAAGCATGATGACTCAAAACCCTATGTATATTTTCATATTTATCTTTATTTTCGCCATTGGTGAAATGACCTCTTCACCAAAAATTACAGAATATATAGGCAATATTGCTCCAGCCGACAAGAAAGCGCTTTATATGGGTTATTCATTTATTCCTTTGTTTATTGGGAACTTTTTAGCTGGTATTATTGGTGGACCAGTGTATGGAAAGTTGAGTGATTTGGTTAATATCACTAAAATTGAAGCTCTAAAGCAAAACTTTAGCTTTAATGATTCTTGGAGTCAGGCTGAACAGTTTACAGAGTTATCAAATCATTTAAATATGACAGAGCGTGAATTGGTTAACTATTTATGGCAAAATTATCACCCATCAAATATTTGGATGGTCATTGCCGGAGTGGGTGCTCTAGCTACTATTAGCTTATGGTTGTATAATAAATTCCTGATGAATAAACCGGAGCTAACAACAAGCTAATTATTTAAAAAAGCATAAGATATTCTTACGTTTTCTTTTTCTTATAATGATAATGTATCCTAGTTGGTCTTGCATTTTCGCTTAATGCGTTTTTATCTGTGGAATGCTCAGTTCGCCAATAAGCTTCCTCTCCATCCGGAATATCAGAATCATCCCATTGGTATATATCTTCTGGTGGGCCTTCTTTTCGGTAATATACTGCCATAAGTAAGCCTGAAATAAAACCAAATAAATGACCTTCCCAACTGATATTTTTTTGCGGAAAGAACTCGGGAAAGAAGCCCCAAATAAGACCTCCATATAAAAATGCAACAATAAGTGTAAGAATAAGCAATCGTCGGTTATTCCTGAAAATACCTGAGAAAAAGAGAAAAGAAACTAAGCCATAAACCATACCACTAGCGCCAATATGATAAGAGCCACGTGCGCCAAACCATAGCCAAACACCTGTTAACAGCCATATCCATAAAAAAACCTTCCAGGCCAATTCCTTATAAAAATAAAATAAAAGTGCTCCAAGAAAAAGAAAAGGCATAGTATTGGACATTAAATGATCCCAACTTCCATGTAAAAATGGCATGGTCACAATACCCAATAAACCATCGATACGTAATGGATACAAACCAAAACTCCCAAGTCTCAAACCCCAAATAGTTTCTATTCCTTTAACCATCCACATTAATGAAATAAAAATTAATGGGTAAGAAAGCGCTTTTAATAAATCGTTTCTATCTTGTTTACTAGACATTTAATCTTTTTTCAATACCCTAAACAATAACCATACTAAATAATAACTTTGACAAATTGACATAAAAAAAGAGACCTAAGCCTCTTATTTTCCTAAATATGTCTTTAGTTGTTTGCTACGAGAAGGATGCTTTAACCTCCGAATAGCTTTCTCTTTTATTTGCCTCACACGTTCTCGAGTTAAATCAAACTTAACTCCAATTTCATCTAAAGTAAGACCATGGTTCATTCCAATACCATAATATAGGTTTACCACCTCTTTTTCCTTATCGCTTAGTGTAGCAAGCGACCTTTGTATCTCCTGAGTCAAGCTTTCTTTAATCAAACTATCATCAGAAGCCAGTGCATCTTTATTAGTAATAAAATCCACCATACTGGTATCATCTTCATGCGAAATAGGTGCATCTATAGAAATGGATCGGTTTGAAATCCGTTTTGCTGCATTTACCTTTCCTTCAGTGGTTTCTAAAAACTTGGCAATTTCCTCATCACTGGGTGGCCTGTTAAGCTCTTGCTCCAATCGAGAAATTGTTTTTTTTATTTTATTTATGGATCCTACCTGATTCAATGGAAGGCGTACAATTCTTGATTGCTCAGCTAATGCCTGCAATATGGATTGACGAATCCACCACACCGCATAAGAGATAAACTTAAACCCACGAGTTTCATCAAATCGACGAGCAGCTTTAATGAGTCCTACATTCCCCTCATTGATTAAGTCGGGCAAGCTTAAACCTTGATTTTGGTATTGTTTAGCAACTGATACCACAAACCTAAGGTTAGCTTTTACTAATTTGTTTAGAGCTATATCATCACCTTCCTTAATTCGTTGCGCTAACCTAACCTCTTCATCAGCGGTAATTAAGTCTTCGCGACCAATATCGGTTAAATATTTATCGAGTGAAGCATTCTCTCTATTAGTTATGGATTTATTTATTTTTAACTGCCGCATCTATGTCTTTATAAAAATCTGTACTTAAAATTGTTGTCTAAAAAAAATTAATTAACAAATATAGGCATAAAATAGATAAATTCCAAATAACAAATCCCTATTCTTGTGGAAAATCAATAATACAGAATAACTAAAAGGTCTTTTTTTATTATAAAGTACTGGCAAAATGGCTTATACACCCAAAACTTTATTATATATGATATAAATGAAGGAAAATCTGATTAACACTTATTAACATTAGGTTTTATTCAAATGCCAATTGACTGATAAGCTCAATATTATTTATATCAGCAATTTGATATTGAAACAAACCTTCTTTTCCGATCAAATACAAACGCTCGCCACGGATAATCAAATCATAAGCATCAATACCAGCTATTCGAGATACTTTATTTAAATAGCCAGGATCAGAATAATCATATATCTCCACTCCTTCTTGACTGTTGCATACAAAAACAAAATTATCTTTAAGCCCCAAACCTTTGGGCGAAAGTAAACTAACAGAAGATAATAATATAGGATTAATCTTATTATTGATATCTAAAACATCTAGCCTATTAGCTCCTCCTTGCCAAAAACAAGCGTTACCACTATTCAAGGTTACAAAAGCTAAGCTATCGTTAGCCACTACAGGATCACAACTGGTAATATGTTGATAATAAGATAATTTCTGAATGTTTTCAGGATTAGTAATATCATAAATATACATTCCGTTTATAGAGCCAATAAACAAATACTCTTCAAGAGTAAAAACAGTTTCTATACCAAAATCTACATTTGTAGTACCTAAATAATTCGGTTGGGCTGCATCACTAATATTGTAGGTTCTCAATTGCCTATCATTAATAACAAACAGATGATCACCACTAATTGAAAATTTTGCCATACTTCCACCCTGCCCCGATTGGTCTGTAGAAACTCCACCCGAATCGGATGAACCTTCTTTAGTACATGAGGCAGCAATCATCAAGACTATAATTGTAAAATATAATATGTTTTTCATGATTTTCGTTTTATTGATTATTGCCACATTCCATGGGTATTTGTATAGCATTCAGGATCATCTAATTCCACTTCTTCCCATCCTATAACATATCCTTTTTCCGGATCAACACACTCAAAATAAGTATGATTAGGAACATTAGGGGGATACATCATTATTTGGTAATCATAAACAGCCTTTATCCGTTTTGTTATAACAGGATGTTCGTAATCTGAAATATTTACAGCTATTAAGTCTTCAAGATTGTCGGCAAATAAAACACCGTCCTTAATAGCAATATCATGATTTCCGTAAATCTGAATAAAACCAACTTTTTGAGGATTCTCAGGATTGGAATTATCTATTATATGAACCCCTGCATTCACATCGCCAATAAAAATATATTGGTCAATGATATAAATTTTGCCTTGCTCTTTAATTTCACGTGGAGGTTTAAAACTCACCGTTTTAGCTTCTTCAGCAGAAACATATATAGGTCGATATGCTTTTTTTAAAATTTTATTACTGCCACTAAAAAACAGCAAGAAAACAAAAGAATAAAATAATAACTTCTTCATCTGTTTATTTTTTTTAGAAAACCTATTCAATATCAAACTAAAAAACAACTACTGATTTACAAGTTTTCCTAATTATTTCTTTATCTATATCTATTTATTTCAATAACTGAATTCCATTAAGATTATTACATCTTGCAACAAATATACGACAAAAAAAAACCGATAAAGTTGTACTCTATCGGTTTTTTATAAGAATTTGTTTATTTCCTTCCAGGATAAACTTTTAAAGCTTCATCCAATACGATCATACTGTTTCTTAGATCTTCAGTATTTAATACATACGAAATACGTATTTCATCTTTGCCTAAGCCATCTGTACTGTAAAAACCACTAGCTGGCGCAAACATTACTGTCTGATTTTCAAAATTAAAATCCTCTAATATCCACTGACAAAACCTATCAGAATCGTCAATAGGTAATTTAGCTACCACATAAAATGCACCTTTTGGATTTGGGCAAAAAGCACCTTCTATTTTATTCAAAGAATCTACCACTACATTTCTTCTGGCAATATATTCTTCTACTACATCATCAAAATAGGATTGTGGCGTTTCTAATGCTGCTTCGGAAGCTACCTGACCAAAGCTTGGAGGACTCAAACGTGCTTGAGCAAATTTCATAGCTGTGGCCATTAGTTCTTTATTCTTACTAATCATACAGCCAATCCTAAATCCACAAGCAGAATATCTTTTAGAAACAGAATCGATTAAAATACTGTGTTGATCCAGACCCTCTAAATTCATTACTGAATGGTGTTTTTCACCATCGTAAACAAACTCACGATAAACCTCATCGGCAATAAGATAAAGATCATGCTTAATAGCTATTTCTTTTAAAACCTGTAATTCCTCTAAAGAATATAAATAACCTGTTGGATTATTGGGGTTACAAACTATAATAGCTTTTGTTTTATCACTAATAGCTTTTTCAAACTCTGCAATTGGTGGTAGGGCAAAACCATCATTAATATCAGAAAAAATAGGCTTTACAACAACTCCAGCATTGGTAGCAAAACCATTATAATTAGCATAAAACGGCTCAGGGATGATAATCTCATCACCTTCATCCATAATACTTTGTATAGCAAAAAGAATGGCCTCACTAGCTCCAGCAGTTACAATAATATCATCTGCTTCAATGTGAATATCATTCTTCTTATAATAGTTAGCCAGCTTCTCTCTATACTGCTGACTACCAGCTGAGTGACTATACGCCACTACTTTTTCACTATAATTATGAATAGCATCCATAGCTACTTCTGGAGTTTTAATATCAGGCTGTCCAATATTAAGATGGTACACCTTTACTCCTCTTTTCTTTGCTGCTTCAGCAAAAGGAACCAGCTTACGAATAGGCGATTCCGGCATCATTTTTCCTTTATTTGATATTCCTGGCATAATGAAAAATCTTTATAATTTAACAAAAAAAATCCTGACTTATAAAAGTCAGGACAAAGGTCATATATTTTTTTGATATGAAGCTAAGAAATAGATTATTTATTTACAGGTGACATCTCATTATCAACATTCTTTAGGGGCATCCCCTCAGAAGGTTCTGGAATTACTTTTCCTTTAACTTTTATCACCACTCTATCTTCCGTTGCATTAGAAGTAATGGTAATTGCCTTATGAAAAGAACCAATTTTTTTGGTGTCGTAACGTACTTTTAAAGTATCACTTTGACCTGGTAATAAAGGCTGTCGAGACCATTTAGGAACCGTACAACCACAAGAGGACTTTACTCTGGAGAAGATTAATGGTTCTTTACCCGTATTGGTATACACAAAATAGCCATTACCATCAGCATGTTGATAGATTGTACCATAATCATAAACTAACTTATCAATACTTAGTACTGGTGCATTAGGATTAACGGGCTCTTGCTCAGCATTCTGAGCATTTACTCCAAATGCAATAAGAAGAGCCATAACATTAAATAATATATTCTTTTTCATAATAATAGTATTTTTGGGATTAATTATTTTAAAACCCAAAATTATAAAATTACTAATACCAATATACCTATATAGTCATATTTTTAACATTATTTTATACCTTTATGCCTTATATTGCAAATCTACAAACCCTTAGTTATGAAAAATCATATCATCATCTCACTTTTATCTATTCTTCCTTTATTTCTTCTTGGACAAAATAACCCTAACGAATGGACAGTAGTTACTACTTATGAAATACCTGGAAAAGCAGGTGGCTTAACCTTTGATGGTACATTTTTATACAGCGGATTATATTCTTCCCCTGGTGATGATAATTTAATTTATAAAATTAATCCTGCTGATGGTAGTTATGAACTACTATGCGAAGCTCCACAAGAAAAATCATATGGATTAAGTTATGACGGAACCCATTTTTGGTCAACTGACAGACAAGGAAGTTACGACCCTGCTCTGGCAGTGCAATTTAACGAGGATGGTAACCTGTTATCTTCTTTTGAACTACCAGCTACATATATCTCAGGTATTGAATATATGAGTGATGGGACTTTTTGGGTTTGCGCTTATTACGATCCTGATGGTACTGCTTTTCATATAGATGGAAACGGGAATGTTTTAGATCAATTTACCACACCCAATAATCAACCTTGGGCCATTTGCCAAATGAATGATCAGTTTTGGATTGCCGATTATGATGCTGATATGATCTATCTGGTAGATGAAAATGGTCAGGAAATAGAAAGTCATGAAAGTATTGGTATTAAGCCCACCGGTGTAGTTTATGATGGGCAATACTTATGGTATGTCACCGGACCTTCTCAAAATAATTCTACTTTATATAAAATCGATTTAGGTGGCGGTGGAAATCCTGAGCTTAGTATTCAGCCTCTGGAATTTAATATAGGAGATGTTACTGTGGGTGATAATGAAAGTTTTCAATTGGATTTTATAAATACCGGAGGAAGCCTAGGGATTTTTATCACTGAAGACATTAGTGGCACAGGAACAAACCTCATCAGTTTAACTAATCTACCAGATGAAATTGAGGTGGAAGCCAACGAAACAGAAATCATTAATGCTGACTTAGATTTTTTAAATCCGGGCGTTTTTGATTTTATCCAGCTATTCACTACCAATGATCCTCTCCATACAGAAATAGAAGTTCGGTTTTTTGGTGAGATAGCTTTTGATGGCCCTGTTCTACAAACGAATGTAGATGAAATTAACTTTAACGATATCCGTAAATTTGCCACATCCCGAAGATGGGTATCATTAATAAACACAGGGAATACTGATTTAACTATTGATAATATAACTTATGGAAATAGTTCATTTTATTCTGATGATGCCATTAGTTTTCCTGCCGATATTTCCTCTTTAGACACACTACATCTGGGTGTTTGGTTTTATCCTCAAAGTTTGGAAGACTTCTCAACAGAGCTAAATATTACAAGCAACGACCCTAATAGTCCCACAATTATTAATATTGAAGCAAATGCTGTAGAAACTGACAATACTATAGGAAGTAAATTATGGGATTTTCAAATCACCACCGGATACGATCAGAGTCCAAAAGCTATGTTACCAATTAATGATATTTCTGGCGATAATGTGGGAGATCTTATTATATGCTCTGAAGATAATAATATCAGATGTTTAAATGGTAACAGTTCCGGCACTGCCGATGAATTATGGATTACAGAAATATATAGTGGTGATGTATATCAACAAAATGCGGTCTGCAATCATCAGGATATTGATCAGGACTCCTATGAAGATTTTATCATTGGAACCACAGGAGGAGACCGATCAGTGATTTGTTTATCGGCTAAAACCGGTGACATCATCTGGAAATACCAAACCAATGAGTTTGGCAATGGCGGATGGGTATATGAGGTGAATAGCAGCAAAGACTACAATAACGACGGAATAAATGATGTATTAGCAGCAGCAGGTGATGATGCCTACGATACAGGACCAAAAGGAGTCATTCTGATTGATGGTTCTACAGGCGAAAAAATCTGGAGAGCAGCGCTTAACGCTCCCGCTTTTGGAGTTATTGCTGTTACAGATATTAATAATGACGATATACCAGATGTGGTAGCCGGAGCGAGCAATTCAGACGAAACAGAAGGAAGAGTCTTTGGCATAAATGGTCAAAACGGAAATATCATTTGGAGCTTCAATACTGGCGGAACAAGTGTGTGGGGCTTGACACCATTAGGTGATATAAATGGCGATGAAGTAGCCGATGTTATGGCAGGTGATTTCGGTGGTAACTACTATCTTTTAGATGCCACAAATGGCAATGAATTGCAAAATGGAACAATAGGCAATAAGATTATTCTAAGACTTTTAGAGCTCGACGACGTTAATGAAGACGGCTATATGGATATTGCCATTGCCAGTTCATCAAGCAATACCTATTTGATTGATGGTTATACAGGAAATACTCTTTGGTCGGCATCACTTAGCGATAAATCCTGGAATTTAGCCGTTTCGAACGACCTCAATAACGACGGCATAAATGATTTACTCGCCGGCACCTTATATTCCAGTAACTTCTCCTATTTCCTCGATGGATCTAATGGTGAAGAGCTTAGCAAAAAAGCGGCAGCAGCTCCTATTGATGCACTTATCAGCATAGCAGATATTTGTCGTGATTACACACAAGAAATGGTTGTAGGCGACAGAAATGGCAAAATAACTTGTTATTCAGGTGGTTTGGATGGAAGCGTTTCTATTGATGAAATAAACCATATACAAGAAATATCCGGCTTTAGAATAGCTCCAAATCCAGTTAGCAATAAAATAAACATCCTTATTGAGTGGCCTGAAAACGAAACCGTTTTATTTCAAATTGTTGATATGAGCACAGGAAGCAGCTTAACAAATAATCGCTTATATTTAAATAAAGGAATTCAACAGATAAGCCGACACATGCAAACTCTTTCAACTAATCTGTCAAATAGTGCTTATTTATTAAGAATAACAGGCGAAACAACTGTAAAACAAGAAAAATTCATCTATATAAAATAAATATTACAAAAGCATTTTATAAATTGAAAATATAATTATCTTTGCACCCCAAAATGATGGTCCAGTAGCTCTCCCGATAACTATCGGGAGGACAGAGCAGCTGGATGATTGATTAAAAAGATGGTCCAGTAGCTCAGCTGGATAGAGCAGCAGCCTTCTAAGCTGCGGG
>JAOZUW010000176.1 GCA_029938465.1 Bacteroidales bacterium | reverse complement strand
GCAAGGTAATGTGGAAGTCTATCGTGGACATGTTACTTTGGTTTTATAAGTACTTAAAATGATTAAAGTACTTAGAGTAGTTAAAGTACCTAAAGTATTTTATTATCTTTGAGAAATAATCAAAACAAAATGATATTACTCAAGAATATAAGCTTAATACACCAGAATCATTTTGATATAGAAAAAGGTCATTTACTCATTGATTCTACAAAAGCTGGAGCATACAGATTTATAGAACTTGAAGAAATCCCTACGTATACTGAAGTTTTAGATTGTGAAGGAATGATAGCTATGAAAGCTTTTGCCAACGGGCATCATCATACCTATTCCACCTTGGCTCGAGGTATGCCATTACCAAAACAAGCTCCTAAGAATTTTCTAGAAATATTAGAAAAAATTTGGTGGAAAATTGATAAAGGGCTCACTGCTGAGATGAACGAAATATCAGCATATTATACTGCTATATCTTCTGTAAAAAATGGTGTAGCTTCTGTTATTGATCATCATTCCTCGCCTTCTTCAATAGCTGGCTCTTTAGAGAAAATGCAGACCGCTTTTAACAATACTGGTATTGAGGGTTTAATGTGCTACGAAATTAGTGATAGGAATGGTCAGAAAATAAGTCAACAATCCTTAAAAGAAACTAGAAATTTCTTGGAGAAAAATATGGGATTGGTTGGGCTACATGCTTCTTTTACACTTGAAAATAATACCCTAAAAGAAGCTTCAAAGATTGCCAAGGAATTTAATACCGGAATCCATATACATCTAGCTGAAGACATAGCTGATCAAGCTGATTGTGAGTATTTATATCAAAAAAGAATTGTAGAACGATTAGAAGAATATGGGTTTTTAGAATTACAGAAAAGTATATTTGCTCATGGTCTTCATCTTAGTGATAAAGAAAAAGAAATGCTTAAAAAAAGCCCTGCTTGGATTGTTCAAAACCCTGAGAGTAATTTGAATAACCAAGTTGGCTATTTTAATGGTCAAGGTCTAGGAGATAATATTATGCTAGGTACTGATGGCATGCACAGCAATATGATTCGTTCAGCACAAACGGCATATTTTACAGGAATAAACTTTGAACCGATTAATATGTTTCAGGTTTATCACCGTTTAAGAAATTCAAATAAATATATAGAAAAAACATATCCCAATACCAAAAATGCTTTATTAGTAATGGAATATGACAACCCCACTCCTATTATACCAGAAAATTTTCTTTCACATTTCTTTTTTGGCTTTGAGAATTCACAAATCAAACACCTTATCCATCAAGGTCGCTTTGTAATGAGGGACAGAAAGATAAGTCAAATAGATGAGGAGTCGGTACTGTTAGAATCACAAAAACTAGCTCAACAACTTTGGAAAAGATTGTAAACTTTTAGTATCTTGCAAGCTTAAAAGGGGATATTTATGAACGACACAATAGAAGCACTAGATCATATCACACTGAATTTCAGCCCATCAAGCCTTCATGCACTCAATGTAGCCATTGCTTTTGTAATGTTTGGAGTAGCTTTAGAAATAAAAATTCAACATTTTAGAGATATTATCAATTCTCCAAAACCTGCCATTATTGGCTTTGTTTCGCAGTTTTTAATATTGCCATTTATTACTTTCTTACTCATATTTGCATTAAAAGATTTTTTAACTCCAACTATGGCCTTGGGAATGGTTTTAGTGGCTGCCTGCCCCGGAGGTAATATTTCAAATTTTATCTCTTCTATGGCAAAAGCTAATGTGGCACTATCGGTAAGCCTTACTGCTATTGCCACTATATCGGCTGTTATTTTTACACCTCTTAATTTTGCTTTTTGGGGAAAAATGGTTATTAATTTATATGAAAATACTGCTGCTAATCAGTTGGTTCGACCTATAGAAATAGACACCATGCAGGTTTTCCAAACTATTGTGTTAATACTTGGCATCCCATTGATATCCGGCATTTTCTTCAATCATAAATTTCCAGAAATCACTAAAAAAATTGCTCCTATCATTAAAAAAATGTCTGTAGTTATATTTGTAGCAATAGTTCTTTTGGCTTTAGCTAAAAATTTCAACCATTTTCTAAATGTGATAGAATATATTTTCTTTATTGTTCTTCTTCATAATGCGGTAGCTTTAGTAACCGGATATAGTCTTGCTAGTATTTTTAAGCTCTCATTAGCCAATAAAAAAAGTATTAGTATTGAAACCGGTATACAAAATTCCGCTTTAGCTTTAGTACTTATTTTTAATCCTAAAATATTCCCTCCTGAACTTGAATTGGGTGGAATGGCGATTATTGCAGCATGGTGGGGTATTTGGCATATCATTGCTGGATTGACCCTTGCAACCTACTGGGGCAGCAATGTTTTTTCATTTCTTCCTTGGAAAAAATCTAAAATATAAAATATATTAAATGGGAATAAACAAAGTAGATCAAAAGTCCTTACCCCACACCCTCTTAACCTATTCAGTTAAGCTATGGCATCATTTTTTTTATTACCAAAAAGTAGAAGTGAGCCACCAAGACCGAATTCCAACTAAAGGAGCTTTGATATTCACCCCAAATCACCAAAATGCATTAATGGATGCTTTGGCTATTTTGTTTAGTCTTAATCGGCCTTTAGTATTCTTAGCTCGGGCTGATATTTTTAAAAAGAGTTTTATTGCTGAAGCTTTATATTTCTTAAAAATCTTACCAGTTTTTCGTCCTCGAGATGGCCATGGAGAAGTGAAAAAAAACCAAGATACTTTTGATAAAACAACAGAAGTGCTCAAAAATAATTTAGGCATTGGTATATTCCCAGAGGGCAATCATGAAGGCACCCATAGTTTAAGAACCTTAAAAAAAGGATTTGCTCGTATTGCCTTTCAAACAGAAGAAGGAAACGATTATAATATGGATATAAAAATTATTCCTGTGGGTATTTTATATTCCAATTATCAAGATTACAAAAGCGTTCTGTCTATTGTTTATGGCCATCCTTTTTCACTTTCTAAATACTACGATGATTATAAAAAACATCCTGCTTCAGCCTATAACAAAGTGCAACATGACCTCAGCGAGGAGATGAAGAAATATATGGTTCACATTGACAATGATGAATACTATGAAAGCATTGATTTTCTACAAACCTCATTTGCTCCACAAATTCTTAGGAAAAAATTCGATCCTTCAAAAAATAGAATAGAAACTAGTCAGGAAGCCATAAAAGAGCTTAAAGACTATCAGAAAAATATTCCAGAAAAATTTGAACAATTGCATAAGAATACCTTACTATTTTTAAAGAAAAGTAAAAAACTAAATACAACAGAAAAGTATGAGTTTGTTCAGGATAATAAAATAACTGCCTTTGCCGAGAGTTTATTATTCTTATTACTAACTCCTGTTCTTTTTATTGCATATGCTTTTATTATTCCCGCTTTTGGCTCTTCTTATTATATCTCGACCTTTATCAAGGATCCTCAATTTAAAAGTTCTATAAAATTTGGAGTAAGCCTGGTTCTATTCCCTTTATTTTTCTTTATAGAATGGGTTATCTACAACTATTTCTTCCCACAACAACCTAGATATTATTTTATACCTATTTATCTTCTTTCATTAATAATATGCTCTATTAGTGGTGCTTTTGTGAGACGATTTTTTATCAGATTAAGACTTTTTGTTTTCTCTATTTTAAAAACTAAAGATTATAGAGAATTAAAGAAAAAACTTAGCCAAATAAAGAGTTTATTACATTAGAATAATAAAACAATAATAAAAGCAATCTCTTACTGAGTATAGGTATGCACACTATTGGCAGCCGAAGGCAGATAATTAACACCAAACCAACAGATTATCAGTACAATAAAGGCCAATGCCAATACCCATAATGCTTTAGTTTGATCTACAGTTTTAAAACTACGTAGATGAATATAGATTAAATAAACCAACCAAGTAAGTAATGCCCAAGTTTCTTTCGGATCCCAAGTCCAGTAATGCCCCCAGGCTTCTTTTGCCCATAATGCACCAAATAATAAACCTAAAGTAAGGAAAGCAAAACCTATATATACTAAGTTATCGGCTAAATCCATTACCTCTGCTTTTTGTTTTTTAATATAAATATGAAAAAGTGCTTTAAGGGACACCAAACTACTGGCAGCCAATAAAGCATAAGAAATAATATATACAATAACGTGTGGCACAAACCATACACTTCGCAAAGCTGGCATTAGTGTTTTATTGTAATTCTCAGGATATAAAATATTTAGCACTAAAAATAATGATGCCAAAATAAAAGAATAACTGACAAACCATTTATACTTCCAGCGGTAATAGGTAAATAGACCCACTATAGGCAAAAATAAACTATACCATAATCGAGTTTCACCAAGAGTGCGCATAGGAGGACGCTCCAACAAAAACCACAGTTGAGCTACAAAATATATAAGCACTAAAATACCTAAGCCCAGACTTACAACAGCCAAAGAAGAAAAGATTTTCTTTCCATTTTGCATATATAATAACACCAATCCAATCAACCACAAAGTGATGATAATTAGTGCATAAACTGGGAAATTAATCCAAACCATTATTCTTTATTTTATCTTTTATTGGAAAGCCATAGACTATCCATTAGTATTTCTTATAAAACCGCTCACACTTCGACTCCACTCACACTTCGACTCAGTATGGTAATATCTTGTGATAATAAGGCGCTTTTACGCCGAGAGTACTTTTATATTCTTTACAATCCTTTACCACTCCTTACAATCCTTTACCACTCCTTACAATCCTTTACCACTCCTTACAATCCTTTACCATTCTTTACCATTCTTCACAATCCTATACATTTCAAAACCTATCCCCTTCTCCCGAACCAAAATAAATAAAGCGCCCCTGCTATCATTAAGAAAATGCCTAAATACACCATTGGAAGCCAAGGATCTTTCACTAGTTCTATTGTTGAGCTATCAGACCATTTTCCAAACTCATCATCATAACTTAGTTGATAAATCTCCCAATCATCCCAACGATAAG
>JAOZUW010000059.1:782-17414 GCA_029938465.1 Bacteroidales bacterium | reverse complement strand
ATATAGATCTGAATTGATTATTTCACACCAGCCATTTTTTCTAACATATCGGTAGTAATAGATTTTGGTCTCTCTAAAGAATAACCTAAAGCTCTATCCCAAACAATATTAGAAAGCACACCCAATGATCTTCCTATACCAAATAATACAGTATAAAAATCGAATTCAGTTAATCCGTAGTGCCATTGTATAACTCCTGATTGAGCATCAACATTTGGCCAAGGATTCTTGGCTTTACCTTGTTCAACCAAAATTGGTGGCACCACTTTGTAAAGTAGTTTCACATATTGAAATAAATCATCATCAGGAAGGTTCTTCACGCAAAAGTCGTGCTGAATCTGGTAACGAGGATCTGTTTTTCTTAATACGGCATGACCAAAACCAGGAATTACCTGACCAGAATTTAGCGTATCCCAAACAAATTGTTTCATTTCGTCTTCGTTTGGAAGCTGGCCACCCATTTTTTCTCTCATCTCCATCAACCAACGCAATACTTCTTGATTAGCTAATCCATGAAGGGGTCCAGCTAAACCATTAACCATAGCAGAAGTAGCCAAATAAACATCAGATAATGAACTAGCCACCAAGTGACCTGTATGTGCACTTACGTTACCACTTTCATGGTCAGCATGAACAATAAAATACATACGTGAAACATCGTCATAAGGTTTATCAATGCCCATCATATGCGCAAAGTTAGCACCAAAATCTAAGGCTGGATTCGACTGAATTCTAACACCATCTTTATATAATTTAGCATAAATATAAGCAGCAACTTCAGGAAGTTTAGCTATCAAATTCATAGAATCTTCATAAGTAGAATCCCAATAGTCCATTTTATTAAGACCAGCATTATACTTTTTATTAAAGAATGATTCTCTTTGCATAGTCATAATAGCAGAAGAGAATATAGCCATAGGATGAGAGCAGCAAGGGAAAGAATCCACTACTTCATAAACATAACGAGGTAAAATTCTTCGGTTGCTAAAATCATTAATCACATCGGCTACTTGGCTATCACTTGGGACTTCGCCTGTTAAAAGCAAATAGTATAATCCTTCTACATAGGGCATTTCGGCACCAGGAGCCTTTGGCAATTTCTCGAATACTTCGGGAAGTGTGTATCCACGATAACGAATACCTTCATTTGGATCGAGGTAAGAAATATCGGTTACCAAACTTTTAATTCCACGCATACCTTGAATAATCTGCGCCACTGTTACATCGGCTACTTTTTTGTCGCCATAGTTTTTTAAAAGATTAGTTACTCTGGGTCTATGTGCCTCGATTTTGTCGTACAATAGGTTTTTTAAATCTGACATTTTATAGTTTTTTTGATGTTTATATTAAAAATTATTTTTTTTCTTTATGGTCAAACATTAAATAGCATCAATAATGTTATTTAATGTTTTACTCGGCCGCATAGCTTCCTCGGCTAATTGTGGATTTGGCATAAAATAACCGCCAATATCCATAGCTTTCCCTTGTGCATCAATAAGTTCGTTTTCTATGCTTAGTTTTTTATTATTAAGTTCTTGTGCCACAGATGAAAAATGCTCTTGAAGTTCAAGATCATCATTTTGATTAGCCAAAGCCTGTGCCCAATACAAAGCCAAGTTAAAATGGCCACCTCTATTATCTATTTCATTTACTTTACGACTTGGCGATTTTCCATTATTCAACACTGAAGAAACGGCTTGATCTAAAGTTTTAGCTACAATAAGAGCTTTCTTATTATTTGTTTTAACACCTAGATCTTCCAAAGAAACAGTTAGAGCTAAGTATTCACCTAAAGAATCCCAACGCAAGTGACCTTCTTCTTCAAATTGCTGAACATGTTTAGGAGCAGAACCACCTGCACCTGTTTCAAATAATCCGCCGCCTGCAAGTAAAGGAACAATGGAAAGCATTTTAGCAGAAGTTCCTAGCTCTAGAATTGGAAATAAATCAGTTAAATAATCACGAAATACATTTCCAGTTACCGAGATAGTATCTAAACCTTCTTTTACTCGTTTCAAAGTAAACCTCATAGCCTCTACTGGCTCCATTATCTCTATTTTAAGATCTTTAGTATCATGATCTTTTAAATACAAATTCACCTTAGTCATGATTTCAGCATCGTGAGCTCTATTTCTATCTAACCAGAAAATAGCAGGGCTTCCTGTAGCTTTGGCTCTATTCACAGCTAACTTTACCCAATCTTTAACTGGCAAGTCCTTCACTTGACTTCCTCGCCAAATATCACCTTCTTCAACCTCATGTTGCATCAATACTGTTCCATTACTATCTATCAATCGCACAGTTCCTGCAGTAGAGATCTTAAAAGTTTTGTCGTGAGAGCCATATTCTTCGGCTTTTTGAGCCATCAATCCCACATTAGATACATTTCCCATTGTTGAAGGATCAAAAGCACCATTCTTTTTGCAGAATTTAATGCCTTCTTGATACCATTCAGAATAGCATCTGTCAGGAACCATTGCTTTGGTATCATGTAATTTGTTATCAGCACCCCACATTTTTCCAGAATCACGAATAACCACTGGCATACTTGCATCAATAATTATATCGTTGCTGGCATGAAGATTAGTAATCCCTTTATCTGAATTAACCATGGCTAAAGCCGGACGGTTTTTATAAACCGCTTTTATATCATTTTCTATTTCACTTTGCTGCTCAGCAGTAAGGTTTTTTATTTTGCTATATAAGTCTCCCAAGCCCAAATCGGCATTAACACCTATACTTTCAAAAACCACTTCATGTTTTTCAAACACCTCTTTAAAGAAAACCGATACAAAGTGACCAAACATGATAGGATCAGACACTTTCATCATGGTGGCTTTCAAATGAACTGAAAATAGTAGATCTTTTTCTTTTGCTACTTGTAATTCTTCTTCAATATATTTTCTTAAAGCTTTAACACTCATAAATGTGCCATCAAAAACTTCGCCTTGTAGTATATGTAATTTTTCTTTTAGAATTTCAATATTACCGTTTTTATCTTCCAGCTCTATTTTTATATCTGTTTCATTATTAAAAGTATGCGATTTCTCGTTACCATAAAAATCGCCTTCTTTCATCCAGGCAACATGCGATTTTGAATCAGCAGACCAAGCACCTAATTTCTTAGGATGTTTTTGAGCAAACTCCTTTACTGACGGCGCCACTCTACGATCGGAATTTCCTTGACGTAAAACTGGATTTACAGCTGAGCCTAGCACTTTAGCAAATCTTTCTTTAAGCTCCTTAGAGTCCTCCGAAGTAGCATCTTCAGGGTAATCAGGAATATTAAAGCCTTTATCTTGCAGCTCTTTAATAGCAGCTTTTAATTGTGGAATAGAAGCACTAATATTAGGTAATTTAATAATATTGGCATTACTTTCTTTTACCAACTCGCCTAAAAAAGCTAAATCATCATTTTTTTTCTGTTTATCAGTTAGGTTTTCAGGGAAATTGGCAAGAATTCTTCCTACTAAAGAAATATCTCTGGTTTCTACGGTAATATTGGCCGCTTTTGCAAATGCATTTACTATAGGCAATAATGAATAGGTAGCCAATGCTGGCGCTTCATCTGCATGTGTGTAAATTATTGTTGAATTTTCTGGTTTCATTAAATGATCCTTTAATTATATGTAATATATTTATTTATAGGTCGTTGGATTTAATTGATCATATAAACTATTTTGATGGGCAAATAATTTATAAATCTGTGACAAATTTACAAAATCATTTTATTATGTAAGCATAATAAATATTAAATATTTTATTATTTAAATACAGTCAAAGGAAAGCCCTTATTATCAATAAAAAACCTGTGAGAAAAAGACATTAAAAAACCTCAACTATTGATAATAGTTGAGGTTTTTCGCAATACTAAAACTCAAAATCTAAGATAAAAAGCTGAGCAAAATACCCGCTGCAACTGCTGATCCTATTACACCACTCACATTGGGAGCCATAGCATGCATTAGCAAATGATTAGAAGAATCATATTTTAGTCCTTCGTTTTGCACTACTCTGGCACTATCAGGTACTGCACTTACTCCGGCAGCACCCACTAATGGATTTATTTTATCATCCTTAGACAGGAAAATATTCATAAACTTTGCAAACATAATACCTCCTGCTGTGGCAATAATAAAAGAGGCCGCACCTAAACCGAAAATCATTAAAGAAGTATCCTTTAAAAATACAGTAGCTTGTGTGGAAGCTCCCACTGTAACACCCAATAAAATAGTCACAATATCAATCATCGAATTACGAGCAGTATCGGCCAAGCGCTTAGTATAACCACTCTCTTTAAGTAAATTACCAAAGAAAAGCATTCCTAAAAGTGGTAAAGAACTGGGAGAGATGAAACCTGTAAGCAGCAATCCAATAATTGGAAATAAAATCTTTTCTAATTTCGGAACTACTCTTGGGGGTTTCATTTTTATAACTCTTTCTTTATCATTAGTCAGTAATCGCATAATAGGTGGTTGAATCACAGGAACCAAAGCCATATAAGAATAGGCTGCAATAGCTATAGGACCTATTAAATTCAGCACTGTTTCTCCATTATAAAGGTTTACTCCATTGGCCAGTTTTGAGGAAAGGAAAATGGCTGTTGGTCCATCTGCTCCACCAATAATACCGATAGCTCCAGCCTCAGGAGGATTAAAGCCAAGTGCTATAGCCCCCAGAAAAGTTAAGAAAATACCTATTTGTGCTGCTGCACCTAAAAGCATTAATTTTGGATTAGAGATAAGAGAGGAGAAATCAGTCATGGCGCCAATACCCAAAAATATAAGCGGAGGGTATATTCCTAGTGTTACTCCTTTATACAAATAATTCATCACGCTTCCATCCTCATAAATTCCCAACTTAAGACCAACTCCCTCTACAAAAGGAATATTACCAATAAGTATTCCTACTCCAATGGGTATAAGCAATAAAGGTTCATAATCGTAACGTATAGCCAGAAAAATGAAAAACAATCCTACCAAAATCATCACAAAGTGACCTGCAGTGGCATTTGCAAAGCCTGAATATTGATAGAATTTTTTCAATCCGGCAATACCCCCAGCTTCACTTTCATCTACACCCATATCTTGTACAGCTACAGTCTGTTCACTTTGTTGGATACTATTATCAGGTTTCTCGTAGAGTTTAAAACTACTTGAAATCATAGCTATTATAGCAATTGCAGCTATAAGAGTAAAAAGTTTTCGTAAAGCCATCTCTATTTCATTTCTAATAATACATCATCTTGCAAAACACTATCGCCCACATTTACTTTTATCGACGAAATAGTACCATCTTTCTCCGCCACAATTTGGTTTTCCATTTTCATAGCTTCATAAACCAAAAGCTTATCTCCTTTACTAATCCGATCGCCAACTTTTACAAAAATAGTCATGATATTTCCAGGCAAAGGACATTTTACTTTAATTATCGAATTGCCTACTTTCTTCTTTATTGTTTTATGAGTAGGTACAACTTTCCGAACTAAAGTTGGTGTTTTTGTTTTGGAAACCTCCCTATCCAATTCCACTTTATAAGAAGTACCATTCACATCAATATCAAATAAGTTACCTTCAACATTATTGATTTCCACTTCATACTCGTGACCACGTATTTTAAATTTATATGATTTCATTTTTGTTTTTTTTAAAATCTTGAGTTTAATCCACCCATAATTGTGTATATCTTCGAACTCCAGGGAGAATACCGCTTAGAGAGTTTTTTTGCTGTAATCTTCCCACTTTCAATATCATGTCGTTCACTCATGCATAAATAAATGGCCATACTAATAGCTGCATTCACCTCACCTGAATGAGAAATAGTACTTTCTTCTGATTCTTTTTTTCCTGCTCTACGTAATTTAGCACGTGTATAAAAGTCCAACGCCTTTGGAATTAATAAATACACAAAGAATAAAAAGATTAAAGCTAAAAGAACTATAAGATAACCAATTACTGTTACTGTAATGGCAAACTCCCAGATACTAGATATTAAAATATAATCTAACAATTTCATAATTAAACAGTTTTATAAAGGAATATTACCATGCTTCTTAGGAGGATTCATATCCTTTTTATTTGTAAGAGTTCTAAAAGCTCTAAGTACTCTAAAACGAGTATTTCGAGGCTCTATCACATCATCAATATAGCCATATCTAGCTGCATTATATGGATTGGCAAACTGCTCTTTGTAGTCATCTTCTTTTTCCTGAGCATATTTAGCTGCTTCATCGGGCGATAAACCCGCTAGTTTCTTTCCTTCCAATACTTCCACTGCTCCTTTGGCTCCCATAACAGCAATCTCAGCTGTTGGCCATGCATAATTCACATCGCCACGCAACTGCTTAGAACTCATTACATCATGAGCACCTCCATACGATTTACGTAGCGTTACTGTAACTTTAGGTACTGTTGCTTCACCATAGGCATACATTAATTTAGCTCCATGAGTAATAATACCTTCATGCTCTTGCCTGCTTCCTGGCAAAAAGCCCGGAACATCTACTAAAGTTAATATAGGGACATTAAAAGCATCGCAAAAGCGAACAAAACGAGCCGCTTTTCTACTGGCATTAATATCTAAAACGCCTGCTAAATAATTGGGTTGATTGGCAACAATAGCAGTAGGAACACCATTAAATTTGGCAAAACCTGTAATGATATTTTTAGCATAATGTCGTTGGAACTCAAAGAACTCATTATCATCCACTATACTCCATATCACCTCTTTCATTTCATAAGGTTGATTAGGATTCTCCGGTATGATATCATTCAAACCATCATCAATTCTATCTAAAGGATCGCTACAAGAAGTTTGAATAGGATCTTCCATATTATTATTAGGCAGGTATTCCAACATTTTTCTAATAATCATCAAACCTTCCTCTTCATCTTCAGCTTTATAATGTGCTACACCCGATTTGGAAGTATGCACATCAGCGCCACCCAAATCATCAATGGAAATATCTTCGCCAGTCACTGTTTTGGTTACTTTTGGACCAGTTACAAACATATAACTTGATTTTTCACTCATAATAACAACATCAGTGAGCGCAGGAGAGTATACAGCACCACCGGCACATGGGCCAAAAATGGCACTAATTTGAGGTACTACCCCTGAAGCCATAATATTTCGCTGAAAAATTTCAGCATATCCAGCCAAACTGTTTACTCCTTCTTGAATTCGAGCACCTCCACTATCGTTAATACCAATAATTGGTGCGCCAACTTTCATAGCCATATCCATTATTTTGCATATTTTTAATGCAAAAGTCTCAGATAATGAACCACCAAAAACCGTAAAATCCTGCGAGTATATATATACCACTCTACCATCGATAGTACCGTGTCCAGTTATTACTCCATCGCCAAGAATATGCGACTTATCCATATTAAAATTTGTGCTTCGGTGAGTAACAAACATATCATACTCTTCGAAACTACCTTCATCGAGAAGCATATCTATTCTTTCTCTTGCAGTAAATTTTCCTTTGGCGTGTTGTGACTCAATTCGTTTTATGCCACCACCTAAAGCTGCCTCTTCTCTTTTCTTAATCAGCAGATCTATTTTCTCTTGATTAGCCATTATTTTTACTTTTATTGTTTCTCGCTAAGCAGCTAAACCACAAAACGAATATTATTTTCTTACTATTAAAGACATCAACTAACAATCCTAATGTCTATAAAAATTATTTACTTTTTACCACAAAACTCTGTAAGCACTCCTCCTGTAGATTTAGGGTGCAAAAATCCAATACGTAAGCCTTCGGCACCGGCTCGTGGCTCTTTGTCAATTAATCTTACTCCATTTTCTTCAGCTTCTTTAAGCGAGGTAGCTACATCATCCATAGCAAAAGCAATATGGTGAATACCAGGGCCTTTTTTCTCAACAAATTTAGCTACTGGGCTTTCCTCAGAAGTAGCCTCTAATAATTCGATTTTTGTTTGTCCAACCATAAAAAAAGCAGTTTTCACTTTTTGATCAGTCACTTCTTCCACGGCATAGCATTTCAAACCCAATACTTTTTCGTAATAAGCTATGCTTTCCTCCAAATTTTTTACAGCAATTCCAATATGCTCAATATGTGTAGGTGTCATATTTAATATGTTTAAAATAATTATTTATTATGCGGCAAAAATATTTCTTTATTGTTAATTATAAAACAATATATGCAAAAATATTTTACTTTTTTTTTGCTAAAGGTACATCATTTTTTTATATCCAAAACTGTTGATATTCAACAGAAATTGAAGTTTATTTGGATTTATTACAAATACTTTTGAGTTTGATTAGAATATATTCAACAGAATGATTCAGAAACACTTATGCTTGCATAATACTTGTATCCATAATTTTGTTTTTTTTGACGAATTTTTTCAGGAAAGGATAATAATTTAGATCTTAGTACTAGATCTTAATATCTTTGTATATAGTATCATACACATACGAGTGGCATTCCATTTTTTCAAAGCTAAAATACAAGACACACCTAATAAAAAAATATTTTAGTCCCCTCTCAAAGCAATCATTTAATAAAAAAATAATACCTTATTCGTTAAAGAAACTTAATTCCAAAAAAAAATAACATTTTACTGTTCGATAATTTCAATTATTTCAATACATTTGCGCCTCACAATTTTTTGAAAATTGTCTAATATTTGAAAACTAATTAATTTAGAGATGAAGAATACCTTAAAACTATTTGTAGTAGTATTATTTGCAGCGTTTAGCTTAAATGCATCTGCACAAACAGGCCTTAAAATAGGTCATATTGATTTTCAAGCTCTTTTGGCTGTATTACCTGGCCAAGATGAGATGAATAAAAACTTAGAAACTTATGTAGCTGGCTTAGAGGCGCAACTTACTTCTATGCAAAGTGAGTATGAGTCGAAAATAAATGACTATCAGGCTAATCAAGCTACCATGTCTGAGATTATTCGCCAAACTAAAGAAAAAGAAATTATGGATCTTCAAGGTCGTATTGAAGCTTTTAATCAACAAGCACAATATGATATCCAAAACAAACAGTTGGAGCTTACAGAACCACTAATTAAAAAAGCACAAGCAGCTATTGAAGAAGTAGCTAAAGAAAATGGCTTTACCTATATCATTAATGGTAATGAACAAATTTTGCTTTACAAATCTGGTATTGATATTCTTCCTTTAGTGAAGAAAAAATTAGGATTATAATATCCTTTAAAAGAGCTTAAAGCCATCTCATTATAGTAATGAGATGGCTTTTTTTGTGCACTCTAAATGACTTTTACTAACTTTCTATATTTTTTTTATATCAAACTTATGTTATTAGTATCTTTGGAGACTTATAAAAAAACGAGATGAAATCTTTTAATGGTTCAATAACCACAAAACTGCCAGGTGTAGGCACTTCTATTTTTGCTGTTATGTCTAAATTAGCTATAGATAATAAGGCCATAAACTTATCGCAAGGCTTCCCTGACTTCCCTGTTTCACCAGATTTGATAAATCTGATAGCCAAATATATGCGCAAAGGTTATAATCAATATGCCCCCATGCCAGGCTTACCTATTCTCCGTGAAAGAATTGCTGAAAAAATACGCAAATCTCATGATAAAGAATATAATCCTGAAACAGAGATTACAGTAACTGCAGGAGCTACACAAGCTTTGTATACCGCTATTTCGGCTTTTGTAAAAGATGAAGATGAAGTAATTATTTTCGAACCCGCCTATGATTCTTATTCACCAGCAATAAAGCTTAACAATGGTATAGTAAAATATGCCCAGCTAAAACTCCCTGATTATCATATTGATTGGCAAGAAGTATCTAGAATGATTTCTAACCGAACCAGAATGATCATTATCAATTCACCACATAATCCTACTGGTACTACATTGAAGAAAAAAGATTTAGATGAGCTTTATCGACTTACTAAAAATACGGATATTATTATTTTAAGTGATGAAGTATATGAACATCTCATTTTCGACAATAAAAAACACTACAGCATTTCAGCGTATCATGGCTTAGCTGATCGGAGTATTGTTGTAGCAAGTTTTGGGAAAACTTTTCATGCCACAGGATGGAAAATGGGTTATGCAGTTGGTCCGGAAAGCCTTATGAAAGAATTTCGCAAGGCACATCAGTTTATTGTCTTTGCAGTAAATACGCCTATTCAATATGCCATAGCAGACTATCTGGAAGATGAAAATAACTACATACATTTAGGTGAGTTTTATCAAAAGAAAAGAGATTACTTTCTAGATCTTGTGAAAAATTCCAAATTTAAACCAATCGCTTCCCATGGTACCTATTTCCAAGTTCTGGATTACTCAGCTATCAGTGATAAAAAAGAAATGGAATTTGCTGAATATTTGATAAAAGAACATCAAGTAGCTTCGGTACCTGTTTCTGCTTTTTACCACAAAAAAGAAGATCATCAAATGTTGCGTTTTTGTTTTGCCAAAACTGAGGAAACTTTAGAAAAAGCAGCAGAACTATTATGCAAGATTTAAGAATTAGTTTTATTCAGGATCATCTATTTTGGAAAGATGACCGAGCCAATATTGCTCATTTTGAGCAAAAAATAAATGCTATTACCCAAGCTACCGACTTAATAGTACTACCCGAAATGTTTAATACTGGCTTTGTAGTACAACCACAGGAAATTGCTGAAGGCGTGGCAGAAAATAGCTTAAAGTGGCTTCAGAAAATGGCAGCTCAAAAAGATACTTTCATTACAGCAAGTATGATTGTATATGAAAATAACAATTATTATAACCGATTATACTGGGTAGCTCCCGATAAAAGTTTCGAATACTACGATAAAAGACATCTTTTTAGCCTTGGCAACGAACATCTTCGCTTTTCTGCTGGAGAGGAAAGTATAATTGTAGAGCTAAAAGGATGGAAAATCAAACCTTTGATATGCTATGATCTACGTTTCCCTGTATGGGCGAAAAACAACTTCACCAAAGGGAAATACGATTATGATTTGCTTATTTATATAGCTAATTGGCCAAAAGCCAGAGCTTATGCTTGGAAATCCTTATTGGTAGCTCGTGCTATAGAAAATCAATCGTATGTTATAGGTGTTAATCGTATTGGAAAAGATGACAATGGCACTCCACATGCTGGTTTTTCAGGGGTTATTGAACCTAAAGGAGAATGGATTTCGGAAGAAGTGGAAGATATAGCTTCTATTCAAACTATTGTATTATCGGCTGATGATATTCAAGAATACCGTAAAAAGTTCACTGTTGGGCTTGATTGGGACAAGTTTAACTTATTGAAAAAACAAAAGAAATAATCCCTAATATTTCCGAAATTCAAGCCCAAAGAATTCAACAAAAAACTGTTGATTAATTCCTGAAAAAGCATCTCAACTAAGGACTAAAAAAAATAAAAGAAAAATATTTTTAATTTATCTAATCTGTTGTACATTTGCGGCTTGTAAAAAAATAAATATTTAAGTTTATGGCCGCAATAGGACAAATAAGAAAACACTACGGATTACTCGTTGCAATCATTGGTATTGCATTAGGCGCCTTTATTTTAGGCGACCTTTTTAAAGGACAAACAAGAGAAGCTGTAAATATAGGTATAGTTGATGAAGAAGAAATTTCATATAGAGATTTTAGCTTAGAAGTAGAAAAAGCTATTGAAACTGATAAAACAAATTCTCAAAAACTAAATCTTACTTCAGCAGAAGTATTCCGTATCAAGCAAAGCACTTGGAACAGAATGGTGAAAGAAATCATTATTCAAAAAGAACTAGAAGAATTAGGACTAACTGTTACTTCTGAAGAGTTATTTGAATTAGTACAAGGAGAAAATCCACATCGTTATATCTTGCAGTATTTTAAAGATCCAAACACGGGACAATACAAACGTGAATTGGTTCTTCAGTATCTACAAAATCTGGATCAAATGCCAAGAGATAACCAAATTCAATGGATAGAATTTGAAAAAGCAGTTAAAGAAGATCAATTGAATACAAAATTCAATAACCTTATTGCTAAAGCATATTACCTTCCTACAGAGTTTGCAAAAATGGAAGATAACAGAAAAACTTCTGAAACTGAATTACAATATGTAGCTCAGCTATACTCTTCTATTCCTGATGGTGAGGTAGAACCTACCGATGCTGATTATCAAAAGTATTACGACGAGCATAAAGAAGATTTTAAACAAAGCGAAACACGCGACATTGATTATGTTGTTTTTAATGTTAAACCTACAGCTGACGATCGTCAATCTCAAAAAATTAAATTTAATGAGTATTACGATGAGATGAAAACTGTAGCTTTAAATGAAGTTGCTGTATTTACAAATTCTGTTTCTGATGTAAAACACATTGACAGATGGTATAAAACTGGTGAGCTACCATTACAAATAAGCGATGCTATGTTTAATGGAGAGCCTGGGGCTACTGTTGAACCTTATTTAAGTAATAATGCTTATCATACAGCTATTCTTTTAGAAAAAGAAGAACGCCCTGATTCATTAAAAGCTTCTCATATTTTAATTGCCTATGCTGGAGCTACCAGAGCAGCTGAAAATATCACACGCATTAAGCCTCAAGCTAAACAACTAGCTGATAGCCTTTTAAAAGTAGTCAAAAGAAATCCTAAGAAAATTGAAGAATTGGCTATTGCATTATCTGATGATGGTGGTGTGAAACAAAATAAAGGTCATTACGATTGGTTCCCCGACGGACAAATGGTTCCTGAATTCAACCAAGCAGTAATAGAAAATAAAAAAGGATCTGTTGTTTTAGTAGAAACTATTTTTGGATATCATATTATTAGAATTGATGGTAAAAAAGATATCTCAGAAAAAGTTAAAGTAGCTATGATTGATCGTGCTATTACTCCTAGTAACCAAACCTATCAAGAAGTATATGTAAAAGCAAACGAATTTGCCAGCAAATGTAAAACAAACAATTTTGACGATGTGGTTAAAGAAATGGATCTTAGCAAGCGAATGATGAATAGTTTAAGTGCTATGCAAGAAGATATCCCTGGTCAAAAACAAGGTCGTCAGATTATTATTTGGGCCTATAAGCAAGTCCGCATTGTTGGTGATTTGGAGCTATTTGATATGAATGGTAGCTATTTAGTGACTACTCTTACAAAAATAAAAGCTGATGAGTATGCCACTTTAGAAGATGTGAAACAAAACATTTCCTCTGCTGTAAGAAATACTTTGAAAGCTGAACGTATTATAGAAAAAATGAATGCCTCCGCCAATAAAACACAATTGGTGAAGTTAGCAGCAGAATTAAACACTGCTATTGACACCACCACTGTAACATTTGGCACTTCAAGCATTCCTGGTTTTGGTCCAGATCCTAGTATTATAGGCGCTGCTGTTTCTATGGCAGCAGGAAACACCTTAGGCCCTGTAAAAGGAAGCACTGCTGTATTTATGATGCATGCTTTGGATTACCGTCAGTCTCCTGCAAAAAATAATTACGAAGCTACTGCTATTCAAATGAGTAGTCGTTTTGTATCTAGTGTGAATTTCAAATTGTATAGCGCACTTGAAAAGCAATCTGACATTACTGATAACCGACATTTATTCTATTAGTAGAAGAATAGATCTTAAAATATCGAAAGCCTCTACTATTTATATAGTGGAGGCTTTTTGCATCAATCACAATTTCTTTTATATATTTTTTTTTAATCTTCCAAAGATGCTAAATTTTATAGCAGTTTCTGTACTCATTTTCCTTATCCTCTAACTCAATACAAATTTATAAAAAACAGATGGGATTATTTGGATGAATTAGATTTTTATAAACTTTCCTGTATAATATTTTTTATCTGATGATATTTTATAAAAATACAAACCTGATTTCAAATTGGTTACATTAATTTTGATATTATCAAACTCTTTTAATTCCAATTGTCCATCTATATTAAATATTTCTATTTTATAATGATTATTATCAAAATTTTCAATAATCAGTATATCTGAAACTGGATTTGGAAAAATATTATCCTTAGGTAATGTGGCACTATGAAAAACCTGTGTTGAGGTTCCTGGAAAGATAAATACTCCGTTTTCTGTTCCTGCAACCAATCTTTCTCCAGATTTAATCATCACAAGGGCATATTCATCAAAATTCATATTTACCCAATTTGAGCCTATTTGAGAAGTATAATACAAACTTGGATCAGTTGTTGAAACATAAATAGTATCATCTAAATGATATACTTTCGACATATTATACCAATCTAATTGCTGCATTGATATTCCATTATCGGTTGATAGAAACACCCCAAAATCCGTTCCATAAATAACAGAATCATTCCCCAAATAATTTACAGTTCTTACTGTACTTCCATATCCACTTGTCTGAATCCAAGGAGATTGATTATCTGAGTAATAAGAACCGTAAGGAGTCGTGACAAAAACTCTACCCTGAGGACTAAAATCAATATCTAAAAAAACATAGGGTGATGCATTTACAAAATGGCTCCAAGTTTCTGCTATATCTGTTGAAAAATACACTGCTCCTGGACCACTATCGCCATAAGTACATGCAAATAGGGTATCATTATGTAGAGCTAAGGTGTTAATAATTAAATCATCCATTGGAATAATTGTCCAATTAGGATTTGTTAATGTGGATTTATGAATATCATTTCCATATGTTCCGGCAATAATAATCGTATCTATTTTCACCAATGAATAAACAGAATACCCATTTAAAGCAAATTGACTCCAATTATCCCCATTATCATAAGATATATATATGCCATCTTCGTCCACACCAGCTAGTAAAGTATCAGCATTGTAAGAAATTATTGTTCTAACGATTTTATCAGAAATTCCATTTGAGGGAACCCATTCTTGTGCATTTGACAGCGCTACTGTGAAACAAAAAATAATGCTAATTATTATACTTTTCATATCTTCATTATTTTAATAGTGGTTTCCGTATTTTTAATTGTTATTTTAATAAAATAGAATCCGCTTTTTAAATCTTTTATATTTATTTGATTTGACATTAAATCCTCAATAGTCCTTACTTTCTGCCCCAAATAATTATAAATATCAATTCTTTTTACAACTCTGTTTTTATCCTTTAACTCAAAGTATAATATATCACCAACCGGATTAGGATATACTCGCAAATCATTCTGGTTTAATGTTGATGTTGATGTATTTTCAAAATTAAGTACTATTTCATAGCTTACGGTATCTCCACTCCACTTAACTTTAAAATCTAATGTATCGATACCGCAATCCGAAGAATAGGTTTTATTAAAGTATAATGTAGTATCGTTATCAACTGAATCTACAACATCATCAATAATAACATATCCTATCTTGGGTTGATAGCATTCAGGAGCAGCTATACAAACAATTTCATCTTTGTTTAATACATAATATGCTATAAATCGTGGAGGCCCAAACTGAAAAAAAGTTGAGGTAAAAAAACTCCACGTATAACCATAGTCGGTTGTCTTTCTAATAGTTGTAAGGGCACCTCCACCTCCATCCAAAGAAACATATTCAATAAGAAATCCTGTGGAATCATTTATAAACCTTAACTGGCTTGCACCATAACCTTCACCGATTGGTCCTGGGCAATCACGTTCATAAACAATATTATCACCTCTAAGAATCCTATATCCCCAGGTATGAGCCCCACAATTAAAATTATAAATGGAGTAATTTAGTTCAGTTGCACATTGTTCTTGTTCAAAACCTAAAAACATCACTTGGGATTGTGCAGTATTAATAAAAACACTTACAAGAAAAAGAAAAAAGAAATTCTTCATAACAAAAATATTTCTAATCAATAATTTGGTCTTAACAGCTTTTACCAATAATATTGCATTATACTACTTCAAAGATAATTATTTTACTGCAATAATTCTTCATTTATTTATCTGTAATGAATTTCTACTTTTCAAAGCATTAAGAATATCTTTTACTGATGATCTATTCTTATAATCAGGATCAAATTGTCGCCAAGAAATAATTCCATCTTTGTTGATTATGAACGTAACCGGAATGGGTAGGTTTTGCAAATCCTCGGAATGTGATTTCTTTAGTTTTGCACCTAATAATAAATTATAGGTTAATGTTTGCATAGCGCTTGCTTTATAATTCACATCAAAAGCCGTAGCAATTTCCAAAAGCAATAATTTCTTTGATCTCATTTTGAGATATATTGCACTTTAGTGAGCATACCAAAATGATCTGATATTTCTCCTGCAACATCATTTGTAAAAACGATTTGTGAATCCATTACTCTAAAATGAGTATTGCTTTTCATAAATACGTAATCTATTCTACCCGGATAAGTACCACCTATGGTATTGTATATACTTTGAGCAGGTTTGTTATTGGCATCAGGATAAATTTCCAGAAAAGAATCAATATACTCCCCATTGTTAATCATAGTAAGATAACCTTCGCTCCATGGATCATCACTAGTTGGGTTAACATTAAAATCACCACAAACAAAAGAGGCTTCAACAGTATTTAATACTTCTTTCTCGTCAACCATAAGTTGAATATTATTTATCTGATTATTTTGTTCTCCATCAGTTTCTGAAGTACGCCAATGCGTATGTGTTGAAAAAATATTGATAATACCTTCCGGAATTTGATATGATCCATAAATAACTTTTC
>JAOZUW010000059.1:0-772 GCA_029938465.1 Bacteroidales bacterium | reverse complement strand
TTTCTTGATGTTATATTATTTACAGATGTACTTGATGATATATATTTATCTTCAGAATCAATTAAAGGATACTTTGTCAAAATAGCAACACCCTCTTCCCAAACGGACCATCCATAATGCGACCAATTCCATACAAAATCATACTCCATATTGTAGTTGTCTTTTAGCTCATTTGATATGATTAAGGCCATATTATCAACACGAATAATACCTTCTGATATAGCTGCCAATTTATGCTGTGCACATTCCTGAAGGTTAATAAAATCAATATCCATTTTAGCTATCACTTCCATCAACATATTCAGTTTTCTATTTTGTTGATCTTCCTGATAGGTATGCAGGTTTATAGTTAAAATAAGATATTCATGGTCAGAAGTCTTAAACATGCTCTCCTTTATATTATCCAAAACCACCTCCTCAAAATCAAGCAAGACATCAAAGGATTTACTGACGTTTTCTTCATTGTTATCTATTACTCTCATTAAAATGTGATAAGATCCTGGATTTGAATATTGATGATTTTTCTTGAAATTTTCAAAATCATCATCTTTAATGATATCATTTTTACCATCACCCCAATCTATTAATACTTCAGCTATTAAACCATCAGAATCTTTAATACTTCCTGTTATGGTAACGGTTAAACCTTCAGTATCCAAGTTCAAATTTATACTTGGTTTCTGATTGGGTTTTTCCTCCTTTGAACAACCTATAAATCCAAATAATAGCGCTTGTAAGAAAAAAAGAATAAATACAATTTTTATTTTTTTCA